>JBBIPX010000060.1:0-19362 GCA_037442625.1 Desulfobacteraceae bacterium
CGGCTCCGGCAGATAAAAAAGCTTTTGAAGCCCTTTGCCGGAGCCGCATACGGATTTCATTTTTTCGGTCATCGGCGAGGAACTGGGGCTGGTCGTGGTTCTGTGCGTCCTTTTTTTGTATGGCCTTGTCCTGTGGAGCGGCCTGAGTATTGCAAAAAATACCCATGATCTTTTCGGGTCGTACCTGGCAATGGGTATTACGGCTGCAATCGGTCTTCAGGTCTGCATCAATCTGGGGGTTTCGCTGGGGCTGATTCCCACCAAGGGATTGCCGCTGCCGTTTCTCAGCTATGGCGGGACATCGCTTCTGGTCAGCATGATATCCATCGGGATTCTGATGAACATCGGGTCGGGGAAAACATAGCCATCATGACGCCCTTGGAAAAATCGAATGTCACCGCGAAAAAACTTCGGATTGTGATGGCCGGCGGCGGCACCGGCGGGCACCTGTTCCCGGCAATCGCCATTGCGGAATCTTTTCTGGAAAAAAACCCCGGAAATGTTGTTTTGTTTGTGAGTACCGGCAGGCCATTTGAAAAAACGGTGCTGGCCGCACACGGATTCCGGCTGGAATGCATCTCTGCGGAAGGGATGAAGGGGAAGGGAATCCGGCAGCAACTGCGCGCCCTTTCCCGGCTTCCCCAAGGGGTGGTGGCAGCATTGAAAATTCTGCGTAAATTTGATCCGGATCTGGTTGTCGGGGTCGGCAGTTACGCTTCCGGGCCTTTGATTCTTGCAGCCTGGATACTTCGAATCCCCATCGTGCTTCACGAACAGAACATCCAGCCGGGAATTACCAATCGGGTGCTGTTTCCCCTGGCTGCGCGCGTTCATGTGTCTTTTTCAAGCACCCGCTTCAGATCCATTTCCCCCAAAATCCGTTTTTCCGGAAATCCGGTTCGAAAAGAAATTCAGGAATGCGCCGTTCAAGCCGTTTCCCGCCGGCATGGCGCCGGTAGCGGCCGGCGGCCGTTTGCGGTCGGGATCATCGGCGGCAGTCAGGGCGCACATGCCCTCAACCTGGCGGTTGTTCAGGCACTTTCCCGGTTAAAGGACACGGGGTTTCACTTTATTCATCAAACCGGCCAGTCGGATCTGCAGGCGGTTCAGGACGCCTATCGGCGCTGCGGGATTTCCAGTGTCGTCCGGCCATTCTTTCAGAATATGACAGAATTTTATCAACAGGCGGATCTTTTGATCTGCCGGTCCGGAGCAACAACCGTTGCCGAAATCATGGCGATTGGAAAACCCGCGATACTGATTCCCTTCCCTTATGCGGCAGATAACCACCAGGCAGTGAATGCCGCCCGCCTGGTACAATCGCATGCGGCCGAGATGATCCTTGAAAGCGATCTGAGCGGAAGCGCGCTGGCGGAAAGGATTCTGTTTCTGGCATCGCATCCGGCCGTGCTGGAACAAATGGCTTTTCGCGCCAGAGAACTGGGCAGCCCCCGTGCTGCTGGAACCATCACGGACGACTGCTATGCGCTTGTCGGATGAATGATTCCAGAATCTATCACCCTTACCTGAAAGGTATGAAAATAAACCGGGAACAGCGCCGTCATCACCGCAAATTTTCCGGAGCCGGCTTTACGACCGCTTTTGGAATAAACCTGTAAGAAAGTTGTGAGCATATGTATCAAAAAACCTATCATATTCATTTTGTCGGTATCGGCGGCATCGGCATGAGCGGAATTGCCGAACTGCTGCTGAACATCGGCTACCAGGTTTCAGGTTCTGACGATGCGTCGTCCGACATCACGGAAAAGTTAAAAAAACTGGGGGGCGTGGTTTACAAGGGGCATTCCGGCGAGCAGATTCAGGGCGCAGATGTGGTGGTGGTATCATCCGCCATCAGTTCCGACAATCCCGAGGTGGCCGCTGCCCGCAAAGCATCCATTCCCGTTATTCCCCGCGCGGAAATGCTGGCGGAATTGATGCGTCTTAAATTCAGCGTTGCGGTTGCCGGGGCTCACGGCAAAACCACGACAACATCCATCGTTTCCTCGGTTCTGGATCAGGGGGGGCTGGACCCCACGGTTGTGATCGGCGGCAGGCTGAAAAGCATCGGCTCCAACGCGGTTTTGGGTAAAGGCGATTTTATCGTTGCGGAAGCCGATGAAAGCGACGGGTCTTTTTTGAAGTATTCCCCGACCATAGCCGTGATCACGAATATTGATCGGGAACATCTGGATTTTTACAAGGATATGGACCATATCAAATCGGTGTTCCTGTCGTTTATCGACCGCATTCCGTTTTACGGCCTGGCGATTCTTTGTCTGGACAATGAACCGATTCAGGATTTGATTCCCGAAATCAAGAAACGGTTTATCACTTACGGTATGAGTTCACAGGCGGACTATCAGGCCAGAAATGTGGATTTCCAGGGAATGAGATGCCGTTTCAGCATTGATTTCCGGGGCAAATGCCTGGGTGACATCCTGCTGAACCTACCCGGACTCCATAATGTATACAATGCCACCGCCAGTGTGGCGGTCGGGCTGGAACTGGGCATCCCTTTTGAAAAGATTCGAAGCGCGCTTGAAACCCTTCAAGGCGTGCAGCGGCGTCTTGAAATCAAGGGCGAAGCCGGCGGCGTCACCGTTGTGGATGATTACGGGCATCATCCAACGGAAATCCGAAACACCCTGGAAGCCCTCAATAAATGCTGGCCGGATCGCAGAAAGGTGATCGCTTTTCAGCCGCATCGCTACAGCCGGACCCGGGCACTTTTTGACGATTTTACAAGGGCGTTTTATCAAAGCGATGTGCTGGTGGTCCTGCCGATCTATCCGGCGGGTGAAAAAAAAATCGAAGGGGTCAGTGCGCTGGCCTTGTGCGAACGCATTCGATCCCGCGGCCACAAAAATGTGCTTTATCTTGAAAATGTGCTGACAGCGCCGGCGCATTTGCAGTCCATTCTAACTCCAGGGGATGTGCTCCTGACCCTGGGGGCGGGGGATGTCTGGAAAGTGGGGGAAGGGGTTCTGAAACAGTTGGCAAACGATAAATGACGGGCCGCAGAAGCCGGTTGACTCAGGATTCGGGGTAAATTCATATCCATGGACGCGGATGATAGAAGATGGCTGGCCGGCGTGACCTTCGGCAGGGTTCGGTTTGATGAGCCGATGTCGCGTCACACCTCGTTTCGCGTGGGAGGGCCGGCTGAAGCATTCGCCGAACCAAAGACATTTGATGATCTGGCTGCGCTGGTTTCAGGCCTGATCAGAAGGAAAATACCCTACCATGTCGTGGGCGGCGGAACAAACCTGATCGTGACCGACGCCGGAATAGCAGGTGTTGTCATCTGCCTGAAGCCGGGGCTGTCCGAAATTTCAATCGAAAACACAAGTCCTTCTGAGGTAATGGTAACGGCCATGGCCGGAATCGGCCTGCGGTTTTTGTGCGGCCATGCCATTCAAAAAGGCCTGAAGGGGATGGGTTTTGCGCTGGGAATCCCCGGAACCGTGGGCGGCGCCATTCGGATGAATGCCGGAACCGCGCTTGGCTGGATTTCGGATGTCCTATCATCCGTGACCGTCTTGTATCCGGATGGGCGGATGGAGACCATCGACAGAAAGGACCTGTGTTTTTCCTATCGAAAGCTGGTGCTTCCGCAAATATCCTGTCCAAAATCCGTGCCCTGCCAGACCATTATCCTGTCCGGCTGCTTTTCTCTTGTCAGGGCAAGTGCCGCGGAACTGCGGCAGGAGGCCAGGGAAATCCTGAAAAATCGGAAACTGCGGCAGCCGGGGACGCTGCCGAGCGCCGGGTGCATTTTTAAAAATCCGCCGGCCGGAAAAACAGCCGGTGAACTGATTGATATCTGCGGATTGAAGGGCCGGAAAATCGGCGGTGCGGAAATTTCTGAAAAACATGCCAATTTTATCGTCAACAGCGGATCTGCGACGGCCGGTGATATCCTGGCCCTGATGGAAAGCGTGCGGCAAACTGTTTTAGCGCGGTATCGGGTGAACCTTGAACCGGAAGTGATCGTGATCGGAAACTGATGTGTTGATGCGAAACCGTTACAGAAGAGATTCGGCGATTCGGCGGATGAAAAGAGCCCGTTTCCGGCGTTCGTGTTTAAATGCCCTGTCCGGGATTCTGGCAGTTGCATTAATGAGTTTGTTTTTCATCCTCTGCCATGATATTATTTTACAGAGTCCATATTTTAAGGTAACATCCCTTGAAGTAACCGGAAACAAGCGGCTGAGCGTCCAGGAAGTTCTGGATACGGCCCGGATCCGGCCCGACACCAATGTGCTTCAGGTCAACATTCCGCTTTCAAGGAAATGCCTGCTTTCCCATCCGTGGATTGCCGCGGCCGAGATAATCCGGGAACTTCCGGGAAGGCTGGTCATTACCGTTAGGGAACATGACCCGCTGGCCATTCTGGATATGGGCAGAAAATTTCTGATTGACCGGGAGGGAAAGGTCTTTAAGGAATTATCGGACGAAGATTCCGTGGAATTGCCTGTTATTGAAGGAATCGATTTCTCGGACTTGGATCTTGGGGATATGCACAGAAGCGCCAATTATGATGCTGTGCTTTCTTTGCTGGAAATGGGGCAAAATCCTTCCTGCATTTTATCCCGGCAACGGATTCGGCGGATACGCATGGACAGGGAAGAAGGCGTTACGCTCTTTACTTCAGGCCCCGTACAGGACTTCAGAGTCAATGCCGTCAAAATTGGCTATCAGGATTATTCGGAGAAAATTTTGAGACTTGAAAAAATAATTGCGTACTTTAAAACCAATAAGCTCATTCAGGGCATTGATTGGGTTGATCTGCGTCAAATTAATCGTGTCGTGATTGGTCCACTGAATGCGGAGCCGCCTTCAGACGGCCACAAGGAGATTTGACATGCCGAAGCAGCAGGAAATAATTGTTGGTCTTGATATCGGAACAACCAAGATATGTGCTGTTGTCGGGGAGGTTTCCGGAAGCGAGATCAATATTATCGGAATCGGCGCTCATCCCTCTGTCGGCCTTCGAAAAGGGGTTGTCGTCAATATCGAGGCGACCGTGGAATCCATCAAGAAAGCGGTTGAAGAGGCTGAACTGATGGCCGGCTGTGAAATCACCTCGGTATATGCCGGTATTGCCGGAGGCCATATCACCGGATTCAACAGCCGGGGAATTATCGCGATTAAAGGGCCGGAAGTAAGCGCAAATGACGTTGCACGGGTAATCGACGCCGCAAGGGCGGTTGCGATTCCGATGGATAGAGAAGTCATTCATGTGCTGCCTCAGGAATTCATTGTGGATGACCAGACAGGGATTCAAAATCCGGTAGGGATGGCCGGGGTCCGGCTTGAGGCCAAGATTCACATCGTCACCGGAGCCGTCACATCCGCCCACAACATAGTCAAATGCGCCAATCGCGCCGGACTGGATGTATTTGATATCGTGCTGGAGTCTCTGGCATCCGGTGAAGCCGTACTTTCCGAGGAAGAAAAGGAACTGGGCGCAGCTCTCCTGGACATCGGCGGCGGCACGACGGATCTGGCGATTTTTTCCGGAAAAAACATCCGGCACACCTTTGTGCTTTCCCTTGGCGGAAACAATCTGACCAACGATATTGCAGTTGGTCTGCGCGCCCCTCTTACCGAGGCCGAGGCCATCAAAAAGAAGTTCGGCACCTGTGTGACCGGCAATATCAACGCCGAAGAGATGGTCGAAGTGCCCGGCATGGGGGGGAGAAAGTCCCGCAGTCTTCCCAGGCAGATTCTGGCCGAGATTCTTGAGCCCAGGATGGAAGAAATTTTTTCACTGATCAAGCGGGAGATTTATCGGGCGGGAATGGAAAACTTCATCACCTCCGGAGTGGTAATCACCGGAGGGTCCTCGATGCTGGACGGCGCGATTGAAACCGCGGAATCGGTTTTCAGCCTGCCGACCCGTATCGGCAAGCCGATGGGAATCAGCGGCCTTGTGGATGTCGTGAATAATCCCATGTATGCAACCGGCGTGGGTCTGGTGCTGTATGGCGCCAGGCACCAGAATACCCGGAAATTTCGGATTCGTGATAAAAACGTATTTAACCGGATCATGAGCCGGATGAAAAAATGGTTTAAGGATGTGATATGAAAATGATGCGGAATATGCCAAACCGGTAATTGCTTATAGGGGCGTTAAGGAGGAAGGGGTATGTCTTTTAGTTATGTGGAGTCTGAACAACAGGCGATTATTAAAGTGATCGGCGTTGGCGGCGCCGGAGGCAATGCTGTCAACAATATGATTGATTCCAATCTTCAGGGGGTCACATTTATCGTAGCCAATACGGATGTACAGGCCCTGAGCAGTTCCAGGGCGCAGGTAAAACTTCAGCTCGGGGAAGAATTGACCAAGGGCCTTGGCGCAGGCGCAAATTCCCAGGTTGGACGGGAAGCTGCGGTTGAAAATACGGAGGCCATCCGAAATGCGCTGGCAGGAAGCAATATGGTGTTTATTACCGCGGGATTCGGCGGCGGAACCGGAACAGGCGCGGCTCCCGTAATTGCGGATATCTGCAAGGATATGGATATACTTACGGTCGCTGTTGTCACCAAGCCCTTTTCCTTTGAAGGAAAAAAACGTTCCAGGTGCGCGGATGAAGGCATTGAATCCCTTCGTCAGGTGGCGGACACGGTCATTACGATCCCGAATGACCGCCTGAGGGGCCTGGCATCCAAAAATGCAAAACTCATCGATATGTTTAAAAAAGCCGATGAAATTCTGCTGAACTCGGTCAAGGGCATCACCGATCTGATTTTTATGCCGGGGTATGTGAACCTGGATTTTGCGGATGTTCGAAACACCATGTCCAAATCCGGCATGGCGCTGATGGGCATCGGCATTGCCAGCGGCGAAAACCGGGCTATTGAAGCGGCCGAAAGGGCCATTCAGCATCCCCTTCTCGAGGATATGTCCATTTCCGGCGCCAAGGGTGTTCTCATGAACATCACCAGCACGCGGGAGATTACCCTGGATGAAATGACGGAAGCCTCGGACCGGATTCATAAGGAAGTCGGCGACGATGCGGAAATCATTTGGGGCCAGATATTCGATGACAATCTCGGGGATGAAATGCGGGTGACCGTTATCGCAACCGGCATCGGCTCCAGCGCCGAAATGATTCCGGGAAGACGGAAGCTGACCGCGCTTCGGGGCAGACTCAGGGACATTACGCCGTCGGATATGGAAAATATCGTCGATTATGAGGAGCCGGCTTTCATCCGCAAGCAGGTCAAATTGGATGATGCGTCGGTTCCGGATGCGGATTGCGGATTCAAAATCAACACTCAGGATGAATATGATCTGGATGTTCCCACTTTTTTAAGAAGAAAGGCGGATTAGCGTTTGGGACGCGGCAAGGCAGGAAACCATCCGCAGCGTGCCGAATCCGAAACCGGGATCATACGAAAGGACTGGAAGGGGAAAACCAGCATTGCGCTGGTTTTCCCCAATTATTATGCGGTGGGCATGCCCAATCTCGGGTTTCAATCCGTCTACCGCCTGTTGAACAGCATGGACTCCGCGGTGTGTGAAAGGGCGTTCCTTCCGGAAAATCCGGGCCCTGCCGCCTCCGTTGAGTCCGGCAGCAGGATCGACCAGTTTGATATCATCGCCTTTTCAATTTCTTTTGAAAACGATTATCTCAACCTGCTGACCCTTCTTAAGGACAGCGGAATTCCGCTGCTGTCTTCTCAAAGAAATGAAGCGCATCCGCTTGTCATTGCCGGCGGCGTTGCCTGTTTTATCAACCCGGAACCCATTGCCCATTTTGTGGATTGTTTTCTGATCGGGGAAGCCGAGTGCCTGCTTCCCCGGTTTATCGACTGTGTCGAATCCTGCTCCGATCGTCGCAGCGCCTTGCTGGCCAAACTGGCCTGCGCGGTTCCCGGCGTCTATATTCCCTCTTTTTATGCGGACAGCTATTCATCCGAAGGCGTCCTTGAATCGCTGACTCCTGTAAGTAATGCCCCCCGGAAAATCACCCGTGTCCATGTTCCCCATCTTGGGGATATGCCGACACAGAGCGTTGTGATTACCCCGCATTCATCATTTGGAAATACGTGCTTGATTGAGGTCAGCAGGGGATGTGCGCATGGCTGCCGGTTTTGTTCCGCCGGATTCGTATACCGCCCGCCGCGGTTCAGGCCCCTTCCCCTTTTGCAGGCGTGCATCCGGAAAGGAGCGGAACTGTCGCCAAAAATCGGTCTGGTGGGCGCTGCCGTATCGGATCTGCCGGACCTTGGGATCCTCTGTGATCAATCGCGGGAGATGGATGTTCAGCTATCATTCAGCTCGCTTCGCGCCGATGCATTGACTCCGGATCTGATCTCATCCCTGGCCCAAAGCCGGGTAAAGACGGCCACCATCGCACCGGACGCCGGATCGGAGCGGATGCGCCGAGTGATCAACAAGGGGATTACCGAATCCCAGATTCTGACCGCTGCTTCAGAGCTGGTTGCAGCCGGCATTCCGAACCTGAAACTCTATTTCATGGTCGGGCTTCCAACGGAAACCCTTGAAGATGTTGAAGCCGTTGTTACCCTCTGCCGGAAAGTCAAGGCCGTTTTTCTGGAAAGCAGCAGGGGCAAGGGTCATATCGGTGATATGACAGTCAGTGTCAATGCATTTATTCCCAAGCCGGCGACGCCGTTTCAATGGGCGGCCATGGATGCAATGCCCCTGCTGAAAAAAAAGCTGGCGATAATCATCCGGGGCCTCAAACATGTTCCCAATGTTCGGGTCGAGGCAAACAGCTTCAGGCATGCCGCTGTTCAGGCCTTTTTGTCCAGAGGCGACCGCAGGGCGTCGGATCTGCTCATCAGAGCCGTTCATAACAAGGGGAACTGGGGAAAAACTTTCAGGGAAACACCTGATTTTTCCCTCTCGTTTTACATTCATCGGCAGCGGCCCCTGAATGAGGTAATGCCATGGGATCATATCGATAACGGGGTTAAGAAAAGTTTCCTGAAAAAGGAATACCTCAAGGCACTGGAGGCAAAGACCTCGCCGCCCTGCCCCATGTCGGGGTGCAGGCTGTGCGGTGCTTGCGACACAGAACAGGTGACGGATAGTAGATGACGGACGACGGGTCATTGTCCGTCGTCGGAACGAACGGGAATCTTGACAAATTCGATGCCTTCTTCCTTGAGCGTTTTTTCTTCTTCTTGCGTGCTGGTTCCTCGGATGTTCCTTGGCTCTGTCACGCCATAGTGGATTTTCAGCGCTTCTGCAGCAAACCGCGATCCCACATTATCGAATTTTTTTTCGATAAATGCAGATAGTGTTTTTTCGAGCCTGCCGATTTCCTTTAGCGCAAGGGCGGGTGATTTTTCAGGGTGAGAGGCTTTAATGGAAAAGGCTGTCGGTATCCTGGAGACGTCTGCGTCATTGCAAACCGGACAGGTTAAGAGTCCCCCGGCTTTTTGATCTTCGTAGGCTTTCCCGTCATCGAACCAGCCCTCAAACGTGTGGCCCCGCATGCATCTCAAATCAAAAACAATCATTTCCCGTCACCCAAGCCGCTTTTAAAATAAGGCATCAAGATGGATCATGAACAACACTTCAAAAAATGCAAAAATATCATGCCCCTGTCAAATTGAAAAGAAATTATTGACAGGACAAGGGAATTCAAACCAAAATACAGCTTGACGCAGAACAAACCCTGATGCTGACCAGGGCAACCCCAAATTCGGAGGCCGTTATCCATGAAGCGTTTTGTCTTGATCGGGTGCTGGATTTTATTGCTGGCCGCGACATCGTGGGCCGAAAATGTATATGTTTCCGAGAATATCAGGCTTACGGTTCGCAAGGAACCGGGTAATGATAAAAAAATCGTCAGCATACTGGCATCCGGAGATCAGGTGAATGTCCTGCAGTTTGGAGACGAATGGACAAAGATTCGGCTTTCGGACGATAAGGAAGGATGGGTCCTCAGCCGTTTTCTGTCCACGCAGATACCGAGTTCCGTGGCGCTGAAGGCGCTTGAAAAAAAATATGCGGATCTGCTCGACCAGTCCGGAGCGCCCCAGGAAGATGTCCGCCGCCTGAAGGAAGAAAACGATAAGCTTTCCGCGGACCGGCAGAACTGCGCCAAGCAGCTCCAGTTGCTGAACGACAGCTACCAGACATTAAAAAATGATTCTCAGGAAGTCGTCAAGCTCAGGGCTGATTACGATGGCGCCTTGGCCAGGATTTCCGCCCAGGGAAAAAAAATCGAACAACTGGAAGCCGCGGCTGGAAAAGCCATGTTCGACGAGTATTTCAAGTGGTTTCTGGGCGGCGGCGGCGTGCTCCTTGCAGGGATTTTGATCGGGTACATTGCCAGAAGGAAACGGTCGTATTCGTTGATTCGCTGATGAAACAACAACCAAAGGCATTCATGTGAACATTCAAACCGATTTTCTAGTAATAGGCAGCGGTGTTGCCGGCTTGACATTTGCGCTGAAGGCTGCGGATTTTGGCGACGTGGTTTTGATAACCAAAAAGGGGATCATGGACAGCAACACCACCCACGCCCAGGGGGGAATCGCTTCCGTTTTCGGCAAAGTGGACAGCTTTGATCTTCATATTCAGGATACCCTTGCATCCGGAGATGGCCTCTGCAACCGGGAAGTCGTGGAGAAAGTGGTCAGGTCCGGGCCGGACCGGATTCGTGAACTCATCGGTCTCGGGGTCAGATTCAACCTGAAGGAAGCAGCGCATCTGCAACCGGGGATGCCGGATTTCGATCTGGGCCGCGAAGGCGGCCATTCCCGCAAACGAATTGTCCATGCACAAGATATGACAGGTCTGGAGCTGGAAAAAATTCTGGTCGGGCATGTCCGGGAACACGAGCGCATCCGCGTCATTGAAAATCATGTCGCCGTTGATCTGATTACCTGCTCCACGCGGATGAAACGGGGACTTGTGACAACAACCCATGAGGCATTTTGCTGCGGCGCCTACGTTTTGGACCGTTTCACCCGCCAGGTCCATACCTTTGAGGCCAGGATCACCCTTTTGGCAACCGGAGGCGCCGGAAAAGTCTATCTTTACACCAGCAATCCCGACATTGCCACAGGAGACGGCATTGCCATGGGGTATCGGGCCGGCGCCACAGTTGCCAATCTGGAATTTGTCCAGTTCCATCCTACCTGCCTGTACCATCCGGATGCCAAGAATTTCCTGATTTCCGAAGCCGTCAGGGGGGAAGGCGGCGTTCTGGTGGACGCCGCAGGTCACGCTTTCATGGAAAAATACGATCCCCAGAAGGATCTGGCCTGCAGGGATGTGGTGGCCCGCGCGATTGACACCGAATTGAAAAAAAGCGGAGACGATTCGGTGTTTCTCGATATTTCCCACAAAAAACCGGAATTCATCAAAACACGGTTTCCGAACCTGTACCAGAAATGCCTCAGTTTCGGCCTGGACATGACATCCGGGCCCATTCCGGTGGTGCCCGCCGCCCATTACATGTGCGGCGGCGTTTCCACGGACATGTGCGGCCGTACGGATATTCACAGGCTCTATGCCATTGGGGAGACGGCCTGTACCGGGCTCCACGGGGCCAACCGGCTTGCCAGCAATTCCCTGATCGAAGCGCTGGTGTATGCGGATTCGGCGGCGGAGCAGGCTGTAAAGGATCTTCAGACCATGGATTTCAGTGCAACGCCCGTTGCTCCCGACTGGGATGAGGTCGGTACGTCTCATGGCGATGAACTGATCATGGTCACTCAGAACTGGGACGAAATTCGCCGCTTCATGTGGAACTACGTGGGAATTGTCCGCTCGGACAAACGGCTGAACCGCGCAAGACGCCGGATTGAAATCATTCAAAGTGAAATTCAGGAATATTATTGGGACTTCAAGGTGTCTGCCGATTTGATCGAGTTGCGAAACATCGCCATGGTTGCCGAGTTGATCATCAAATGCGCCATGCACCGAAAAGAAAGCAGGGGGCTTCATTATAATATCGAATATCCCTACCGGGATGATGAACGCTGGAAAAAAGATACGGTCATCCGGCGCCCGTTTGTGGGTTGACAACATCAATTATTGCATTAATGTTTAACGGTTATTAACGTGCGCCGGTTTAACTATTTATTCATTTAACAGTTGACACCATCAGGATTTTTCATGACGATCAAACGGGATTATTACGAAATTCTCGGCGTCGGACGGGATGCCTCCGAGGCCGAACTGAAATCAGCCTATCGCAAACAGGCCATCAAACATCACCCTGACAAAAACCCCGGCAACAAGGCTGCGGAAGAGAAGTTTAAAGAAGCTGCTGAGGCTTATGAAGTGCTTCAGGATCCTCAAAAACGACAGATTTACGACCAGTACGGCCACCAGGGGCTTGAGGGCGCGGGATTTTCCGGATTCCGCGGCTTTGAAGATATCTTTTCAAGCTTCGGGGGTATTTTTGAGGATCTTTTCGGGTTTTCCGGCGCCGGTCGATCCCAGAGCCGTACTCAGAGAGGCTCCGATCTGCGTTACGATATGCGCCTCAGTTTCATGGATGCGGCTTTCGGGACCGAAACGGAAATCGACCTGGAAAAAACGGCAACCTGTCCGCAGTGCGAAGGCAGCGCCTGCAAGCCGGGAACCTACCCGGAAAACTGCCGACACTGCCAGGGAACCGGTCAAGTCTCCCGAAGCCAGGGTTTTTTCACGGTCAGAACCACCTGCCCTTCCTGTCGGGGGCAGGGACAGGTCATCGCAAACCCGTGTACCGAATGCAACGGCGCGGGCAAGGTCCTGATTCATAAAAAAGTGTCTGTGAAAATCCCCGGCGGCGTGGATACGGGCTCCCGGCTCAGACTGACCGGCGAGGGCGAGGCCGGCTCCTACAACGGCCCCCCCGGTGATCTTTATGTCTTCATCCATGTCGAGCCCCATGAGTTTTTTCAGAGAAACAACGTGGATGTCATCTGTGCCGTTCCCATCTCGTTTATTCAGGCGGCGCTGGGGGATGAAATCACCGTGCCGACACTCAACGGGGAAAAAGTCCTGAAAATTCCAAAAGGCACCCAGCCCGGGGAATTGTTCCGATTCAACGGAGAGGGAATTCCCTCTCTTCGAAACGGGAAAAGAGGCGATCAGGTCATTCAGGTCGACATCAAAACGCCGACCCATCTCAGCAAAAAACAGGAAGACCTGCTCAGGGAATTCAAGAAACTGGAATCCGGCAAATTCTCAAACAAACTGAAGAATATTTTAAAAGGAGGATCTGCCGGAAGGTAGTCCTGGTCAATAGCGGGGAATACAGATGTTTGAACTTAGAGTCGTCTCTCATTTTGCGGCTGCGCATCAACTGAAAATGGTGGACAAGAAATGCGAAAACCTTCATGGCCATAACTGGAAGGTCGAAGTCTGCATTCGCGGGGAAAAATTGAACGATGCCGGGGTACTCCTGGATTTTGGTGAAATCAAGCAGGAAGTCAAACGCATTGTCGAGAAGTTGGATCACCGTTTTTTAAACGAGCTGGAAGGTTTCGGGGATCACTTTCCGTCTTCTTCCGAAAACCTGGCGCTTTTTATCGCGCGCGGGCTGCAGGAAAGGTTTCATGCTCCGGCTGCCTGTCTTTACAGTGTCACCACCTGGGAATCCCATAACGCCTCTGCGACATATTATCCCGACTGTGCATGATTTTTGTCACGGAATCGAGTTTCTCCTTCCAGAATCTCATGGATCGAGAATTCGTCAATCTCCTTTTTTTTGAAATTCTCGAAAGTGACATCGTCAAACGGCAGATTCAACCGCTTTTGAAGCGATGCAAACAGGGACAGGTAATTGGCGGTGATTCGGTTCTCCCAGTTTAAACCGATGGCAGCGGCCGCCTTGCGGATATCGTCTTTTTCTCCCTCGATTTCCAGAAAATGTCCATACGGCAATGTATCCAGGCAAAGCTCCGTACGGTTAAAAAGATACGTTTCCCGCTGCTTTTCATACACCTGCACGGGGTAAAACCCCAATTGCTCCAGAATGGCGGTCATCGTTCGCGAATCGCTGACTTCCACTTCCATTTCCCTGAAGATCTTGAATTCGGTGTCCGCTGTCTCCGGCGGGGATTTTACCGTCAGCCGGCAACGGGCGTCCTGCCGAAGGCGCAGCAGTTTTTTCTCCCGGGTCAGGCGCAGCGCTTCATCGTCAAACCGGATATTGGTTTCAAAGCTGTCGCCCTGCTGTATTGCTCCCAGGGAGCGGATTCTGGCACGGACGGCATCGAAATCCGGCACATAAAATTTGACCTCGATTTCAAGCGGTTTCATGGTTTGCCCTCAACTGTCCGCAAGCTGCGGAAATATCCCGGCCCTTGCTGATTCGGACCATGGCTGTATAATGATGATGAATCAGGATATCCTGAAATGTCAGGATGGTTTTTTCGTCGGGTCTCCGGAAAAGGCTTTCCGGGTGCTCGTTAAACGGAATCAGATTGATTTTAGCCCTGATGGGCCGCAGCAGTTTGGTCAGACGCAGGGCGTCATCCGGAGAATCGTTGATTCCCTGGATTAGAATATATTCAAATGTGATTCGCTTCCGGGGCGCAAGTGGATACAGCCGGCAGGCTTCCAGAAGGTCTTCCAGGGGATATTTATTGTTGATCGGCATCAGCCGGCTGCGGGTTTCATTGTCCGTCGCATTGAGCGATACCGCAAGGTTTACCGTGACATCCTTGCCCAGTTGCAGCATTTCCGGAACAAGGCCCGCAGTGGAAAGCGTTACCTTTCGGGTTGAAAATTCGAGCCCGAAATCCCTGTCCGTAAGGATCCGAATCGCCTGAACCACATTCGCATAGTTGGCAAGCGGCTCTCCCATTCCCATCAGGACGATATTGGAAAGCGGCTTTGTTCCGACATGTTTTTTGATGTCCCGAACCTGAGAAACGATTTCCCCGGCTGTGAGATTTCGGACAAGCCCGCCTTTTGCCGTCAGGCAGAATCTGCATCCCATGGCGCACCCCACCTGGCTGGAGATGCACAGGGTATGGTGATTTTTTTCAGGGATCAGCACGGTCTCGATGTGGTTGCCGTCATCCAGCCGGAAAAGATATTTTCGGGAACCATCCCGGGATGTCTCAATTCTTTCGGTTTGCAGACGTGAAATAACAAAATGCGCGTCAAGTTTTTCTCGCAGTTCTTGACCCAGGTCCGTCATGCTGTTAAACTGATCCATCTGATGAGAGAATACCCATTTGAAAATCTGACCGGCGCGGTAGGCTTTGATGCCGTTTTCCGCCAGCCAGGCCCCGAGTTGTTCCTTGCTCAGGTTTTTGATGTCCATCCGCGTGGATGTTCTCATGCCGGTTTTCATTTTTGGCCTTTCTTGAAAAATAAACAATTTTCTTGACATACCACTTCTCTCATATTATTTTCAAGGATTTAGTAATGTCATCTGGTGGATTTTTATGTTTGACACTCTCAGCGACAAACTGAATTCGGTTTTTAAACAGCTCAAGGGTCACGGAACGCTGTCTGAAAAAAATATTCAGGATGGACTCAAAGAAGTGCGGCTGGCGCTTCTTGAAGCCGACGTCCATTATAAAGTGGTCAAAAAATTCGTCGCCGATATCAAGGACCGGGCCATGGGTCAGGAAGTCATGTCCAGCCTGACGCCAGGCCAGCAGGTCATCAAGATTGTCAACGACGAACTGACCCGGCTGATGGGTTCCCGTCAGGAAAATCTGAACCTGTCGGGCGAAAGACCCGTTTCCCTCATGCTCGTTGGGCTTCAGGGCTCCGGCAAAACGACGACTGCCGGAAAACTGGCGATATTTTTAAGAAAAAGCGGTAAAAAGCCTTTTATGGTTCCCGCCGATGTCTATCGTCCGGCAGCCATTGACCAGCTCAAGAAACTGGGGGACCAGCTCTCGATTCCGGTGTTTCCTTCGACCCCGGACATGGATCCGGTGGATATCTGCATGGAAGCCAGAATTCGGGCGCATCGGGAAGGCATGGATACGCTGATCCTGGACACGGCCGGCCGGCTTCACATTGATGCGGACCTGATGCAGGAACTCGTCCGTATCCGGGAGCAGGTGCAACCGTCGGATATTTTGCTGGTGGCCGATGCCATGACCGGCCAGGATGCCGTGAACATCGCCACTGCCTTTAACGATGCGCTGAATATCGGCGGCGTGATTCTGACCAAAATGGACGGGGATGCCAGGGGCGGGGCTGCGATTTCCATCAAGTCGGTCATCGACAGGCCTATAAAATTCATTGGCGTGGGTGAAAAGCTCAGCGATTTTGAGGCGTTTCATCCTGACAGAATGGCATCCCGGATTCTGGGAATGGGCGATGTCCTGACCATGATTGAGAAGGCGCAATCCGTGGTGGACGAAAAACAGGCCCTCGATCTTGAAAGAAAGCTGCGGAAGAACCAGTTCACCCTGGAAGATTTTCGGGATCAGATGGTTCAGATTCGAAAAATGGGATCTTTGACCGATCTCATCAATATGATTCCGGGGGTGGGTCAAAACAAACATCTGAAGGATCTTCAGGTGGATGAAAAAGAACTGGGACGGGTTGTCGCCATTATCAATTCCATGACCCCGCTGGAGCGGCACAGGCACGGAATCATCAACGGCAGCCGGAGAAAGCGCATTGCCGGCGGCAGCGGCACCACGGTTCAGGATGTCAATCAGCTTCTGAAGAATTATGACCATGTCATGAAGATGATGAAGAAAATAAACAAGGGCGGCCTCAAGAAGTTCGGAAGAGGCTTTTCGCCGTTTAAATAATCTGTGATGATCACCATCCCATTGTTACAAGGAGAAATACATGTCTGTTAAAATTCGACTGGCCAGACACGGCGCAAAGAAACGACCTTTTTACCGTATCGTGGCTGCAGATGGGCAATGTCCCAGGGACGGCAAATTCCTGGAAAACCTGGGCACTTATAATCCGCTGAACACTCCGGCCGATGTCACCCTGAAAACGGATCGCGTTCAGTACTGGATCAGCCAGGGCGCAACGCCGACCGATACGGTCAAAAGCATATTGAAAAAACAGGGTATATCGGATATTCCGGCCTAAAGTCCGAAATCATGACGTCATTTCCGGATTCTCGCCAGCCGACATAGGAGATGAGCTATGAAAGATCTGATCGGTTACATTGCCCGTGCGCTTGTTGACCATCCAGAACAGGTGTCGGTTTCAGAAATCGAGGGGAACCAGACCTCAGTGCTGTCGCTGAAGGTTGCCAAAGAGGATCTTGGAAAAGTCATCGGAAAACAGGGTCGAACGGCCCGGGCCATGCGAACCATTCTGAGCGCGGCTTCCGCCAAGATCAAAAAACGGACGGTCCTTGAAATCATTGAATAAGGCTGCTTAAGTGAAATGAATCCCGAGGCCTGCGTGACCATTGGTAGAATTGTCGGGGTTCATGGCATCAAGGGGCATGTCAAGGTTTCCTGCGAGGCGGATTCGTTTTCGGTATTGGCAAGTGGCCGTTTCGTGATCGTCCGGGATCCGAAAGGGCAAAGCCGTGAATTCCGGATCGAGGATGCCAGGCCGCAGGAGCGCATGCTGCTTCTCCTGTTAAATGGGGTTGTTGATCGAACCGCAGCGCAACTGCTGCGGGGTTCGGATCTGCTGGTTGAAAAATCCAGCCTTCCCGAACTGGAACCGGACACCTATTACTGGGCGGATATCAAAGAAATAGCGGTGGTTTCGGCGGACGGACATCCTCTCGGGACGGTCGCATCCCTTATCGAGACGGGCAGCAACGATGTTTATGTGGTGAAAACCCCGGATGGCG
Source organism: Desulfobacteraceae bacterium (assembly GCA_037442625.1). Classification (GTDB taxonomy): domain Bacteria; phylum Desulfobacterota; class Desulfobacteria; order Desulfobacterales; family Desulfatirhabdiaceae; genus RAAP-1. Next base: position 17,745 of record JBBIPX010000060.1, read on the forward strand.
GTGAAACCCTGATTCCAGCCATTGCTTCGGTTGTTCTGGAAATCGACCTGATCCGCAGGATCATGCGGGTGTCGCTTCCGGACGGCCTTTAGCAGAGAAGGCTCTTCGGATATGGGGATTAAGCGGAACCGGACAATTGCTGGAAGCCGTCCATGAATTTTCTTGCCTTGACGATTTTTCCGGAAATGTTCCAGCGCTTCTGGGATCATGGCATTATCCGGCGGGCCATTGAACAAGGCGTTATTTCCGCCGCCGCCGTGAATATCCGGGAATTTGCCTCCGGCAGGCACCAGGTCACCGATGACAGTCCTTATGGCGGCGGAAACGGCATGGTTATGAAACCGGAGCCGCTGGCAGCGGCCATCCGGTGGGCCGCAGGGGAAATTCCCGGTGCCAGAACCGTCTATCTGTCTCCGCAAGGCCGCGCGTTTAATCAGGAAATCGCAGCGGAACTGTCTGCTTTGCCCGGACTGATTCTGATTTGCGGCCGCTACGAAGGCATTGACGAGCGCATTTGCCAGAATTTCGTGGATGATGAAATATCGATCGGTGATTACGTGCTGACCGGCGGGGAACTGCCGGCAATGGTGATCATGGAGGCCGTCACCCGGCTGATTCCCGGCGCCTTGGGGGGTGAGCAGTCCGCGCAGAAGGATTCCTTCAGCGACAATCTTCTGGAACACGGCCATTACACGCGGCCTGAGAATTTTGAAGGGGAACGGGTGCCGGATGTCTTGCTTTCCGGCAATCATGCCCGGATTGAAAAATGGCGGCTGGAATCGTCGCTGATCCGTACGGTTTTAAAGCGCAGGGATTTACTGATGCAGCGCCAGCTTACACTGGCTGAGGTTCGAATTCTTCAACAGTGGCGTCTGGACATTGACCAAATCTTGCAGTCTCAACCTATATCTGGCGCTGGCCCATTACCCTGTCGTCAATAAACGCGGGGAGGTGATCGCATCGGCGGTGACCAACCTGGATATTCATGACATGGCAAGGGCGGCCAGAACGTACGGGGCCAGAGCGCTTTATATCATTACCCCGCTCGAGGATCAGCAGGCGCTGGTAAAAACACTGGTTTCGCACTGGACGACAGGATTTGGCTCTGTTTATAACCCCAAGCGATGCCAGGCATTGGAAACGGTCTGTATCCAGGATTCGCTTGAAAAGACCTGCCAGGACATCGCCCTGCGCGCGGGCGGCTATCCGCGGACGGTCATGACGAGCGCAAGGGAGCATTCCGGGGGGATTTCCATCCCCCGGTTCCGGGAACTGCTGGAAACAGGAAAACCCTATCTGCTGGTGTTCGGTACGGCGTGGGGGCTTTCCAGGGAATGCATGGAAGCTGCGGATCATATCCTGGAGCCGATTTGCGGCAATACGGCGTATAACCACCTGTCGGTTCGTTCGGCGGCGTCCATAATTCTGGATCGCTTGCTGGGGCGGCCATAGTGTGTAATAAATAGTTTATTCGGGGCGTTATGCCCCGATCATTAATCAGTCTAATCTTTAGTCTAATCTTTAGGATAACAATTTACTGGGGGAGTCATGGAAACTGTCAAACTTTTGGAAAAAGAAATGATGCGGCTGGATCTGCCGCAATTTTCCGCCGGAGATA
>JBBIPX010000061.1:0-17479 GCA_037442625.1 Desulfobacteraceae bacterium
ATTTCATGCGCCATCACCACGGTGATGGTCGCTGTCGGCGTGGCCAGAAGAAGCAGCCCCGGCAGATAGTCCGCCGGGGAGAGCCCCAGAAACCGGTATCCGATAAATCCCAGACCCGGCAGGACAATCAGCTTTACAAAACTTGCCGAAAGGACCGATCCGATCCGGAATCGAACCAGGTCAAACGACAAAGAGGCCCCGATGATCAGCAAGGCCATGGGAAGCGCAAGCCCGCCGATGATTTCCAGCGTCTGATCCAATACCTTTGGCATGGGAATCTCCAGAAATGACACCAGGATTCCGGCTACGGAGGCCAGAATAATGGGGTTTCCCAGTATTTTCAGAAAAACAAGGCTCGCCTGTCCCTTGATTTTCGCGTTATCCGAGTAATATTGTAATATAAATATGGCCAGAAGATTCTGTAGAATCATGACAAATCCCGCAATGATGCTGGTCCGGGCCAGGCCTTCGTTTCCCAGGGCATAAAACGCAATGGCCATCGCGATATATCCGATATTTCCATGAAATGTACTTTGCACGAATGTCCCCCGCTGCCCCGTCCGCGCCACCCGGATAAAACCGGCCGCAAGCCAGGCCAGAGCAAACACGACAAGGACGGATATCAGCGATGTCAGAACCACCCGGATGTCAAACCGGGCGGTGAGGGGAGTCCCGGCAATCGAGCGAAAAATCATGACCGGAATTCCCAGATAATAGACCAGGCGGTTACCGGGTTCTAAAAAAGCCTGCGGCAGGAACCCTCTTTGGTGAAATGCCCAGCCCAGCAAAATGACCAAAAATATGGGAAGGATCGTTAAGAGAATTGTCATGGCCGTCTGAATATGAAAATTTTGAGAAGTCTGATTGACGTGCTCAGTATGAATTGACTTTTTATGCGGTTAATCATAAAAACACTACAACACATATCCAGTTTTATTTCAACATCGCTGCACATCACGCATTAGGAGGCAAGTATGAAAATATTTCACCGCGTGGACCGCACCATCGGCTTCACACCCCTTGTCCGCCTCAACCGTATCTGCGATGGCATTGGCGCGGAAATTATTGCAAAACTGGAATTTTTCAACCCGCTCGGAAGTGTCAAAGACCGAATTGCCGCATGCATGATCGAATCTGCTGAAACTGAAGGGCTCATCCGGCCGGATACGCGGATTGTGGAGCCTACCAGCGGCAATACCGGCATTGCCCTGGCCTTTATCTGCGCGGCAAAGGGATACCGCCTATCCCTGACCATGCCGGAGACCATGAGCATCGAGCGCAGAAAGCTCCTGAAACATCTGGGAGCGGAGCTGATCCTGACGCCGGGCGCCAAAGGCATAAAAGGGGCGATTGAAGCCGCTTCGGAAATTGTTGCAGGCGACAGTCTGGCCTATATGCCCAACCAGTTCGAGAATCCGGCCAACCCCAAAGCCCACCGCGAAACAACGGGGCCTGAGATCTGGAACGATACGGAGGGGCAGGCGGATATCCTGGTGGCTGGCGTTGGAACCGGCGGCACCCTTACCGGTATCTCTCAATTTATCAAACCCCGGAAGCCTTCTTTCCGCGTCATTGCCGTTGAACCCGCGGATTCTCCGGTACTGGCCGGCGGAAAGCCGGGGCCGCATAAAATTCAGGGCATCGGCGCAGGATTCATTCCCGGCGTTCTGGACTGCTCGCTGATAGATGCGGTGATTCCGGTAACCAATGAACAGGCGTTTGAAACAGCCCGAAACCTGGCCCGGCTGGAAGGAATTCTTTGCGGCATCTCATCCGGCGCTGCCGTGTGGGCCGCCATGGAAACGGCCAAACGCAACGATTGCAAAGGGAAAAAAATCATCGTCATTCTTGCCAGCACCGGCGAGCGTTATCTCAGCACCGAATTGTTCCAGACTTGATCGGGAGGTTCCACATGGGTACAAATAATGCAGTTTTCCTGGAAATTATCGAATGGTTTGACGAAACCGGCACGGAAATGGTCCACCGCATTCCGGGTACCGGTTCCGGTGAAATCAAGTTCGGCGCCCAGCTCACGGTCCGGGAAAGCCAGGCTGCGGTTTTTTTCTATCAGGGCAAGGCAGTCGCTGAGTTTGGCCCGGGCCGTCACAGCCTCAAAACCCTGAATATCCCGATTCTGACAAAAATCCTCAGCACGCCCTGGGCAATGACCAGCCCCCTTCGGGCCGAGGTATATTTCGTCAATCTGAAAACATTCACCAATCTCAAATGGGGAACCCGGGATCCGGTGGCTTTCAGGGATTCTCAGCTTGGACTCATCCGACTGCGGGCCTTCGGGGTGTTCAACCTGCAAGTCATCCAGCCCGAGCTTTTCATCAATTCCCTGGTCGGTACGCAGGGAATTGTCAGCACGGCAGGAATCGACGACTACCTCAATCAGGTGATTGTCTCCCGCATGAACGATTATCTGGGGGAAACCCTGGACACCGTTTTGAACCTTCCCGCCATATATGACGAAATGTCGGAAGCCCTGTCCGGACGCCTGAAAAACGATTTTTCCCGTTTCGGCCTTTTGCTGGATCAGCTATTCATCAATGCCATCACCCCCCCGCAGGAAGTCCAGCAGGCCATTGACGACAGAAGCCGGATGGGTGCCATCCAGGATATGAACAAGCTGATGCAGATGAAAACCGCCATGGCAATTGAAAAATCCGCTGAAAACGAAAGCGCGACCGGGGCAGGCATGGGAACCGGGCTCGGGTTCATGTTGCCGGGGGCTATGGCGCCTTATATCGCGGGGGGGATGCAGCCGGTGCAGCCGGGCGCAGCAACGGAGTCAAGAAGTTCCTGTCCCGAGTGCCGGAACGCCGTGCCCGCGGATGCCAGATTCTGTCCGCAGTGCGGCCATCCGCTGCAAACGCATGTTCCCTGCGTTCAGTGCGGAAAGCTTCTGGCTGCCGGAGACAGATTCTGTCCGGAATGCGGCCGATCAACGACCGAGAAAGAATAGCAGGGGATGCGCCCATCGACCTTCTTATCGATTACCAATGCCATCAATGCGGCGCGCCGGTTGAGCTGAAAGAAACCGACAGGATTTTCACCTGCGCATACTGCCGGGTCAAATCCTGTCTGATTCCCGGAGGGGTTTTCCGATATGTGATCCCTCATGCCGTCGCTGACGGAAAGGATATCGTTTTTTTTCCTTACTGGAGATACCGGGGAATCCTGTATTCCTGCATCGAAAGTGAGATCCAGCACCAGTTTGTCGATGTCACCCACCAGGCTGTTGAATCCCCGCATTTTCCGGTTACCATGGGCTTGCGGGCGCAGGCCATGCGGCTGGCTTTTGTCTCGCCCAATACCCCCGGACGATTCCTGGCGCCGGCATTATCCCTTCAGGACATTCTAAAGCGCCAGGAGGCCCGTTTTAAATCGGAAACAGCCGGCCGGAAAGTGCACCTCCAATCGCATGTCGGCGATGTTCTCAGCCTGATCTACTCCCCGTTTTATATCGATAAGCAGGTAATAGATGCCGTATTGAATCGTCCGGTTTCAGGAATACTGCCGGCGTCTTTTATGAATACGCTGCAGCAGTCAGGCCTGCCGGAACTGCAGATGCGGTTTCTATCCGCCATCTGCCCTTCCTGCGGATGGGATCTTTCCGGGGAGCGAAATGCCCTGGTCCTGGCATGCACCAACTGCAATTCTGCCTGGCAGCCTGTGGGCGACAGCCTCAAACCGGTTCCGGTCGGCTTTCTTTCAGATGAAGACGCCGATCTTTTCCTGCCGTTCTGGCGAATCAAAGCCGATGTCTCCGGCATTCCCCTGTCGTCCTATGCGGACCTGGTTCATCTGGCCAATCTGCCCAAGGTTGTGCAGCCGGGATGGGACCAGGTGGAATTTCGTTTCTGGTCGCCGGCATTCCGGCCGGGCCCCAGAGATTTTTTATCGCTGTCCGTCCGCATGAACCTGACGCAGCCCCGGGAGGAACTGAAATCCGGAAATCCGCCAGGGCCCCTTTATCCAGCCACACTGCCGATTTCAGAAGCCGTTGATACCCTGAAAACCAGCCTGGCCGGCATGATGAAACCGGTTGAAACCGGATTTCCCCAACTGCAGCAGATCCGCATCAAGGCGCTTCGGGCGGTTCTGGCCTATATTCCCTTTCGAAGCGGACATCAAGAATGGATTCAGCCGCACTACAGCATCGTCATCAACAAAAACATGCTGTCCTTGACGGATCATTAAACGAACGCAGGTCGGGTCACGGCCAGCACCATCTATCTAGGTGGAAGGCAATCTGATCTATCCGTCGCGCCCGGCCCTGCTGAAGCTTGCCGAAGTGCCGGGCCTCGAAGCTGGCCAGCTCTTTCAGGATCCAAGACAAACCGGCAGAAAAATCCATTTTAAGGCAGGGGATGCCGCGGCGGTTAACCCTCAAGGCTTTGCACAGGCGAGAATTGCAGGAAAACGGCTATCTCCTGTCCGGCAAACTTCACGTGAAAGTCAATTCATCAGCATACAGCCGGAGATATCGGCTACCTGACCGCAGACACCTCCCGTCAGTGGATCAATACCGGTCAGGAATCAGCCCGCCTGCTGTGGATCAACTTATTTCCGGAATCAGAGGGGGCCGCAATCAAACGCGATCCAATAAAAACTCCCTGTCCCGGTGTCCGGGGCAGGGAGTTTCAAGCCGTTGATTCATCCGTCAGGCCTTAAGGTCTGAAGTCATTTTCATGGCAGTTTCGGGTTTTTGACATCGGACAGCCGAATGGCTACCAGCCCCAGATCAGATAATTGTGGATGGAGTCGGCCGCCTTTCTGCCGGCACCCATGGCCAGAATAACGGTGGCAGATCCCGTGACGATATCGCCCCCGGCCCAGACTCCTTTTTTGGTGGTCTTTCCGGTTTCGGGATCCGCGGTGATGTATCCCCACTTGTTGAGTGTCAGATCCGGCGTCGTCTGGGTCAGGAGCGGATTGGCGCCGGCGCCCACGGCAACGATCACCAGATCACAGTCCATCATGAACTCCGAACCTTTTACCGGAACGGGCCGCCTTCTGCCGGACGCATCGGGCTCGCCCAGCTCCATTTTGAGGCATTCCATACCCGTCAGCCGGCCTTTTTCATTACCGATAAAGCGGGTAGGCGCGGTCAGGAGAAAAAATTCAATGCCTTCTTCATCCGCATGGTGAATTTCAGCCTTTCTGGCCGGCATCTCATCACGGGACCGGCGGTAGACGATCCGAACGCTGTCGGCGCCAAGGCGCATGGCGGTTCGCGCAGAGTCCATGGCCACGTTTCCGGCGCCCAGAACCACGACATTTTTGCCCAGGGGAATCGGGGTATCCACTTCCGGGAACAGATAAGCCTTCATGAGGTTGGCCCGCGTGAGATATTCATTGGCTGAAAGGATACCGACCAGGTTTTCTCCCGGGATGTTCATGAATTTGGGAAGGCCGGCGCCCACGCCCAGATAAACGGCATCGTAGCCTTCTTCAAAGAGCTCGTCCAGGGATACGGTTCTTCCCACCACCTGATTGCACTCCACTTTGGCCCCAAGTTTCTCCAGAAATGCGACTTCAGAAAAAACGATTTCCTTGGGCAGCCTGAATTCCGGAATGCCGTAGACCAGAACACCGCCCGGCTTGTGAAAGGCTTCCAGAACCGTCACCTCATGGCCTTTTCGGACCAGATCACCGGCCACCGTCAGGCCCGATGGCCCGGAACCCACGACCGCTATTCTTTTTCCGGTCGGCTTGTCCCTGGGTGGAAGCTCGCCGGTGCCGTACATGCGTTCATAATCCGCCGTAAAGCGCTCCAGGTTTCCGATGGCGACCGCATCCCCTTTTTTGGACAGGATACAGTTGCCTTCGCACTGAATTTCCTGGGGGCACACCCGGCCGCAGACGGCGGGAAGGCTGTTTTTCGTCCACAGATTGCGGATGGCGCCGGTCATATCGCCCCGGGTAATCAGGCTGATGAACCCGGGAATGTCCACCCCCACCGGGCAGCCTTCGACGCAGCCGGGTTTTTTGCACTGAAGGCATCTGCCGGCTTCCGCCATGGCCAGCTCCATGGTGTAGCCCACGGGAACTTCCTGAAAATTACGTCTTCTGATTTCCGGTTTCTGCTCCGGCATGGCCTGCCGGGGAGTTGTTTTTTTGGTATCTGCTTTTTCCGCCATGATATCCTCCGTAGTAATCGCCCCTTGGGAATTACCGATTAGTTATAATTAAAATCACGCCTGCTGAAGGGTACAGTAATCGTTATAGCATTTTTTTTCTTCGTCACAATACGCCTGAAGCCTTCGCGTCAGCTCATCGAAATCCACCTTGTGACCGTCGAACTCCGGCCCGTCCACGCAGGCGAATTTTGTTTCCCCGCCGACTGAAACCCGGCATCCGCCGCACATGCCGGTGCCATCCACCATGATCGGATTCAGGCTGACCATGGTCGGCACATTGAAATCCTTGGTGATTTTGGATACGAACTTCATCATGGGAACCGGTCCGATGGCGACCACCAGCTTGACGTCCTCTTTTTCCAGAACCTGCTTGAGCACCTCGGTCACAAATCCGTGATGCCCGTATGAGCCATCGTCCGTGCACACATGAAGCTTGCCGGAGGCAGCCTTCATCTCATCTTCCAGAATAAGGATATCCTTGCTTCGGGCGCCGATGATGCTGATGACGTTGTTTCCGATATCCTTCAGGCCCCGCGTGATGGGATGCAGGACCGCAATTCCCGTTCCACCGCCCACGCAGACCACGGTTCCCAGCTTTTCAAGATGGGTGGGCTTGCCAAGCGGGCCGATGACATCCTGATAGCTTTCTCCGACTTTCAGGGATTTGAACGTGGCCGTGCTTTTCCCGACCACCATGTAGATGATGGTGATTGTGCCTTTTTCCGGATTCGTATCCGCCATGGTCAGCGGAATGCGTTCCCCGGCCTCATTGGCCTTCAGGATCACGAACTGTCCGGGTTTTGCTTTTTGAGCGATCAGGGGCGCCTCGATTTCATTGAGGACGATGGTTCCGCCTGCCATTTCCTTGCGTTGAACGATTTTAAACATTACAAACCTCCAAAGATTCTGATGGTGATGAATTGAGCAGCACGAGCTGGCTGCAGATATCCTGAGATGATACAGTCAATTGCGTGTAGAGGGGGTCAACGGCCCGGCAGACTTCCGCCAGGGCTTTTTCCGGAGTGTTGTTGGTTTCGCTTAAATGGGCCAGAATGACATGCTGAAGCCGCCGGTGCTGAATTTCCTCCAGCAGCACCCGGGAATCCCGGTTGGAAAGGTGGCCGGTTCGGCCGTTGACCCGCTGTTTTAAATGCCAGGGGTACGGGCCGCTGATCAGCATGTCCGGATCATGATTGGCTTCCAGAATCAGCAGATCGCATGCTTGCAGATGATGCCTGACCATAGCCGTTGCAATCCCGAGGTCTGTGGCGATTCCGATTTTTTTTTGATTCAGCGCGATCGTAAAGCCGGCCGGATCCGCCGCGTCATGGGAAATTGAAAAGGGATGGATTTTTAATGTATTGATTTGAAACGAGGCGCCGCAATTGAATGCAACCGTTTTCTTGAGGTTTTTCACCCGGGGCGAAGCTGCTTCGAAAGTCTTTTCACTGATATACACGGGAATGCCATAGCGCCGGGAAAGGATACCCACGCCGCGAATATGGTCATCATGTTCATGAGAGACCACAATGGCATTGAGAGATTCAGGGGCAAGACCCCTGGATTTCATCCGGCGTTCGATTTCAATTCCGGAAAGTCCGGCATCCACCAAAATGGCGGTGCGGCCGTCAGAAACATATATGGAATTGCCCTTGCTGCCACTTGCGAGCATGCACAGGGAAATGCCGGAATCCTGCGGCACTGCCGGATTTGATAAAAATTCCGGTTTGTCAGACATCGTCAACTTGCATCGCTTGTAACGCATCCTTCCGAGACAATATGAAGTTTGCAGGAGCGGCTTTTGCCAACGGACTTGCCTGCTACTTTCCCGTATGACCGAACCCGCCGGTATTCCTGCTGGTTTCATCCAGACTGCCGACTTCTTCAAGACCCGCCCTGTATACCCGGTGAATGATCATCTGTGCGATTCGATCTCCCCGCCGGATCGTATAAGCGTGTTTGCCCAGATTGATCAGCGCCACCTGGACTTCTCCGCGGTAATCCGAATCGATGGTTCCCGGAGAATTGATCAGACCGATCCCGTGCTTGACGGCAAGCCCGCTGCGCGGCCGGATCTGGGCCTCATAGCCGTCGGGAATGGCCATCATCAATCCGGTTGGTACCAGCGCGATTGCGCCGGGCTCAACAATCAGATCCTGCGATACCGCGGCATGAATGTCCATGCCGGCAGCCCGGGGCGTCATGTAGCGGGGCAGCGGAATATCCGCGCCGGCCTTTGGATCGATCCTGCAGAAGCGGATGGTCGGAACTGTTTCAGCATCCATCATTCATATCCAGTTGAAAACAGCCATCAGGATTTCAAGAGCTGTTCAAATTGAGAGGCTTCCGGCACCGGCCCGTGAAGCGTCAATGTCATTTGATCTTTTATAAACAGATCATCGGCAAGCGCCTGGATATCCGAAGGTGTGACCCGGTCGATCCCGTCCAGAATCTCCTGAAGGGGGGTATAGCGTCCAAAATGAAATTCACCCTGGGCCAGCCGCGCCATCTGGTTTTCATTGCTTTCGGACGCCATGAGCAGATTTCCCTTGGTAAATTCCTTGGCATGCTGGAGCTCGTCCGCCGTTACCGGGCTGTCTTTAAGGCCTTGCAGCGTATTCAAAATGATTTCCACGGTTTCAAAAGCATTTGCGGGGTCCACGCCGGCATAGGCTCCGGACATGCCCGTATCCACGAAAGAGGCGGCAAACGAGTAAACCGAATATGCCAGGCCCCGCTGCTCACGGATCTGCTGAAAAAGCCGCGAGCTCATGTTTCCACCCAGTATGGTATTCATCAGGGACGCGACGTACCGCCCTGGATCCGTTGTGGACAAGCCTCGCGTATTCAGGCAGATATGAACCTGCTCGATGTCTTTCAGGTGCCGGTTGATCTTTCGGTCCACCGGGAATCGCTCCAGCGGGACAGCGCGATCCGGAACAGGCTTACTGGTTTGAACGGCTTCAAACGCCGGACGGGCCAGATCAACCAGATGGTCATGTTCGATGTTTCCGACCGCCGTAAGCACGATCCGATCCGGCTGATAGAGCCGCTTGAAAAAGCTGCGAATGGTTTTGGAATCAAACCGCCGGACATTGTCACGGGTGCCCAGGATGGATCTTCCCAGTGGACTTTCTCCCCAGAACGACCGTCCGGCCAACTGGTGCACGTATTCATCCGGCGTGTCTTCCAGCATGCCGATTTCCTGGAAGATCACGGGGCGTTCCTTGTCGATTTCAGCTTCATCGAACAGGGAATTCAGAAAAATATCCGTCAGAATTTCCGACATGGTTTCCAGATGGTTCCCCATGACTTTGGCATGGTAACAGGTATTTTCCATGGATGTAAACGCATTGGAATACCCGCCGATGGCGTCAAAGGCCTTGGCGATTTCAAAGGCCGAGCGCTTTTGCGTGCCCTTGAATATCATGTGCTCGATAAAATGAGACAATCCGTTTTCAATATCCGTCTCGTCCCGGGAGCCGATGTTGACCCAGACCCCCATGGACACGGACTGGACGTGGGGCATTCTCTGCGAGAGAATGCGGACGCCGTTTGATAGAAGGGTTTTTTCAACCCTGTCGCCTGGTTTCAAAAGTTTATTGCTCCTCTTCCAAAACCGCTTTATGACTCAACCGGATCTTGCCGTCCCGGGATATCTCCAGGACTTTTACCTTGAGCGTATCGCCTTCCTTCACCACATCCGTCACTTTTGTCACCCTTTTGGTGGAAAGCTGTGAGATGTGAACCAGGCCGTCGGTTCCCGGGGAAATCTGGACGAACGCACCGAAATCCATGACCTTGACAACCGTGCCTTCGTAAATCCGCCCGACTTCAGGTTCCATGACAATCCCCTGAATGAGCTTCAGGGCGGCGTCGCCTTCGGCCTTTGAAATGGCCGCAATCTTCACCAGCCCCGTATCATCGATCTCAACACGGGTGTTGGTTTCACTTTGAATCGAGCGGATCATTTTCCCGCCGGGACCGATGATATCCCGGATCTTGTCCGGATTGATCTTTATCGTGACGATGGCCGGAGCATACCGGGAAATTTCTTCCCGCGGCTTATCGAGCGCCGCCAGCATCCTGCCCAGAATATGGAGCCGGCCGGCTCTTGCCTGTTCCAGCGCTTTTCCCAGTATTTCCCGGGGAAGTTCGTGAATCTTGATGTCCATCTGAAGGGCGGTGATGCCTTCGCTGGTGCCGGCAACCTTAAAATCCATGTCTCCGGTGTGATCTTCATCTCCGAGGATGTCCGACAGAATGATCACGGTTTCCCCGTCTTTGACCAGTCCCATGGCGATTCCGGCCACCGGCGCCTTGATGGGAATACCGCCGTCCATCATTGCCAGGGTTCCGGCGCAAACCGTCCCCATGGAAGATGACCCGTTGGACTCCAGAACTTCCGAGACGATGCGGATGGTATAATCAAAATCGGCTTTGGCCGGCAGCACTTTTTCAAGGGCCCGCGTTGAAAGGCCACCGTGACCGATATCCCTGCGGCTGGGTCCCGAAAGTCTTTTGACCTCTCCCACGGAAAAAGGCGGGAAATTGTAATGAAGCATGAAGGGTCTGGATTCTTCTCCGCTCAGGGTTTCCACCCGCTGCTCATCCTGCCCGGAGCCCAGGGTCAGCACGCCCAGCACCTGGGTTTCGCCGCGGGTGAACAGCGCACTGCCGTGGGGCCTGGGAAGTATGCCGATTTCACAGGTAATGGGACGGATTTCATCAAATTTGCGGTTGTCGATACGACGGCCTTCATTTAAAATCATGTTCCGGCTGACGGTTTTCTGAATGCCCTGAAGGATTTCCGAAACTTCCGTTTTCCGGTCGGCGAACGCTTCACCAAGCGCTGTCATCACCTGGGATTTGACGGTGCGCATCGCCGCATAACGCTCGATTTTATCGGCAATGCCGAGTGCATCCTTGATTGGCTGACCGGCCAGGGATTCGACTTTTTCAACTAGGGCCGCATCTTTTTCCGGCATGGAAAACACGCGCTTGGGTTTTCCGTGGCTTTCCCGCAGCTTTTTCTGAATGTCTATGACCGGCTGCATGGCCTGATGGCCGAAGAAAATGGCATCGAGCATGTCCGCCTCGCTCACGATGTTCCCGCTGCCCTCCACCATGACAACGCCGGTGGCGGACCCGGCTACGATGATATTGATGTCGCAGGCGTCGAATTGCTGCAAGGGCGGGTTGATGACAAGCCGGCCTTCGATGCGGCCCACCCGGACACAGGCAATCGGCCCTTCAAACGGAATGTCGGACAGACCCAGCGCGGCCGAAGCACCGATCATGGCCAGGGTGTCCGGATCATTTTCCTGATCCATGGAAAGGACCGTTGCAATGACCTGGGTTTCAAAATTGTAGCCCTTGGGGAAAAGCGGCCGGATCGGCCTGTCGATCAGTCTGGCGGTCAGGGTCTCTTTTTCGCTGCCCCTGCCGATTTCGCGGCGGAAATAATTTCCGGGAATCCGGCCGGCGGCATAGATTTTTTCCATGTATTCAACCGTCAACGGCAGAAAATCCCCCCCGGTGCTTTCGGTGCTCGAAACCACGGTCACCAGGACGATGGTCTCCCCGTACTGAACCACGGCAGCGCCTGAAGCCTGTTTGGCGACTTTTCCGGTTTTAATGCTTAACGGTTTATCCCCGAGTATCGCTTCGAGAACAACTTCCATATATTTGCCTCCTTATGTTGAGCGACGCAGTCCCGTGCTTTTTCGAGAATACGCCGCATTTTGGTTATGCCGGCTGATGATTCGCATGTATGGCCGAGTCTTGCCACCACAAAACTTAAGCCGGCAAGCGGGCAAAGTTCTGTATGGAACCCTTGAGTTTAACGCGATCAGGCGCTCCTGACAAGGTGATTGCAGTCTACCTTCTCAAGCCCAAGGTTTCAATAATGGTCCGGTACCGCTGAATGTCCTTGTTTTTGACATAATTCAAGAGCCTGCGGCGCCTTCCGACCAGCATCAGCAAGCCTCTGCGCGAATGGTGATCCTTGGTGTGCACCTTGAGGTGTTCGGTAAGATAGGTGATGCGATGGGTGATGAGGCCGACCTGCACCTCCGGTGATCCGGTGTCGCTTTCATGAAGTTTATACTGGTCGATCAGTTTTTTCTTGTCCTCGGGTTTGAAAACCACTTTTTGTAATCCTCCTGTTTTTCAATAGTGATATGGGTGAATTCCGCTTCACCCGTGCGGGCATTCATCTCATCTTGCGGTGAACTATCGGCCGCCGCAATGCTTCAACATGGTGCTGCTGTATTGTCCGGGCTGAACCCAAGGTTGATGAATGCGTAACCATGGGCCAAGCCCTGACCATTTTCTACCGCCTGCTTTCAAGGCATGCATCAAGAGACCGAAATCGCGGCAAAAACCGCCTGCCCGCCGGGATTTTCACACAAATGAGCAGCAATATCCAAACCCGTGCTTGTCCGGATCATAACTGAGAATGGACAGCAGGCGGTTGTTCCCGTCAATGATTTTTACTTGGTCCCTCCCCTGACAAAGAAAGGAAGGCGGGACATCCGCCGCTGTAATCATCATGCCACATTTGATCTTATCCGTCAAAGCTTTATCTGCCTGTACGGAAACCATATCCGGCAGTGCTTCGGACAAACCTGTCAGATGACGTTCCGGATCGCCGGAGTCGACCGCCGCTTCCAGATCGGACAGGGAAATGGCATCCGCGATCGTGTAGCCGCTGCTGGCAGTCCGCCGGAGATGCTTCAGATGGCCGCCGCACCCCAGAATTTTTCCGATATCCGCGCAGAGCGTACGAACATAGGTGCCTGCGCTGCAGTTCACCTCAAACCGGACAAGGGGAAGTGCGATTTCCTGAACTGCAAGCCTGTAAATTTGAATCTGCCGCGCCGGTTTTTGGAAAGGGTTTCCTTTTCGGGCCAGCTTGTATAGGGGCACCCCCTGATGTTTCAATGCCGAATAAACCGGCGGCGCCTGCTGGATTGTCCCGACAAAAGATTTCATGACCGAAATTAGCGTATCTTCAGGGATGTCGGTGGATTCACTGGCGGAAATCACGGTTCCCGTGGCGTCCTGGGTGTCTGTTTCAATCCCCAGGCAGAGCTCCGCCTGATAGGTCTTGGCGCTGTTCAGCCAGAAGCGGGCCAGCCGGGTCGCCTGGTTGACGCAGACAATCAGAACGCCCGTTGCAAAAGGATCCAGCGTGCCGGCATGGCCCGCTTTTTTGACATTCAGAAGGCGTTTGACAACGGCAACAACTCCGGCTGAAGACAGCCCCGGCGGCTTGTCGATCACCAGTATCCCGTTCAGGGATGCATTTTTTTCCTGTACAGCCAATCTTGAATCCTTTGTCCGTCTCCTGATGACGCTTATAACGCGCCTGTCATCTGAAGGATCTGCTCCTTGATATCCGTCAGCGTGGATTCAATGCTGAAGCCAGCCGCGCTCCGGTGCCCGCCGCCGCCGAATATGGCGGCGATGGCGGCCACATCCACGCTGCCGTCCGATCTCAGGCTGACGTGGTACGGCCGCCGCTGACCCGGGGCGCGGTCGCCACCGTTCAACTGTTCCTGAATCAGCACGGCGATCCTGACATCCTGAATGCGCCGGGCGTAATTGATCATGCCGTCCGTATCCTCCGGCTGCGTGCCGGTTTCATCCAGCATCGCACGCGTCAAGGCCATGAGGGAGACCTTGCCGTTATCGGATATTTCAATGGAATCGAGCGCAAGATTCAAGAGCTTGATCCTTCCCAGTGAATAGGTGCCGTAAACATGCTGGGCCACCTGAAACGGATCCACGCCGCAGGCGACCATATTTTCACAGATCTGGAAAGTGGCCCGGCTGGTATTGGAAAACCGGAATGAGCCGGTATCGGTTAAAATTCCGGTGTAGATACAGGTGGCCAATTCCCGTGTAAACGGGATCAGCATCCGGTCAAAAAGGTGGTAGAGGATTTCCGTGCAGGCGCATGCCTGGACGTCGACCATCTGGCAGGTTCCAAACCGGGTATTGGT
The DNA here is from genome assembly GCA_037442625.1 of Desulfobacteraceae bacterium. Taxonomy (GTDB): domain Bacteria; phylum Desulfobacterota; class Desulfobacteria; order Desulfobacterales; family Desulfatirhabdiaceae; genus RAAP-1. The sequence goes on from JBBIPX010000061.1 coordinate 14,159, forward strand.
AATGTGGTGATCGATGTTGATGATTTCCGGAATCCGGCCGATGATGCCAGCCGCCTCGCCGACACGCGTCAAGTCGCCGCAGTCCAGGACCACTGCCGTATCAAACGCGGCTGCGAAGTCCAGACGGCTGATCACGCTTTGAACCCGCGGCAAAAAACGATACACAGCCGGAATCGGGCTTTCGTTGTAGAGCGTGATCTGCTTATGCCTCCCCAGCAGCGCCAGATTCATGGCAAGCATCGATCCGATGGCATCTCCGTCGGGGCCGGCATGGGTGGTGATCAGCACATTCCTGCTGCTATTCAAGCGGTGTATGAGATGATCCATCTGCCGTATCAATTGCTTTTAAGACTTGATCAATATGAGCACCGTAATCAAAGGATTCATCGTAATAAAACCGTAGATCCGGCATGTATCTGAGGCCCAACTGCCCGGCCAGCGTGCGTTTGATAAACCCGAGGGCGCTGTTGAATGCTTCGGCCGCATCCTTTCGGGTATATTTGCCATCGCTCAGGGCAAAGTAGATTCTGGCGTTTCGCAGATCCTTGGACATCTTGACGCCGGAGATGGCAACCCGGTTCAGACGGGGGTCGCTGATGTCTTTTCGGAGAATATCCGAAATAATCCGCTGGATCTCCCCGCTGACCCTGTCGGATCTTGCATAGGATTTCATAATGACATCATTTCCATTTCACTGTTTATGACTTGCGCCATCCGCAGATCATGGGCAAGATTCAATATTTTATCCATTTTGGAGTTCACCACCGGGCCGCTGTTGCCCACCAGGGCGAATCCGATTTCGGCCGTCTGGTGGATATCATTGGCGCCGACTTCCGCAACAGAAACATTGAAATGATTCTGAATCTGATGAACGAGAGCCTTGACGACCGATCTTTTTTCCTTGAGAGAGCGGCAATCATGGAGTCTGAAAGTAATGATTCCGTAACCGACAACCATAACCCTGATTATTCGACTTCGGGTTTAAACTCTTCCAGATAATAGCATTCAATGATATCCCCGAGCTTGATATCATTAAAGTTTTCGATGCCGATGCCGCATTCGTAACCGCTGACCACTTCCTTGACATCGTCCTTGTAGCGCCTGAGGCTGCTGATTTTGCCTTCAAACGTCACGATGCCGTCTCTGAGCAGCCGGATCAGCCGGCCGCGCTGAATCTTTCCATCGGTCACGGAGCACCCGGCAATGGTTCCGACCTTGGGCACATGAAATATTTCGCGCACCTCGGCCCGGCCCAGAACCCGTTCCTGAAACGTGGATTTCATCATGCCGACAATGGCGTCCTTGACGTCCTTGATGACATTGTAAATGATGTTGTAATACCGCATGTCCACGTGCTCTTCAGCGGCCATTGTCTGAACCTTGGCGCTGGGCCTGACATTAAAGCCGATGATGATGGCATCCGATACCGTTGCAAGGGACACATCGGATTCGGTGATGGCGCCGGTCGCCGCATGGATGACGTTGATATTGACTTCCTCGTTGGAAAGCTTTACCAGAGAATCCCCCAGCGCTTCGATGGAGCCGTGAACATCCGCCTTGATGATGATGTTCAGATCCTTGACCAGGCCATCCTTCATCTGCTCAAAGAGTTTATCCAGACTCAGCCGGGTGGTCTTGGTCAAATCCTTTGACCGCTGTTTCTGGATCCGGTGAAGGCTTACCTGCCTTGCGTCTTTTTCATCCGCAAGGGCGACCAGTTCGTCGCCGGCCATGGGAACACCTGAAAGTCCGATGACTTCCACCGGCATTGAGGGGCCGGCCGATTCCACCTGCACCCCGCAATCGTTCAGCAGTGCCCGGACCTTTCCGTAATGAACCCCGCAGACCACGGCATCTCCGGCCCGAAGCGTTCCCTGCTGCACCAGCACCGTTGCTACCGGACCGCGCCCGATATCCAGCTTTGCCTCGATAACGTGGCCGAATGCCGGTCTTTCCGGGTCTGCTTTCAGTTCCATGACTTCCGCCTGAAGGAGAATCATCTCCAGCAAGGTGTCGATGCCGATGTTCGTCTTGGCGGAAACCTTTACAAAAATGGTATCCCCGCCCCATTCTTCCGACATCAGTCCGGCATCGGCCAGCTCGCGCTGTACCCGTTCGGTATCTGCACCGGGCTTGTCGATCTTGTTGATGGCAACGATGATCGGGACATCGGCGACCCTGGAGTGATTGATGGCCTCAAGGGTCTGGGGCATAACCCCGTCGTCCGCCGCCACCACCAGGACAACCAGATCGGTGATGCCGGCCCCCCGGGACCGCATGGCGGTGAACGCTTCATGCCCCGGCGTATCCAGAAAAACGATCTGTCCCCGGTCTGTGGCAACGTGGTAAGCGCCGATGTGCTGCGTGATACCTCCGGCCTCCCCTTCCGTGACGCGGGTCTTTCGAATCACATCCAGAAGCGACGTCTTTCCATGATCCACGTGCCCCATGATGGTCACCACCGGCGGCCTGCCGATCCGTTTTTCCGGATCTTCCTTTTCGACCTTCATGAAGGTGTCCTCCTCAAAAGCGGCTCTTTCAAGCTCGAAATTGAATTCCGTGGCAACCAGGACCGCGGTATCAAAATCAATGACCTGATTGAGGGTCGCCATCACCCCCATGCCCATCAGCTTCACGATAATTTCGCTGGCCTTGACCCCCATGCGCTTGGCAAGTTCGGAAAGTGCAATGGTGTCATCCACTTTAATCCGTCGCTTGATGGCCTTGGGGGTGGTCAACTGGGGTTTTTGCAGAACCGGAAGCTGTCTGCCCTTGCCGCCTTTTTTGCCGGCCCTGCGATTGCGCAGCGTGTCGGAATACAGATCAGCCCCTTCAACAACTTCCTTTTTCCGAAAGGGAACCTTCTTTTTAATCAGTTTTTTATCGACAATTTCTTCTTCGGTTTCCTTGCCGATGCCCTTCTTTTTCTTTTTGTCCTTGACAAGGACGTCTTTGGGCTTTTCAACAACCGGAATCACTTCGGGAACAGGCTGCGGGAATTTGTCCGATTTGAATTTGGGACGTCTGTTGACGGACAAATCCTTTTCAGGGTGCCGGACAGGTTCGGGCGTTTTGGCCAAAGCCGGTTCATCTAGGCCGGGTACGGGCAGCTTGATGATTTTGGCCGGCATATCTTTTTTGAGTTTCTTTTTCTTTTTTCCGGCCCTTTCCATTCGGGCTTCCAGCGAAAGGGCGGCAGGTTCCGCCGGCGGCGCCTCAAATTCCCCCGGCGCTTCCACCACAGGCTCCTGCAAAGCGGCGCCCGCATCCTCACCGGATGCTTCGATATCTTCAGATTCGGGTTCTATTGTTTCAGCAGGC
>JBBIPX010000061.1:17579-19357 GCA_037442625.1 Desulfobacteraceae bacterium
GGCACGGGTTCAGGTTCTTCCGGGGGGGCCGGGGTCAGCGGCGGTTTTTCATCGACAGCCGCTTCTTTGGCGACAGCTTCCCTGCGGCGCCGGATAATGGTTGGTCTTGCCGGTGCGACTTCTGCTTTTTTATGCTTTCCACCGACGACATTATCCTTGATTTTGGCAACGTCTTCATCTTCCAGAGAGCTTAAATGGCTGACTACGGAAATGTCCAGATCCCGCATTTTTTCAAGCAGTACTTTATTGGTCATGTTAAGATCCCTGGCAAGTTCAAATACCCTGATTTTTGCCATTTACCCCCCTTGCATTTTTCTGATGATCCAGCTTTTATAACCGCCCCGAACCTGTTGGCTTTCTGAACATGCATAAAACCCGTTAGTGTGTTGAATCTGCTTGCCGCGGAACGTTATCCGGGGCTTAAGGGCGCTCATCCTTATCCGGCCCATCAATCTCCGCCGGCTTGCCGGCTGAAGGCAATTTATCCCCGGATGACCTTCGTTTTCTATGAGCACCCGAGAACGCCTGCCTTGCGGCAGCGATCAGGTTTAATGCCGTTTCCTCATCCAGGCCTTCGATGTCCGCAAGATCTTCTGCGGAAGCATGGCCGAGCTCTTCGATCGAGTAAAAGCCTTTTTCGCACAGCGCATCCGCCAGTAAAGGCCCTACGCCCGGAAGGGCTGCCAGAACGTCGTAATTTTCCTTCATGGTATCGGTGTATTGCTTTTCGCTCTTGACGTCGAGCTGCCATCCGGTCAGCTTGGACGCCAGCCTGACATTCTGGCCGCGCTTGCCGATGGCAATGGAGAGAAATTCATCCGGGACAATGACTTCCATTGCATGTTTGGTTTCATCAATGATGACCCTCAGGATTTCCGCGGGTGCCAGCGCGTTGCACACATATTTTGCCGCATCCATGTGCCAGGGAATGATATCGATTTTCTCCCCCCGGAGCTCCTGAACCACACTCTGAACCCGGCTTCCCTTGACGCCCACGCAGGCTCCCACCGGGTCGATGTCCGAATCATTGGAAACCACGGAGAATTTGGCCCGGACGCCCGGCTCTCGGGCTGCACCTTTAATCACGACAATGCCTTCGCTGATCTCCGGCACTTCCGTCTTGAACAGATTGATTAAAAAATTGGGGTGCGTTCGCGACAGAATGACCTGGGGGCCGCGGGATTCTTCCTTCACGTCCTGAATATAGGCGCGGAGCCTGTCTCCCCTGCGGTAGGACTCCTTTGGAATCTGCTGGTCCGCGGGGAGAACGGCCTCGGTCTGGCCCAGATTGACGATGATGTTTCCATGTTCGATCCGCTGAACAATCCCGTTGATGATATCGCCTTTCCTGTCCACAAAACTGGAATAAACCGCCTCTCTTTCAGCATCCTTCATCTTCTGAATAATGACCTGTTTGGCGGACTGGGCCGCAATGCGGCCAAAACCCGCCGTATCCATCTTCATGCCGAGGCTGTCGCCGATTTCACATTCGGGATCGAGCTTGCGCCCTTCTTCCAGAGTGACCTGCATGTCCGGATCCGTGATGACTTCAGCAACCTCCTTGAACTGAAAAACTTCGATTTCACCTGTTTTGGCATTGTACTGGGTCTCAAGATCAATCTTGTTTCCAAATTTTTTTCGGGCTGCGGATTTCAGTGCTTCCTCAACGGCCTGAATCAGGATGTCTTTATCAATCCCCTTGTCTCGGCTGATTTGATCAACCACGCGCTTAATGTCTGTAATGAGCATCAGATGTCTCCATTATAATTGACCAGCCT
>JBBIPX010000062.1:0-13849 GCA_037442625.1 Desulfobacteraceae bacterium
CCTGCCGGCAATACCGGCGGACCTGCCGTTAATCCATTTATAACCCCCGCAAATTAAAAAAAGAAATTTCGATGCTGACCGGCTTATTCGGGGTCATTGGCCGCGGCCCTGTTGCGGGCGGTGCCAATGGGAGAATGGGACCGGGCCGTTATCTGTTTACGCAGCGGTATGTATTTCTTTCGATTGCATTGTGGTGGGCGGGTTTTACGATATTTCCGATAATTCGGGTTCAGGAAGAAAAAAGCGCGCTGCCGTCTGTCAATGCCTTCGATAAAAAGGAAAAATAGCCTGGCCGCCCGTTAGACGGCGACCCGATCCAGGAGAAACGCATCGTGGATATACAAAATTCAGCAACGAACCGTCTCTATCAAAAGGCCAAATGGCTGGCCTTGATCACCATTTACTATAACCTGCTTGAAGGCGCGGTGTCGGTTTTTTTCGGGTTTCAGGACAAAACCCTTTCGCTGTTTGGATTCGGCCTGGATTCGTTTGTCGAGGTGATCTCGGGGATCGGCGTCTGGCACATGATTCGCCGGATCCGGCAATCAGGGGATGTAAATCCGGACCGATTCGAGCAGCGGGCTTTGAAGACGACGGGCGTGGCGTTTTACCTGCTGACTGCGGGGCTGACGGCGACGGCGCTATACAATATTTATTCAGGTACCCGTCCGGAGACCACGTTCTGGGGGATCGTTGTTTCCCTGGTTTCCATCGGGTCCATGTGGGCGCTTGTCCATTTCAAGGTCAAAGCGGGGACTGCCTTGAATTCCCGTGCCATTCTGGCAGATGCGGGCTGCACCCGCGCCTGCATGGTCCTTTCCGGCGTTCTGCTGGCGGCCAGTCTCATTTATGCGCTGACAGGGTTCGGGGGAGCTGATTCCCTGGGCTCTATTTTCATTGCCTGGCTGTCTTACCGGGAAGGTCGGGAAGCCTTTGAAAAGGCCGGCGGCATGGGGGGGTGCGGCTGTTGCGGCATCAAAACCTGAAAGTGACGGAATGCACTTTTCGAGTGTCGTTTTCAATGATTTGAAGCCGAAGACTCGAAGCGGAGGCGGCCTCCACCGGGAAAAACAGGATTCCGTGCGCAAGGGTTCCGGGTTCGATGGCAGCATTCTGAAGGGATTTATCCCGCATGTCATTGATAATGGTTTTATCCGGGTCATCCGATATATACCCGCCGGCCCCGCCGATCACGGATCCGGCTGCCGCGCCGACTGCCGCGCCCTTTCCGGCATTTTCGCCTATTCCGCCGCCGGTGACGATGCCGATGGCAGCGCCCACAACAGCACCGGCAGCGGCGCCGAAAAACCCCTTCTGCGCCCCTTCCTTGAAAAGATTACGGGCTCTTGCATATTTCGTGGCGCGTTCATTTGCAATCCGGGTGGTCAGAATCGGCCAGAGGTTGCCGGTCTGGTCTTCAAGAAAGGACTGGTTGCCGATGACTTCAAGTTCATGGGGCCCCTGGTTATCGAAAATGACCTGGACCGGCAGCATGCCGGCTCCCAGAACATCAAAACCGAATGTTCGTTTGGCTTCGTCTGAATTGACGTAAGCCTTGGCGGCAATCATTGCGCCATCGAGGTTGACGGCGTTGTTATAGGATGAAGGCAATCGGAAGGATAATGGCTTTGGCTCATAAGCCGTGGAACAGCCTGCAATCCAAAAAACAGCTTGCAGCATTGAAATCATATAAATCCATCGTTTCATGGGTTTCCTCTGAGAAAGAAAAGTCTGTCAAGGAAATTTCTTTAGATCCGGTCAAAGTGTGAAAACTGCATGGTAAAGGTTCCCCTGCCCTGGGTGGCGGACCGTATCGCGGTCGAATAACCGAACATCCGCGCCAGGGGCACAATGGCCCGAATGGCCTGAAATCCGGTTTTGGGTTCAATGGCTTCGATTTTTCCGCCGCGGCTGTTCAGATCGCCGATGACATCGCCCGTAAATGATTCCGGAACAAATATCTCCACATCCATGATGGGATCCAGCAGAAATGGGCCTCCCTTTGTCAGGGCATCCTTGCAGGCCATGGATGCGCTGACCTTGTAAGCCAGATCGGTTCCCTGCGAATCCCGGTAAGCGCCGCCAACCAGACTGGCCTTGATGTCCACAACCGGATATCCCATGAGGGCGCCGCTTTCCAGCGATTCCATAACGCCTTTTTCAATGGCTTTCATGAACTGTGGGGGAATGCTGTTCTCGGCGATATCCAGGACGAACCGGTTTCCGGATCCTCTGGGAAGCGGTTTGAGGTTCACGCAGACCTCCGCATAATGGCGCTGACCGGCCACTTCCTTATCGAAAACAGCGGTTGCCTCCGCTTCCTTCTCAATGGTTTCCCGGTAAACCACCTGGGGTTTGCCCACATTGACGCCGGTATTGTACTCTCGCATCATTCGGCTGACGATGACTTCAAGATGCAGCTCGCCCATGCCTGAGAGAATTTTCTGACCCGTGTCCGGATCTTCCTTGATCCGGAGGGTCGGGTCTTCCGCCAGAAATTTTTCCAGCACCTGATCCAGCTTTTCCTGATCCGAGCGGGTTTTGGGCTCAATCGCCAGTGAAATGACCGGTTCATAGAACTCCATCTTTTCCAGAAGAACGGGGTGGTCCGGCTGGCAAAGCGTTTCACCGGTCGAGGAATCCTTCAGCCCCATGACGCCGACGATGCTTCCCGCCCCGGCTTCATCAATGCGCTCGCGCTTGTTGGCATGCATCTGCAGGATCCGGGACAGTTTTTCCTTTTTATTCCGGAAAGGATTGAATACATCTTCCCCTGCCGTGATTTTTCCGCTGTAAATCCGGACAAAGGATAGTTTGCGGCCTTCCGCCATGGAAACCTTGAAGATGAGGGCCGCCAGCGGCGCCTTGTCCGCTGCCGGGCACTCGATAAGCTCTCCGGTCCGGGGTTGAACGCCCTTGATCGGCGGAACATCGGCAGGGCTGGGCAGAAACCGGACAATGGCATCAAGAAGCGGCTGTATCCCCTTGTTTTTCAGGGCCGAACCGCATAAAACAGGAACTGCTTTCAGCGCAATGGTGGCGTTTCGAATGGCGTCCAGCAGCAAGTCGGGTTCTATCGGAATTTCCGCAAGATAGGCCTCCATGACCCGGTCATCCACTTCGGCAACCGCTTCAACCAGTTTTTCGCGGTGAATCCGAGCTGTTTCCCGGCTGTCCGCGGCAATGTCCGAAAGGGTAAAAGTGGCTCCCAGCGAGTCGTCGTCCCATAAGATCTGTTTCATCTGGACAAGATCGATCACGCCTGTGAAAGATTCCTCAACCCCGACAGGCAACTGCAGTATCAATGCGTTGGCGTGAAGTCTGGAGCGCATCATGTCGACGGTTCTGAAAAAATCGGCGCCGATACGATCCAGCTTGTTTACAAAAGCGATTTTGGGTACGTGGTATTTGTCTGCCTGTCGCCACACGGTTTCAGACTGGGGTTCCACGCCGCCGACCGCGCAGAACACCCCGATGGCCCCATCCAGGACCCGCAGGGACCGCTCAACCTCTATGGTGAAATCAACGTGGCCCGGCGTATCGATCAGATGAATATCGCTGTCTTTCCAGTGGCAGGTGGTTACCGCCGAGGTAATGGTAATGCCCCGTTCCTGTTCATCCGGCATCCAGTCCATGACAGCTTCGCCGTCATGAACCTCGCCGATTTTATGGGACTTTCCGGTATAATACAGAATCCGTTCGGTGACGGTCGTCTTTCCGGCGTCGATATGGGCAATGATGCCGATATTGCGGATGGACTTGATTTTTTGTTTTTTCATGGGTCTCAACCTGTTGTCATTTTTAAAAATAAATTCTATGGCAACCGGTTAACGATGTCAAGGAAAGAGAACAGGACTGTATTCTCAAAAGGGCGGGAAAGCGGAGCCGTTAAAGATAAGGGGCGGGGTTATGAAATTCCGAAAAAAGTTTTGATTCTTTGAATGAACCCTCCGGGAGAGGCTTCAGCCAGAGCGTCGCCGTTCCCGCCCCGGCTGGCCAGTTGCTGCTGGCGCTCTGCCAGCACCTGACCCAGGTATTCGGATATCCCTGAATTGGATGTAAGAATCTCTGAAAATATGTCTTTTTGAATCACGATGACCTCGGTGTCTTCAAGCGCCCGAACCGTAGCGCTCCGCGGTTCGCCGGTCAAGAGGGACATTTCACCGAAAAAATCCCCTTTTTTTAGGACAGCCACCTGTTTGAATTGACGGGTATCGCTTGCCAGAAGCACTTCGCATGTCCCCCGGGTGATGATGTAAAGGGAAGAGCCGGCCTCCTGCTGCCGGACAATGGTTTCACCTTCACCGAACGGTTCAATCTTGACCAGGCGGGCAAGCCGTGCGCGTTCTTCGGAAGAGAGCGGAGACAGCACCGGCACCTTATCAAACATCCGGACCATATCATTGCAGCGGTGTTCACGCCTGGCAGCCTGGTGGGCACGCTCCTCATGCGCATGGTGAATGTTGCGGACCGGATACGGGATGGCGATGCCATGCCGCTTGAGGGCATACCAGACAAGGATGTTCATTTCGGATTTGAGCTTGGGTTCGTTTGAGAAATTTTCGTGCCAGAATCGAATGTCATAAACAATGGCTGAATCGCCAAAGCTGCTCAGAAGCACATCCGGGGCTGGGTGTTTGAGCACTTTCTGGTGATGAAGCAACACGTCGAGAATCACTTTTTTCACCAGGTCCGGAGGCGCGTCATAATCCAGTCCGATTGTTATCCTGGAGCGCACCTTCCGGTCCGGCTTGGAATAATTCAAAAAAATGCGGGAAGTGATTTCGGAATTGGGAACATAGACCATTGTCTGATCCCGGGTGAGAAGTTTTGTGGATTTCCAGTTGATGCTGGTGACCATGCCGGTATGGTCACCCATCTGAATCCAGTCGCCGATGTCAAATGGTCGTTCAAACTGAAGGACAAGGCCAAAGAAAAAATTGCTGAGCAGCGATTGGGCGGCAAGTCCCAGGACCACGGTGAGCGCGGCGGATGTGGTGATCAGGCTGACCAGATTGATGTTGCTCTGCAGGCGCAGCACAATAAAAACCAGAATGGCGTAACACAGCAGCAGGATAAAATCCCGGGTGATTCTGGGAAGCGGCCTTTTCCCGCGCAGCTTCATCGGAAATTCAAGTGCAAAAGCAAAAACCAGCCGCGCAACCGACCAGGACAGCACAATGGATTCGGTGACGGTGAGCCAGATGCCCAGGTTCTCGGATGCCAGGAGAGATTGCAGCGGGCGGGAAAAAAAACGGATGCCAAAATAAACTATCAGGAGCGTCAGCGGAAGATCGGGAAGTCTGGAAGACCGTTTCGATGCCAGGCGATACAAAACGAGAAGGGCAATGGACAACAGCGACATCCAGGAAATTGAATCAATAAACGCGGACACGCTTTACCACCTTGCATGAATGAAGCCTGCTGCCGGAAAAAGGCAAATCCGCCTTGGCTGAATCGATATCGGCAAAATTTCTCGTTAAGATGACGGGAAAACCCGCTTTGCATTCATGCCGAGATCCGTTTTGAAATTTCATGATCTATATGTTGTGTAATTGCCGATGGGGTGCATTAATAAATCAAAAAAGGGGCAACCGGAAATCTCAGGCCACCCCCCCCTGCTTGCTTATCGTTACCGGTGAATGTCGGCACAAATAAGCGGCATACAAGATGCGAAAAAATGATATCAGTGTCTTGCGTATGAAATTCCCCACCATTTTTGCTGAGCGGATTTTTCAGCAGCCTGTTCCGTAACATTCTTGTATCCCCACCAGCTAAATGCCAGATGGCTCCAGGTTTTGTAGTGCGAATCGTGGTCCATGTATTCGGATTGTTTGATTCCCGCGCATCCGGCCAGGAACATTCCCAATGCGATGATTAAAACCAATTTTTTCATGTTTTCTCCTCCTTTTAATGAATCATTAACAAAATAGATAAATTACCCTTCTCCATATTCTCCATGGAGTTTCATATAACAAAATCATAAAGAGTGCAATCAAAATTCTGAAAAAAATCCGTCTCAAATGTCTTCAAACCGGATGGCTTCTCAAGAAGTTCGAAGGCAATGAATGCAACGTCTGAGAAACAAGGTGTGCTTTCCGTATGCTGAAATCACGGAGGATGCAGAAAACACGGTATCCGGACGTTTTTCTGTGACGTTGAAATTGATTTTGTTGATAAAATAAATATAAAATCTTGAAAAACAAGACATGTTCGCATATGAAGTATCAAATTGATTGGACGGCTTGGAGGCATGATCCAAATGCGGAGGCGGCGCGTGGGGCAAAAGGGGACTTTGCGGAGTTCGAACGATTTTGCCGGAAAGCGCTTCTCGGCGAAGTCATTCCTGGGCTGAAAGATATTTCAGCGCTGATGGTGACCTGAAGTCACAATCCGGTCGTCAGTTATTACAGGCGCATCCAGATGATGAAATCCCCGCAAACGGTTGCCTTTTCAAAAAACGCGACCAATGTTTTTTTTCATATACTGACAGCGTGCAACCTCAGGTGCCGCCACTGCTATATCAATCCATCCCAGCACGGTGCCGAATCCCTGGATATCGGTACGATCACAGACTGGCTGGACGCATTTGCCGGAACTGAAAGTCCGCCCAATGTGATCTTTCTGGGCGGAGAGCCGACGCTGCATCCGGATCTTGCCCTTGCCGTAAAGCATGCCGGACGGCTGGGGTATCAATCGATTACAATTGATACCAACGGATACCTGTTTCATGATATTCTCCATCGCCTGAATCCGGACGAAGTCGATTTTTTCAGCTTCAGTCTGGACGGGGCAACGCCTGAGGTAAACGACAGTCTTCGGGGAGGCGGCTCCTACCATGCCTGCCTGAAGGGCATACGCAATGCTGTTTCCGGAGGGTTTCACACCAGCCTGATTTATACGGTCAGCAGCGCCAACTTCCATGAACTTGAAAAAATGCCCGAATTGCTGAAGGATCTGGGAATCCGTCGGTTTTTTATTCAGATTGTGGGCATTCGGGGCAACCCCGCCCGGACTGCGGGATCCGGACCGGGCGGAATCGGCCAGGTCTCCCCGGAGCAGTGGCTTGGCCAGGTGCCGAAGGTTGCGCAAAAAGCCGCGATGCTGGGAATTTCCGTCACCTACCCCAAGGTTTTCCTGAAGCCTGGCGAACCTTTCGCGTGCGCCGGCAGGGTGGCGGACAATTATTTCATTTTCCCAAACGGCCGAGTTTATCAATGCCCGCTTTGTGAAGATTACCCCCTTCACAGCAGGATTTTTGAGAACAACCGCCTGATTCCGGCTCCGGGAATCCATGAGGCGAATCTTTTTGAACTTGATATTCCCGAAGGCTGCGTCATGAACCGGATCATCCAGCCGGGCAATATCCGCTACCTGCCGGACGGATCGCCGGAGTACCGCATCGCCTGCTGCCTGCTGAAAGAAGAGCTCTGTGGAGGATAACATTTTGAATACCAATCTGATCTGGTCGGAAATAGACTTAAAAGCCGTTTCCCGCAATGTCCGGGAGCTTCGGCGCATCACCAGCCCCGGTTCCCGGCTGATGGCCGTTGTCAAGGCAAACGGCTACGGCCATGGCGCTTCAGAGGTTGCGCAGGCAGCGCTGGAAAACGGGGCGGACCATATCGGCGTTGCCCGGATGCATGAAGGGCTTCACCTTCGCAGAGCCGGGATTTCAGCTCCCATACAGATTCTGGGATATACGCCGCCGGAGCACAGCGATGCGGTTGTCGCCAATCGCCTTACCCAGTCCGTTTACACGTTTGAGGCGGCCGATTCCCTGTCTGATGCGGCCGCGCGGCTTCAGACAAAGGCAAAAGTCCACATCAAAGTGGATACCGGCATGGGCCGGCTTGGCCTTCTTCTGGACAGCCCCCGGATTTCGCTTCTGGGAAAGCATCTGCCGGGCAATGCCCAGCGGGTGATTGAGTCCATATCCAGGCTTCCCCATGTTGAAATTGAAGGTATTTTTACCCATTTTGCAACGGCGGACAGCCGGGACAAGACTTACACCCTTCAGCAACTGGAACGGTTCGTGGAATTTCTGGACAAGCTGAAAGTTCACGGCCTGGAATTTCCCCTGCGGCATGCCGCCAACAGCGCAGCGCTCATCGATCTGCCCGAAACCCATCTGGACATGGTCCGGCCAGGCATTTCGCTCTACGGGTTTTATCCGTCCGCCGATGTCGATAAGACGCGCATTTCCCTGACCCCGGCCATGACGCTCAAAACCCGTGTCATTCAGGTTAAAATGGTTCCTGCCGGATTCCACGTCAGTTACGGGCTGACATACCAAAGCGAAAATCCGACCGTCATCGCCACGGTATCTGCCGGTTATGCCGACGGGCTGAACCGCCTGCTGTCATCGCGGGGACAGATGCTGGTCCGGGGAAGCCGGGCGCAAATTGCCGGGCGGATCTGCATGGATTTGACCCTGCTGGATGTGGGTCATATTCCGGATGTCGCCATCGGGGATGAAGTTGTGATCTTCGGCAGCCAGGGGGGGGAATCCATCCCGGTCGAGGAGATGGCGGTGGCTTTGAACACCATCCATTATGAAATCGTGACGTCACTGTCATCGCGGGTGGCGCGGGTTTATGTATAACGGGGTTTTAGGGGAGCTGCGAGATGCCCCCCCTCGGGCGGATTTGGTTTGTATCAAAATGCTTTACAAAGAACAGGCCATGATCTATAAAAAATAAAGAGACCAAGTTTGATGGTTTCGTAAACGAACATGACAAATTACATGTCGCCCCCGAATATGAAAATGATTATATTTGAGACATAACTTGCAAAAGCAACCCAAAGAATTAGAAATCCAGTTAAATTATTATTACCTGAGACTTGTAAAACATCGGGGATACAAGTGTAATTATAATGAATCTGGTTATTTACTATTTGGTTTAATTTTGCATTCATGTAATTTATAACGCTATCATAGCGCAAGGGTTATCTTTGTGCCATTACTTGAGACTATTTTCACGGTAAAAAGTCCAATATCTGCGTTGCGCTGCATCCTTCGTCATTGCGGCGTACTGTATGTACGCCTCATGCCTCAGGATTTGCGCGCCTTGATCTTGAACTTTTTTCTTTGCCATCACAATTTTGACTTTTTACGAGAACGTCAAGTTTCATTCTGATTCCATGTCTTATCGTTACAAGGAGGATGCCGTGACGGATGCGGTTACCCTGGTGATTGCCACGAAAAATCGCGGCAAGCTCATTGAAATTGATGCATTGCTGAAAGCCTACCCGGTGAGCCTCAAGACCCTTTCGGATTTCGGGCCCATTCCGCCTGTCGAGGAGGATGGCGCCTCGTTTGACGACAATGCCTATAAAAAAGCCGCCTTTACTGCAAGAGTATTGGGCCTGCCGGCACTGGCGGACGATTCCGGACTCGTTGTCCCGGCGCTCGGGGGCGGCCCCGGAATCCATTCGGCGCGGTATGGCGGCGAGCGCCTGACGGATGCCCAGCGCTGCGATCTACTGCTTGAAAACCTGCAGGGGAAAACCGACCGCCAGGCATTCTTCTCCTGCGTCATATCCGTTGCCACGCCAACAGGCGCGGCCCTGACCTACGAGGCCCGCTGCGATGGGATGATCGCAGAATCCGCCTCCGGTTCCAACGGTTTCGGGTACGATCCGGTTTTTTATTATCCCCCTCTGAACAAAACCTTCGCCCAGATGACTCCGCTTGAAAAGAGCCAGGTCAGCCATCGCGGCTTGGCATTGAAAGAACTTCGGAACGAATTCGGCAAGGTGCTGCTCTGGCTACGGCAGCAGATGCCTGTTCTGGAAAAATTTCCCTGTCATGGAGGCGTGGCATGTTAGAGGATTTGATTCGAAAAAACCGCTCCTGCCGTAGATTCATTCAAAGCCGGCTGCTGGATCTGGATACGCTGAACGAACTGGTGAATCTGGCCCGTCTGTCGGCATCCGCAGCCAATTTGCAACCGTTGAAATATGTACTGTGCTGCAATCCCGAGATGAATGCCGAGATATTCTCCTGTCTGGCGTGGGCTGCCTATCTCAAGGACTGGCCCGGCCCGCAGGAAGGCGAGCGGCCATCGGGTTATATCGTTGTTCTCGGGGATACGGCCATTTCCGGGGATTTCGGATGCGATCACGGCATTGCATCCCAGAGCATTCTGCTGGGTGCAAGGGAAAAAGGGCTTGCCGGATGCATGCTGGGGGCCGTGAACCGGGAAAAGCTTCGAGATATCCTGAACCTTGACGTGCGACTTAAAATCCTTCTGGTTCTGGCACTGGGGGCGCCGCGGGAAGAAATCTTCATAGAGCCTCTCGGGACTGACGGCGGCATCCGGTACTGGCGGGACAGCCGGGGGTCGCATCATGTCCCCAAGCGGGGTCAGAAGGAAATCGTCATCGGGGCCTATGGTTGAGTTTATTCGGGATGTTATCGATTTGATATGTTACGGTTTATTTCCATTTAACCAGCAAGGAGTTACTTATCATGCTTATTAAAAATCAGGGAGTCGATATTGCCTTGGCGATCGGCGGGATATCTAGCCTGGAGATGGCGCAATCTCTTTTCGAAAAAATGATGGATGCCGCCAACCTCGCAAAAATCCGGAAGATTCAAAATACGGCCGCCCTGCTGAAAATCGCCAATGCCATTTCCATGTGCAAGCCGGATGCGGTCTTTGTCAATACGGGTTCAGAGCCGGACAGGCACTTTGTCCGGAGCCTTGCCCTTCAAAAAGGTGAAGAAATGCGGCTGGCCATGGAAAACCATACCATTCATTTCGATCTGAAGGAAGAACAGGGAAGGATTCTGGACCGGACGTTCTATATCGCCAACGAAGGCGATCTGGTCAGCTCCCTGGCCAATAAAATGCTCCGCCCGGATGCGCTTGCCGAAATCCGGGAAATAATGGGCGGCATCATGCGCGGCAAGGTCATGATGGTGGGGTTTTACATCCGCGGACCTGCCGGGTCCCCCGCATCCAACCCCGCGCTGGAAATCACCAGCTCGGCTTACGTTACCCACAGCGCAGAGCTCCTTTACCGGAATATTTACGACCGTTTTGATGAAGAAGCCAAGTGCCTGAAACATTTTTATACGAATATTCACAGCGAAGGCCGGAACCGCTCCGAGGATCTGCCCAATGCCCGGGTATTCATGGATCGCAGCTATCAGACGACCTACAGCTTCAACTGCACCTATGCGGGCAACACGCTGCTGATGAAAAAGGGAAATCACCGGTTTTCGGTCGATAAGGCGGTTTATGAAAACCGGGGAAACCAACTCTCCGAGCATATGTTCATCACCGGAATCAAAGGCCCCGGCGGCCGCATCACCTGGTGCGCGGGAGCGGCTCCCAGCGGGTGCGGAAAAACCACAACAGCCATGGCAGGCACCTATTTTGTCGGGGATGATCTGGCCCAGATGTGGATCGATGACAAGGGAGCGATCCGGTCCGTCAACCCGGAATGCGGCATATTCGGAATACTCGAGGATGTGAATCATGAAGGGGACCCCAAGCTCGTTCGCCTGCTTCGAAATCCCGGAACCGAGGTCATCTGGTCCAATGTCCTGGTGGATGAAGCCGGTGTTCCGCACTGGGCCGGAAATGGCGAAGCGATGCCGCCCAAAGGCACCAACTTCCAGGGGCACTGGGAGCCGGGAAAGGTGGACGAAAAAGGAAAACCCGTTCCGATTTCCCACTCCAATTCAAGGTGCACGCTTTCTTCAAAAGCGCTGGACAATTATTCGGAAGAGGCTGAAAATCCCGAAGGTGTCGAAACCCGCGTCATTACCTACAGCGGCAGGGACAGCAACACCATGCCGCCGGTCTGGGCCGCCAAATCATCCGATGAGGGGGTGGTCATCGGCGCTTGCATTGTTTCCGCGGCAACGGCAACCGAGGTCGGCGCAACCGGCGTCAAACGAGCGCCCTGGGCCAATGCCCCCTTTATCCCCGGCGCACTGGGCGACTACATGGACGCACAGTTTCGGTTTTTCGGAAATCTCCGGATTGCAGCGGATAAACAGCCCGTGATGGCGGGGCTCAATTATTTCCTGACCCATGAATCCAGGGGCGGTGAAGGGAAAAAACTGCTGGGTGAAAAACGGGATGTAAAGGTCTGGCTGGCCTGGCTGGAACGCCGGGCAAACAAGGACGTGGGCGCCATTGAAACCCCGATCGGATTCATTCCCCGGTACGGGGATCTGAAGGACTTGTTCAAGTCGATCATCGATAAGGATTATCCCGAAGACCTCTATATCAGGCAGTTTTCCCTGTATGTGGATAACATCGTTTTCAGGATCGACCTTCAGCTCGATGCCTATGCAAAGGGAACGAATATTCCGCCGAAACTCTTTGATATCCTGAACCGTCAGCGAAAAGCGCTCCTGGATTTAAAGAATGCGTTCGGGCCGGTGGTTTTGCCGGTGCAACTGGACAGCGCCGCTGCGAGATAATCTCTCATTGCCGAAACCGATGGCCCTGGTAAGGGTTGTTTTCACCAGCCGCATGGCGGTGACCTTTCTGATGGGATTTTCATGCGGTCTTCCCCTTCTTCTGACAATATCCGTGCTTCAGGCCTGGATGAAGGAAGAAGGGGTCGATCTGTCGGTAATCGGCCTCATGTCCCTGGTGGGAATTCCCTATACGGTCAAGTTTCTGTGGGCGCCGTTTCTGGACAGCATGACACTTCCCTTTCTGGGTAGGCGCCGTGGGTGGCTTTTTCTTGCCCAGCTCAGCCTGATGGCTGCCATCGCCGGGCTGGGCCTGTCCAATCCAAAATCCCATCCGGTGCTGCTGGCCGGCGCCGCATTTCTGGTGACGTTTTTCAGCGCCAGCCAGGATATCGTTGCGGATGCCTTTCGCAGGGAAACCCTGTGCGATGCCGAGCTTGGCCTGGGCTCATCCCTGTATGTGAACGGATACCGGGTGGGCATGCTGCTGGCATCCGGCGGCGGACTGATTCTGGCGGACCACCTGCCGTTTTCCGGGGTGTACCTCATCATGGCGGCCTGCATGATTCCCGGTATGATCACCACATATTGTTCAAGGGAACCCGACCAGCCGTTCGGCACGCCCGGAACCCTTTCCGAGGCGGTGTTTGCGCCGCTCCGGGAATATTTCACCCGAAACGGCGCCTGGTGGATACTGGCATTTATTCTCTGCTACAAGATCGGAGACAGTATGGCCAGCGCCATGTCCACGCCGTTTTACCTGGATATCGGGTTTTCCAAGACCCAAATCGGCGCCGTGGTCAAACTCTTCGGCTTTTGGGCAACGATTGCAGGAAGTCTGATCGGCGGCATCTGGATGCTTCGAATCGGCATCGGAAAAAGCCTGTGGATATTCGGAATCCTTCAGGCGGTTTCCACAGCCGGCTTCATGCTGCTGACGTACACGGGACCCAGCGTTGCGACCCTGTCGGCCGTCATCGCCTTTGAAAATTTTACGGGCGGCATGGGAACATCTGCATTTACCGCATTTATGGCCAGTATGACCCACAAGCGCTTTACCGCTACCCAGTACGCGCTTCTTTCAAGCCTGATGGGCGTTCCGCGGGTGCTTGCGTCCGCGCCCACCGGCTTTCTGGCAAAGATCATGGGCTGGAACTGGTTTTTTGCCGCCTGCGTGCTGGCTGCCATCCCAGGGCTGCTGATCCTGCTGCGGTTTTCCGGTTGGAGCGCAGCCGGTGGCCGGGAAGCGGAATTGACCGGCGCATGAATCCATCAGCCGTTACAGAATGCAGGCGCTGCGGGATCTGCTGCGACAAAGGCGGGCCGACCCTTCACACCGAAGACCGGATGTTGATCGATTCGGGTCTGATTCCGGCCGGACATCTATATACCCTCCGGAAAGGGGAG
>JBBIPX010000062.1:13949-15420 GCA_037442625.1 Desulfobacteraceae bacterium
CAATCCAGGAAATGCTTGCATACGATCAATCGATTCGCGTGCTGGTGGTTGAAAAGGCGGGAATTGAAAAGGATATGCTCGACTTTATCTTTGGAAGACCGCTTTCGGAAGCCGTCCGCGCCGGCTACCACCATGACAGCTTAAAATTATGATGAATTCGCAGAAAGCGCCAACCCTCGTCACTCGGGTGAATGCCGGAGCCCGTAATCAACCAACACCGTATTCGGCATTATGCCGGAATGACGGAAAGAGACAATTATGAAACAGGAACTGATCCAACTCCTTTGTAAAAAATCCTTCCAGTTCAGCCAAGAGCCGATTTTCAAGCTGGTTTCCGGCCAGATGAGCCAGTTTTACGTCAACTGCAAGCCCACGACCCTCAGCCCCAGGGGCATGTTTCTGACCGGTCATCTTGTATATGAGGCAATCCAAAATTCCTGGATCGCCGGCATCGGCGGGCTCACTTTCGGCGCGGACCCCATTGCGGTTGCCGCGGCATTCGTCTCGGAACTCCAGAAAAATCCGGTTCAGGCTTTTTCCATCCGTAAAACCCGAAAGGATCATGGCATGATCCGGTGGATCGAGGGGGATATTCAGCCGGGAGACCGGGTGGCCATTATCGACGATGTGGCGACCACCGGCGGCTCAACCATCAAGGCCATTGAACGGGCCCGATCGGAAGGCATGAACGTGGTTAAAGTGGTCATTCTCGTGGATCGGCAGGAAGGGGGGCTGGAGAATATTCGAAGTCATGTTCCGGATATCTCGGCCATTATTACCCGCGATGAGCTGATGCAGGCCATCCGCAAGGGTTGATGCCCCTGCCTCTGACGCCCGGGTTCGTTATCCGTGATGAACTTACATCTCCCGGCAGCTTAAAAAATTAAGTGCCTTCATGGTCATGACCACATCGCGGTGCTGGTTCAGCACCTGAATATCCGAGCGGATGATCCCCCGGTCCGGCTTGGAGCGGGAGCGGTTGGCGTCGATGACCGTGACGCGAAGCGAGAGCGTATCGCCGGGGTATACGGGTTTCAGCCAGCGAAGTTCGTCCACCCCCGGTGAGCCCAGGCTGGCCACATGGGAAAGGTAGTGATCGACAAAAAGCCGCATCATCAAGGCGGCCGTATGCCAGCCGCTGGCGATCATGCCCCCGTAAATCGAGCGTTTTCCGGCCTCCGGGTCTGTGTGAAAGGGCTGGGGATCAAATCGCTTGGCAAAGGCGATGACCTCATCCGCTTCCACGGTGATGGCGCCGAATGCGTGGGTTGCGCCGATTACATAGTCCTCAAAATACCGCTGTTCAACAGGTGGCGTGAAGCTATCAGGATTCATGATACTTCCTATTCCGGTTGTTTCCGTGAGATGCATATCTTCTGTTTTTCTTTCGCTTTGGAGCTGCTTACCCCTTGACAACAGCAATGGGTCGCAGCCTGGCCACTTTCCGGGAAATGCCGGCGCCGTGAACCGC
>JBBIPX010000062.1:15520-19128 GCA_037442625.1 Desulfobacteraceae bacterium
GTGGCGCCTTTGCGGTGAACGCAGACGGTCCGGGCCTTGCCGTCAATCTCATGCACTTCTTTTTTGGCGATATTGTGGCAGACATCATAAATCAGGCGAAACCCCAGGTTTTTGGGCCCGATTCCCAGAACACTTTCAATGATTCTCCGGCTGTGGTGCATCAGGATCTGGCGGTTCGCCCAGGCGTAGTTGGCGGCGCAGGCCATGGCCGCAAAATACCGCATGCCTTCCTCGGACTGGATCATGGCACATGCCAGTTGCCGGTCTGCAAGCCTGAAATCCAGTTTATGCGTCAGCTTGTTCATCAGCGCCAGGTAGTCGTCGCAGACCTGATATCCCAGGCCTCTGGACCCTGAATGCAGCATCACGGTGACCTGGCCTTCAAACAGGCCAAATCCTCTTGCGATATCCGCATCGAAAACGGCATCCACAACACCGATCTCAAGGAAATGATTCCCGGAGCCAAGGGTTCCCAGTTGTTTTTTGCCCCGGTCCATCGCCCGTTCGCCGACCTCCGACGGGTCCGCATCGGGCAGGCATCCGCCGTCCTCGGTATGCGCAAGGTCGGCCGCTTCACCAAGGCCATGGCGGACCGCCCACTGGCTGCCGGTTTTAAGGACCTGTTTTTCATCGGATGCGGACAGCTTTACCGAACCGGTGGATCCGACCCCGCAGGGAATGTTCTGGTACAGGGCGTTTACCAGCGCCTCGAGCTTGGGACGGACCTCGGGTTCCGTAAGGGATGTTCCGGCCAGGCGGACCCCGCAGTTGATGTCATATCCGACGCCTCCCGGGGAGATGACACCGGTTTCCCAGTCAAAGGCGGCAACCCCGCCGATGGGAAATCCGTATCCCCAGTGCATGTCCGGCATGGCCAGGGATGCCCGGATGATTCCCGGAAGGGTGGCCACATTGGCCACCTGCGCAAAGGCTTCCTGGCTGTCTCCGGCTGTAAGAAGCGATTCGCTGGCATACACCCTGCCCGGAACCCGCATATCCCCGGTTCGGGGGATTTCCCACCGGTAGTCGTCAATTTTTTCAAGTGCGATCGTCATGGCTGTCCTTATTGCTAAAGCCCCAGAGATTGCTGTTTGGGAATTGACGAACGGCGAACCGTCGCCGCTGTTTCGGGAGGGGGCAGGGGGTTGTTTTCAGATATCTTCCGGTACGATACCCGTACCCTGTCCTTGGGCTCCGTCAGAATTTCCGTGATTTCATAAAGTATCATGTTGATTTCCTGCCGGGTCATTACCGGAAATCCATGATGGGTGCTCACGTATTTGAGCTCTTTTTCCCGTGACCGGCATTCTTCGATAAAGCTGAGGTGCGCTGTGACCCGCTCGAATATCCGGTCGTTCAGAAAGGAACGGCAGTTTTGGATCTGATCCGTAATCACGTCCCTGAACGCTTTGTCCAGCTCGACCCCGATGCTGTTCCGGCAGGCAGCCATGGCCGCCAGGACCGTGGTTCCGGTTCCCAGGAACGGATCCAGAACCGTGTCCCCCCTTAAGGAATACATGTTAATCATTCTGTACGCCAACTCCAGGGGAAAGGCCCCGCTTCGCTTGCGTACTTTATCGTTATTGAGCTTCTGGGTTGTTCCCTTGAAATCCCAAATATCCGAAAACCACTTGTTCCGCTCTTCCCAGAAATATGCGCTTTCATGCCGGGACAGTTTATCCTGTGCTGAATCAAAACAGCGCTTGCCCCCTTTTCGAAAAACCAGAACGAATTCATGTTCCAGCGTGATATAGGCACCTGCCGGCAGCATCCCCGAACCCATGAATTTGTTCGGGGCATTGGTCTGCTTGCGCCACAATATCACGGGCAGTGCATCAAAGCCAATGCGCGTGCAAAAGGAAAGAATCCGGGAATGATTGGAAAAAAGCCGGAACTTGTCATCAATGGTCCGGACGGCATCCCCGATATTGATGCAGAGAAACGCCCCGTTTTTCAGCACCCGGTACATCTCCGTCCATACGGCGTCCAGTTCTTCGTGCATCAGGGAAAATGCCGTACTTCCCTCTCCACGGTTCAGCGCCTTTTGGATGGGAGCGGAAAGCGATTTAAAAAGTTCATCCCACATCTGGATCATCGGGTAGGGCGGCGATGTCACCACCAGATCGATGGACCGATCCGGAACGTTGGAAAGTTTATTGGCATTGCAGAACATGAATTGGTGTTCAGAGGTGATCACGGAAAATACCCTTTCATTTGACTAAACATCGAAGACAACGGTGGATTCCCATCCAGCGGGGGTTCTGGTTACCTGGATGCGATGATAGGTGACGGCCTTGATTTCATGATTCAGGCGATGCCGCGCGGCATTGAACGCTTCAACGCGAAGTCTTGCGGATAACCGGTATTCAAGGATTTCCGTTACAACAATTTCCTTTACCAGCAGTTCCTTCCCGGTCCAGAGATATAGAAGCTCCCGAAGCCAGTTGACCATGAGATCCGGCCAGTCTGATCCGGACACCTGAATCGCGTACGCGATGCCGGTTTTCACAAGGCGGGTGTCGGCAATCAGATCGAAAAGGGCCAGCCCGGCGTTTTCAAAAAGCGCCTTTAAATCTTCTCCGAACACTTGAATGCCGCAGTCGGCGGTCGGGTCCATTCGCCTGTAATCCATCTCTGGTCCTTGTGGCTGCCATTGAATCAAACCAATCCAAGATCGGCTATCTGTTGATCAAACTGCTTCTTTGATTCCTCGTAAGAAGCGGTGAGGGTTTCCATCTCGCCGAACAGGCATTCAATCCGCTCCTGGGAATGATGGATTTGCCGGGAGAGCTTGACGATTCTGGGACCGTCGTTATCCCGGGTTGCGGCCGTCATGGCGTCGCTGGAATCCGCGATCCGGGCTTCATGGTGTTCGATGTCCTTTTCAATGGCGGAAAGGCGGGTTTCCATGGGTTTCAGGATTTTGGACCGGCGGGTAATGATTTCAGAGCGCAGTTTGCGGATCTGTTTTGAAGACAGCCGGTCCATGGCAAGGGATTCCGGAAGCTGGGCTTTTTCCGGAATCTCATCCTCCCATCCGTTTTTATCCAGAAACCGCTGATATCCGCCGTCGAACATGGATACCCCGTTTTGACCAAAGACAATGAGGCGTTCCGCCAGGGCATGAAGGAAGAGTTCGTTGTGCGTGACCATGATCACGGTTCCGTCAAAACTGTCGATGGCTTCTAGCAGCGCGTCACAGGATTCCATGTCCAGGTGGTTGGTGGGTTCATCCAGGAGCAGCAGATTCACGGGTGTTACCAGAATCTTTCCCAGCATGACCCGGCTTTTCTCGCCGCCGGAAAGAACGGCGATTTTCTTTAAGGCGGTTTCGCCGCTGAACATCATGGCCCCGCAGATGTTTCTGGCCAGTTGCCGGTCCACGCGGGGATGCGAGTACAGGATTTCTTCCTCGACGGTCCGGCTTTCCACCAGCGTCTGAATATTGGTCTGCTCGAAAACACCCGCTGTAACGGCAGGGTGAAAAGAGATATCGCCTTTCTGCGGGGTCAGGGAGCCTGCCAGAAGCTTGAGAAGCGTGGTTTTACCCTTACCGTTTTTCCCGATCACGCAGATCCGTTCTCCGGCCTGAATCGAAAAATCAAGGT
>JBBIPX010000063.1:0-3085 GCA_037442625.1 Desulfobacteraceae bacterium
GTTCCCAATCTCTTTTCCTTCAACAGTCCGGTCGGTGCCTGTGATGCCTGCCGGGGGTTCGGCAGAACCATCGACATTGACTGGGATCTGGTGGTTCCCGACCCGGCAATGTCCCTGGAACAAGGCGCCATCAAGCCCTGGGGAACGGCGTCGGAACAGAGGGTGGAGTTTGAAGAGCTGATGGAGTTCTGCAGGAAACAGGAAATATCCACCCGCATGCCGTTTGAAGATCTGCCCCCGGACCAGAGAACGGCCATTCTTGAGGGCACGCCGGCATATTACGGGGTGCGCGGTTTTTTCAAATGGCTGGAGACCAAAACCTACAAGCTGCCGGTGCGGGTATTTCTGTCCCGCTATCGCAGCTACGCTGTCTGCACCCTTTGCAGCGGCACCCGTTTCAAGCCCGAGACCCTGCTCTACCGGCTGGCCGGCAGGGCGATTCCGGACGTCTACGCGTTGAATGTCACGGAGGCCGCATCGTTTTTTACAGCACTTGACATGGACGCCACGGACAGCGCCAGCCGCATGATCTATGACGAAGTCCTGTCCCGGATCAAATTTCTCCAGGATGTCGGGCTGGGGTATCTGACCCTGGACCGGCAGTCGAGGACCCTATCCGGCGGTGAAGTCCAGCGCGTGGCCCTGGCATCCAGCCTGGGCTCTTCCATGGTCAATGCCCTCTATGTCCTGGATGAGCCCAGCATCGGCCTTCACCCCAGGGACTGCGGCCGGCTGGTGGATATCCTCAAGCGGCTCCGGGATCTTCCCAATACCATTGTCGTGGTGGAGCATGATCCCGAGATCATCCGCCAGGCCGACCGGATTCTGGACATGGGTCCCGGGGCCGGTGAAGCCGGCGGCGAAATCATGTATGACGGCCCCGCATCCCGGATCAAAGGAACCCTTACCGGCGATTATCTGACGGGGAAGCGGCGCATTCCCGTACCGAAGGGCTCAAGGATGGGCAGCGGCCTTGAATGGATACGGATCGAAGGGGCGTCTGAAAACAATTTAAAAGATGTGACCGTGGAAATTCCCCTCGGGGTGATGACCTGCATTACCGGTGTTTCCGGGTCGGGAAAATCCACGCTGGCCGGGGACATCCTTTTTAAAGCCATCCAGCGGATCAAGGGCCGGGCTTCGGAGCGTCCTGGGCGATACCGGACCATCCACGGACTGGAGCACATCTCGGATGCGGTGCTGGTGGATCAGCATGCGGTGGGGCGAACCCCCAGGGCCAATGCCCTGACCTACACCGGCGCCATGGACCCGCTGCGAAAGCGCCTGGCCGGTACCCGGCAGGCCCGTGAAAAGAAATTGACCGCCGGATATTTTTCATTCAATGTTCCCGGCGGACGGTGTGAAGCCTGCAAGGGCGAAGGATTTGAAAAAATCGAGATGCAGTTTCTCTCGGATGTCTTTGTGACCTGTCCGGCATGCGGCGGAAAGCGCTATGGCCCGGAGGCCCTGAACATCCGCTACAACGGCCTGAATATCTCGGATATCTTCAGCCTGACCACGGATGAAGCCCTGGCGGTTTTTGCGGACATCCCCCGGATTACGGACCCCCTTGCCGCTCTTTCCGATGTGGGACTGGGGTATCTGAGGCTTGGCCAGCCCCTGAACACCCTCTCCGGCGGGGAGGCCCAGCGCCTGAAGCTTTCCCGGTTTTTACAGGAATCCGGCAGCCGCAGCCGCCTCTTCATCCTGGATGAACCCACGACAGGACTTCATTTCCAGGATATTGAAAAGCTTCTTGAAGTGTTTCAGCGCCTTGCAGCAAAAGGCCATACAATCCTTGTGATCGAGCATAACCTGGATGTGATCAAGACCGCCGACTGGGTGATCGACCTGGGGCCGGAAGGCGGGGATGCCGGCGGCGCCGTTGTGGTCACAGGAACGCCCGAATCGGTTTCGGCGTGCGAGGCCTCGCATACCGGCAGATACTTGAAAAAATATCTCACTACCGGCAGCCTCCTGGAAATTCCTGCGGCTGCCGATGCTGTTTCAGAACCTGCGGCCGCATGGGGCGGCGCCATTGTCGTCAGCGGCGCCCGGGAGCATAACCTGAAGAACGTCACGATCTCCATTCCCCGCAATCAACTGGTCGTCATGACCGGCGTATCCGGGTCGGGGAAGTCCTCGCTGGCCTTTGACGTCCTGTTCGCAGAAGGCCAGCGCCGGTACCTGGAGAGCCTGGCCCCTTATGTCCGCCAGTACATGACCATCCTGGAGCGTCCGGATGTGGACCGGATCACCGGACTTTCCCCGACAGTCGCCATCGAGCAGCGCATCAGCCATTCCAGCCGCAGATCCACGGTTGCGACGCTTACGGAGATCTATCATTTTTTAAGGCTGTTATACAGCAAGCTCGGAGACCGCCACTGCCCGGGGTGCGGCAAAAGGCTGGTGACCCAGAGCCGGCAGGCCATTTTCGACGAGATCCTGCGGCGGTACTCCGGCGTGTCCGCGTCCATCCTGACGCCAAAAGTGAGCGGCCGGAAAGGGTTTCACAAGGACGTGCTCTCAAAAGCGCTGAAAAGCGGCATCCATCGCGCCAAGATCGACGGTACGTGGGCGGAAATCCTGCCAGGAATGGCGCTCAGCCGCTATCATGAACACACCATCGAGCTTGAGACCGGCCGGTGGGCATCCGGCAGGCTCAATCCCGAGCTGCTGACGCCGTTGCTGGACACGGCGCTTTCTGAAGGAAACGGCAGTTTTACGGTGGTTGAGGCATCGGGGAATGAAACGGTTTTCAGCCCAAAGGGGGTTTGCCCGACCTGTGGGACCGGCTTGGAACCCCTGGACCCCCGGCTGTTTTCTTTTAACAGTCCCCAGGGGGCCTGCGCGGCCTGCGGGGGACTGGGGCAGATTGAAGATTCAGATGACGGCCGGCGCAGTGTCTGTCCCCGGTGCCAGGGAAGCCGGCTGAAGCCACTGGCGCTGTCCGTAAGCATCGGCGGATTTTCGATATGGGATTTGATGCTGACAAACGCAGGCCAGCTTGAAAGCATGATCAAAGCCTTTTTTTTGTTCAACGAAGCGGAAAAACCCGTTGCCGGGCCGGTCATCTCCGAAATCC
>JBBIPX010000063.1:3185-11534 GCA_037442625.1 Desulfobacteraceae bacterium
GTTACCGGAAAATATCTGAAACAACAGACCCGCACGCTGACCAGCCGCCTCAGGCGGGTTCAGGATCAGCCGCGGATTGAGATTCAGGGCGCCCGGCTGAACAATCTCAAATCCATCGATGCGGCATTCCCGCTGGGTACCCTGATTGCGGTGACCGGGGTCTCGGGTTCCGGAAAATCCACGCTGGTCAAGGGTACATTGTTTCCGGCCATCCGCAGCGGGCTGGAAGGGCGACCGGTTCCGGAAAAGCTGTGCCGGAGCATTCGCGGCTGGGAGGCGGTGAAACGGATTCTGGAAGTCGATCACAGCCCCATCGGGAAAACGCCCCGGTCGGTACCGGCATCCTATGTGGGATTTTATGCCGATATCCGCCGGCTTTTCGCCATGACACCCGCTGCCAGAACCCGTGGATATTCTCCCGGAAGGTTTTCGTTCAATGTCGAGGACGGGCGCTGCGCGGCCTGCAAGGGACAGGGCCACAACAAGATTGAAATGAGTTTTCTGCCGGATGTCTATGTCCCCTGCGACGTCTGCCAGGGAAAGCGGTTCAACCTGGAAACCCTGATGGTCGCCTACAAGGGAAAAACCATTTCCGAAGTCCTGGATATGACTTTTCAGGAGGCCCTGGCTTTTTTTGCGCCGGTTCCGGCCATCCGCAGGGCACTGTCCCTGGTATGCGACATCGGACTGGGATATCTGCGACTGGGCCAGCCGAGCCCCACCCTTTCCGGCGGGGAAGCCCAGCGCATCAAGCTGGCTCATCAACTGGTCAAGGCATCCAATGGCCATACGGTCTATGTTCTTGACGAGCCTTCCACGGGACTTCACCCATCGGACGTTGAACAGTTGATTCAGGTGCTCCAGTCCCTGGTGGATCACGGAAACACGGTGGTGGTCATCGAGCACAACCTGGATATCATTCTGGCGGCCGATGTCATCATCGATCTGGGGCCGGAAGGCGGGGATGCCGGCGGCAGGGTGGTGGCGACAGGCTCCCCGGCCGAACTGCTGGCCATGACCGGAATATCGCATACGGCGAGATATCTCAAGGAGCATCTGGGGTAGCGGCGGCCGTCATACAGTCAGGCCGCCGGGCCTGTCACGCTGATTGTGGACAGTAACTGACATGAAAAAATGGCGTATTGCACGTTTTTTGGCGGCAGGGGCGGCTTTTCTGTGCCTTGCTGGAATTACGGGAGGACCCGTCCTTGCGGATCAATCCCAGACCGTCCCGCGGATCCTGTCATTGATTCAGGAGAGAGATGCGGTGCTCGTAACAGGCCCCGATGGAAAGGTTCTGGCGGAAAAAAACGCCGAAAAGCTGCTGGTTCCGGCATCCACTCTCAAAATTCTGACCGCCCTGGTGGCGATTCACTATCTTGGGGAGGATTTCCGGTTTGTCACCGAATGCTATTCGGACAAGGACAATAACCTCAAGATCAAGGGATACGGAGATCCCTTGTTCATATCGGACATGATGCCGGATTTTGCCAAACAGGTTCATGCCTGCATGCATCATTACAAGGATCTGGTTCTGGATGATTCGGCCTTTCAGCAGCCCCTGCAAATTCCCGGGGTCACCGAAACCACCGAGCCGTACGATGCGCCCAACGGGGCATTCTGCGCCAATTTCAACACCATCAGCTTTCATAAAACATCCACCGGCAATTATGTCAGCGCGGAGCCCCAAACCCCGCTGGTTTCATATGCGATACCCCGAATCCGCGCTTCGGGAGCAAATTCCGGCAGGATCGTTTTCTCCCATTCCCCGGAAGACAGCGTCCTTTATGCCGGGCATCTGGTTGCCGGTTTTCTGCAGCAGCAGGGGGTGTCATCGTCCGGGCGGATTCGCATCGGCAGGGTTGATGACAAAGACCGTCTCCTGCTCCGGTATGCTTCCCCCTATGCGCTGACGGACGCGATCTCAAGACTCCTGGAATTTTCCAATAATTTCATCGCCAATCAACTCTTCATCGCCGCCGGAATTCGGGCGTACGGTCTTCCCGGGAGCATCGACAAAGGCATTCGGGCCGCACAGGATTTCCTTCGAAAAGAACTGCGGATCGAAACCATCACACTTGCCGAAGGGTCCGGGATATCAAGGCAGGACAGGCTTTCCGCGGCGAATCTGGACCGGCTCCTGGCAAGGTTTTATCCGTACAGAAAGCTCATGCGGCGGCAGGGAAACGAATATTTCAAAACCGGAACGCTGGAAGGGGTCCGCACCCGTGCGGGATACATCGAAGACGGCGGCAGGGGAAGCTACCGGTTTGTGGTCATGATCAACACCCCCGGCAAAACCGCTGATCCCGTGATGGCGCTCATCCGGGGCCTGGCCGGTTCATGACGGCGATATCTTCGGCAGTTTGGAAATCCGGCTCATGCCGCCAGGTTTTTTCAGATGGCCGGTTTCATAGCTTCCTGGCAGGCTTCCGCATGAATCAGGCCGCTGGTGATATGCGCGTAGGCGCTGTGATTGTGAATGGATTCAAAATTCTCCGCGCTGACGGAAAACCAGGTGATGTTGTTGTCCGCATGCAGCTTTTCGGCGACGTCCCTGACGATGTCCTCGACGAATTTGGGATTGGTGAACCCTTTTTCCGTCACGAATTTTTCATCCACCCGCTTCAGGATGGAATAGACTTCGCAGGATGAACAGGCTTCAACCAGCTCGATCATATCCTCCATCCAGATGAATTTCTTGAACCGGGTGCTCAGCCGGACTTCTCCCCGCTGATTGTGGGCCCCCACATCGCTGATTTCCTTGGAGCAGGGGCAGACCGATGAAATTGGAACGATCACCTCGGAAACCAGATCGATGCCGCCGGCGGGATCGCTGGAGCCCAGAATCCTGCAGGTGTAGTCCATCAGCCCGGGAGCGCCGCTGACCGGGGCCTTTTTCTCGATAAAATACGGAAAGGACAGTTCGATGTGGGCGGACGCGGCATTGAGATGTTTTTTCATCCGGTCCAGCACTTCGGAGATACGCTTCAGGGAGATTTCCGGCCGGAACAGGTGAAGCAGTTCGACAAAACGGCTCATGTGGGTGCCCTTGTATTTATGCGGCAGATCCACATACATGTTGATGGAGGCAACGGTATGTTGCCGGCTGTTTCTTCGGTCCAGAACCGTGACGGGGTAGCGGATGTTCTTGATTCCCACCTTGTCGATGGGAATGTTGCGATCGTCTCTCTGGTTCTGTACGTCTTTCATGGATACGCTACAGGACAGAGGAGGGAGAGGCGTCATGTCCGGATTCCCGTGTCGGTGTTGATTCATGTCGGTTTCCTGGTCTCTTGCGGCGTTTCGAGTGGTCCTTCAGCAGATAGTCCGTTCTCACATGACTCATTGCCCTGAAAATATTTCCCTTGACGTTGGCGTTGCCCCGGTAAAGCCGACCCAGCATCTCCTTGATTTCCTTGCGTTTGGATATCCCGGATGTCGGACAGGGGTTGTCGAAAACAGGAAACCGGTTATTTCCGGCGAATTTCCGGATGATCAGTTCATCCACAAAGGCAAGGGGGCGGATCACGGTGAACTTTCCCTGAAAAAAACGCTGGGCCGGCGACATGGTGCAGATTTCGCCGGCGTAACAGATATTCAGAAACAGGGTTTCAATAAGATCATCCTTGTTGTGCCCCAGGGCCAGCTTTCGGCAGCCCAGCTCATCCGCGATTTCAAACAGCCGCTTTCGCCGAAGATGCGCGCACAAAAAACAGGGGTTTTCCCGGTTTTCCGGACTGTGCGCCAGTATGCCGTGCCGGGTTTGCTCCACCCGCAGATCAAACCCCCACCGGGTGCAATGTTCCTTCAACCGGTCGGCGAATCCGTTCTCAAATCCCGGGTCGATGTAAACGGGAAAAATTTCATAATAAACGGGAATGCGCCGCAGCCGTTCCCGCAACATCCACAGAAGGGTCAGGCTGTCATTCCCGCCGGAAAGGCCGACGGCGATCCGGTCGCCGTCGGCGATCATGTCATATTCGTGTATGGCCCTGCCGACCCCTCTGTTCAAAGACCTGAATAGCACTGAATCCTTGATGGATGCTAATCTCCGTCCTTGGTTTCGGACACCAGCTTGATTCTTCCGGCTGCAACTTCTCTTAAAGAAATAACAATATCTTCATTCTTGGGTGAACTGACCAGATACTCGGAGCCCTCACGGATCTGGCGGACCCGCCTGGAAACCATGTTGGCCAGAAGGAACCGGTTGGGTACCCGCTTCAGACAATCATCGATGGTAATCCTTGCCACAAAAACACCTCCGCAAATAAATTTGTCAGTGAATTACAGAATATCAACCAGTTCATAACAGCGCTTGCCGCCCGGAGCGGTGAGGACCAGCTCATCGGAAGGCTTTTTGCCGAGAATGGCCTGCCCCAGCGGGGAAGTGATGGAAATCCGGCCGGCTCCGATATCGGATTCTTCCGGGCCGACGAGCTGGTATTCAACGGTCTCTCCGGTATCGACATTTTCCAGAAGCACCCGGCAGCCAAAGGAAGCCCGGTCCTTGGGGAGCTTGCTCGGATCAATGATGTCAGAATTTGACAGCTTGTATTCCAGCTCCCGAATCCGGCCTTCAAGAAAACTCTGACGGTCCTTTGCAGCTTCAAACTCGGCGTTTTCCGACAGATCTCCGTGCGCCCGTGCTTCTTCGATGGCCTTGATGTTCTGGGGCCGATCGATTTTTTTCAAATGTTCCAGTTCGTTTTTCAGGGCGATGTGGCCCTCTTTTGTCATGGGTATTCGATCCAACTTATTACTCCTGAAAATAAAGATTTGATGGCTTCGTTAAAAGTCCAATATCTGCGTTGCGCTGCATCCTTCGTCGTTGCGGCGTACCATAAATACGCCTCACTCCTTAAGGATTTGCGCGCCTTGATCTTGAACTTTTTTCTTTGCCATCAGAATTATGACTTTTTACGAGTTCACCAAAGATTTGCCTGGAGCGCGACAGCTCTGGCCAGGAATACGATCGGGACGGATCAGGATGCCGTCACAAATAGGTTTCACCCAGGATCTCGGCGATCTGAACGGCGTTGGTCGCCGCCCCTTTTCGGATATTGTCGGCAACAATCCACAGGTTAACGGCATTGGCAATGGATTCATCCTTTCGGATCCTGCCCACGAAAGTCAAATCCTGGCCCGCGGCATCGATGGGCATGGGATAGGTATTGGTTTTGATATCATCCACGACCCGGACTCCGGGCGCGCCCTCCAGAATTTCCCTGACCGCTTCAGGGGTGACCGGCAGGCGCGTTTCAATGTTGACGGATTCGGAATGGCTGTAAAATACCGGTACCCGAACCGTGGTCGCGGTCACCCCGATGGCGTCGTCTTCCATGATTTTCCGGGTTTCATGAACCATTTTCATCTCTTCCTTGGTATATCCGTTATCCAGAAACACGTCGATATGCGGCAGGCAGTTAAATGCAATGCGATGCGGATAGACGCTGTTTTCAACCGGCCGGCAGTTCAGGATCGCCCGCACCTGTGCATCCAGCTCGACAATGGCTTTCTGGCCGGTTCCGGAAACCGCCTGATAAGTGGATACGACGATGCGTTTGATGCCGAATTTCCGGTGAATGGGGTTTAGCGCCACCACCATCTGAATCGTCGAGCAGTTGGGGTTGGCGATGATGCCTTTTTGCGTGTAGCCGGCAATGGCGTGGCTGTTGACTTCCGGAACCACCAGCGGCACCCGGGGGTCCATCCGCCAGGCGCTGGAATTGTCTATCACAACGCATCCGGACTTGGCGGCAGCCGGGGCAAACCTCTGGCTGGTGCTTCCGCCCGCCGAGAACAGCGCAATATCCATGCCCTTAAAGGATGCTTCCGTCATTTCCTCGACCACGACATGCTCGCCCTTGAAACTCAGTTTTTTCCCCGCGGAGCGAAAAGACGCCAGAAATTTGACGGATTTGACCGGAAAATCCCGCTCTTCCAGGCAGGCGATCATCTGATTGCCGACAGCCCCGGTTGCTCCGGCCACGGCAACATGAAATTCTTTTTTCGACATGGTCATCCCCTCTGTATTCTTTGCCATCCAGACTAAAAAACCAGATTAAAAAACATGATCCTTGATGAGCGGGCGGCTTCATCAAGGATCAATGATTATACGTAGATTCAATTTTGATGGCTTCGCAAAAAGTCCGGATACTTCGTTGCAAGTCATCCTTCGTCATTGCTGCGTACCATAAGTACTCCTCATTCCTCAGGATTCGTGCGCCTTGTCTGCGAACTTTTTACTTTGCCATCACAATTTTGACTATTTGCGAGTTCATCAATTTTGCCGGGGCGGCGAACCGGCGGCCCAGGCGAGAGTTGCCATAAATCGGCTCGAAATATTCAGCCGAAAAACCCCAGGATCGATGTTCCGGCCGTGACCCTGTCTCCGACAGCCACATTGAGTGCGGCATCCGCCGGAAGATAGACGTCCAGTCGCGACCCGAAGCAGATCAGCCCGAAGCGCCGGCCCCGGTGAACGGCGTCTCCGGCCTGAAGATGGCAGATGATCCGCCTTGCGATCAGCCCCGCAATCTGGACCACGCAGTACCTCTGGCCCTTGTCCGTAATCATGAAGACCGCATTTCGCTCGTTGTCTTCAGAAGCCTTGTCGAAGCTGGCGTTCACAAATTTGCCCGGATGGTATGCTGTTTTTTCAACCCGGCCCTCGTGGGGTATGCGATTGACATGGACATTAAACACCGACATGAAGATGCTGACCTTCTTGCAGGGGCCGTCATAAAAAGGGGTGCTGTCCACAGTCCCGGCAGTGACCACCCTGCCGTCCGCGGGCGATATGACCGCCCCGTCAGCAAGCGGGACAACCCGGTCCGGATCCCTGAAAAAATAGGCGATAAAAAACGTAACCGCAAGCCCCAGAAGCGCCGGCGCCCGTAATTGAAGCAGGGCCAGTACGCCTGTTGCAAATGCGGCGGCGAAAATCATCGGATATCCCGCGCTTGCAACAGGAAAAGCAAAGCGGCCGGGAGATTCCGGCAGAGAGAATTTATTCATCTTGACGCCCCGTGAGTGCCCCGGAAAACCGGCTGTCCCGCCGGGGCATAAATTCATATCGGGCTATTTATACCAAACTGCCTGAAATATGTCAATGATTACCCTGAATTCCGGGCCGGGGTTCCCGAACGCAGTCTTGCATCACCCGAGATAAGCCGCAAGCACCCGCTTGTCCTTTTGCAGATCCGCGGGCGCTCCTTCCGCGACAATGCGGCCGCGCTCCATCACATAGGCGTAGTCCGCAACTTCCAGGGCGCTTTTGGCGAATTGCTCCACCAGCAGCAGGGTGATTCCATCGGCTTTCAGGCGGCGGATCGTGCTGAAGACTTCCTGCACGATAACCGGCGCCAGCCCCATGGACGGTTCATCCAGAAGCATGACCTTGGGGTTTGCCATGAGGGCCCGGCCGATGGCCAGCATCTGCTGCTCGCCGCCGGACAATGTTCCGGCTGTCTGAAGCCGTCGTTTCCGGAGCAGGGGAAATAGATCGTAAACCCTTTCGAGATCGCGGCCGGATTTGGCGCGAAAGCCGAAAAAAAGCGGCAGATGGCTATAGGCCCCCAGGAGCAGGTTGTCCTCAGTTGACAGCGGACCGAAAACCTTCCGGCCTTCCGGTGCGTGAGCCAGACCCAGCCTGGCGATCCGGGAGGCGTCTTTGCCCTGGACCGGCGTGCCATCCAGCAGCACGCGCCCCTTGGTCGGCTTGAGCATTCCGGAGATGGTGCGCATGGTGGTGGTTTTGCCCGCCCCGTTGGCGCCGATCAGCGCAACGACCCTGCCCTTGGAAACTTCCAGGGATGCGCCCGTCAGTACCTTGCTGGTGCCGTATCCGGCATGTATATTTTCGACAACTAGCATCTTCGTTTCTCTCGATTATCAAACAGGATCCGGAGCAGCGGCTTCATCGGCGGTTCCCAGATAAGCCGCGATCACCCTTGGATCGCGTTTGACGTCTTCGGCGGCGCCCTCCGCGATCACCCTGCCGCCATCCAGCACCGTCACCACATCGCACAATTCGCTCACCACATCCATGTGATGCTCGATAAGAATGATGGTGACGCCGCGGTTGTGAATGTTCCAGATGATTTCAACAAGTTTGTTCACATCGGGAAGCGACAGGCCCGCGGCGGGTTCGTCCAGTATCAGCAGTTCGGGTTTGCGGGCCAGGGCCCGTGCGATCTCAAGGAAACGCTGGTCCCCGTAAGTCAGATCCTTGGCGCTGACGCGCGCATGCTGCTTGAGCCTGACCAGTTCCAGCAGGGCCAGCGCATCCGCCCGGGCGCGCTTTTCCTCTTTCCCGGCAAGTCCCATCAGCACCAGCGGCAGGGG
>JBBIPX010000063.1:11634-18239 GCA_037442625.1 Desulfobacteraceae bacterium
CGGCAGCACCTTGTCCAGATCGGTTGCGGGCGGCAGGGCCGGCGGGTCAATATGGAAGAGTTGTGTTAAAAAACGGGCGGCGAATCCCATCAGGCCCTCGGGCAATCCGACCACCACGGAAAACAGCATCAGGGCGAATATCGCCTTGCGCCAGTCCTCGGTGTTTTTCACAAGCCCGCCCCCCACCACAAGCAAGCCCATGGCGAGAATCGGGGCAATCGCCTGAAACGGCCGGGTGGTTTTTTTCATCAGTCCCCGGATTCCCGTTCCCAGGGCTGCAAGCAGGCCGACAGCGGAAATGAGCAGGAACAAAAAGCGGTTTGACAGCAGATTGGGCAGCAGCGCAATCAGGGATGCGCCGAAAAAAGCGCCCCACAGGCTTTTGCGTCCGCCCAGGACCACCCCGAGGAGCAGGATGACCATGAGTTCATAACCAAAACTCTGGGGCTGCAGGTACTGGAAATTGAAAGCATAGAGTCCGCCCGCAAGGCCCCCCAGGGCCGATCCCAGGGCGAAGCCCGCCACTTTGTGACGATAGGTGCCGATGCCCATGGCGTCGGTTGCGATCGGGCTGTCGCGAAGGGCCTCGAAAGCGCGCCCCCACTGGGATGAAAGCATGTTGCGCATCGCCATCCAGACCAGGGCCAGAAGAATCAGGCAAAGCCAGTAAAATCCCCGGGCATCCACGGCGTGGCCGAAAAATTCGGGGCGGCTCACATGCAGGCCCTGCGCGCCGCCGGTCAGCCCTTCCCATTCATTCAGAACGGTTGCGCTGAGGGCGGAGAAACTCAGGGTCGCCAAAGCAAACTGAGGGCCTTCAAGGCGCAAGGACGGGAAAGCCAGAAGAACGCCGAAGATCAGGCCGACGCCCATGCTGACGGCAAGTGCGCCCAGCATGCCGAACCCGGGCAAGGATACGCAAAGACCGGCCGCATAGGCTCCGAGACCCAGAAAAGCGGCCTGACCCAGATTCACCTGGCCCAGATATCCCACGGTCACATCCAGTCCGATCAGCAGAATGCCGTAGATGGCCAGCAGGGTCAGCAGCCCGAGCGCGTAGGAATTGCTGACCGCCAGGGGGATGGCGGCAAGCAGCATCAGCATGATGATTTCCGCGCCCCGAATAAGTAACAGTCGTTTTATCATGATCCGCCGGATATAAATTGGGTGGCTTCGTAAAAAGTCCGGATACTTCGTTGCACTTCATCCTTCGTCATTGCGGCGTACGATAAGTACGCCTCACTCCTTAAGGATTCGTGCGCCTTGTCTGCGATCTTTTTACTTTGCCATCAGAATTATGACTTTTTACGAGTTCATCAAATTGAATTGATTTTAAAAAACCGTCAGACTTTGCGAATACTGACCTTTCCGAAAATCCCGTTGGGACGAACCGCCAGGGCAAGAATCAGCAGAATCAATCCGGGCGCTTCACGCCAGCCGCTGCCGACATAAAAGCTGGTCAGGCTCTCCAGCGCGCCGAGAACGATACCGACCACCACCACCCCGAAGCCCGAATCAAGGCCCGCGACAACGGCCACTGAAAAAGCCTTCAGAATCAGGGCCGATGCCATGGTCGGTCCGACGGTGGTGATCGGGGAAACCAGAATGCCCGCCATGGCCGCTACCAGCCCGGAAAGGCCGTACGAGAGCATGACCGTGCGGGTGGCTGAAATTCCCATCAGCTCGGCGGCGTCGCGGTCCGCTGAAACCGCCTCGAATGCCTTTCCCAGAAGGGTCTTTCGCTTGAACAGCTCAATCAGGCCCATCAGGGAAAAGACGCCGACGGCAACGGAAATCTCCAGCGGCGTGACGCTGATGCCGAAAAACTGCAGGGCATCGGATGAAATGGGCGTTGGAAACGGGCGGTCATCACGGCCCCAGATGTTTTCGGCGGCGGAAAAAAACAGCAGGCCGATGATGATGGTCAGAAGAATCCATCCCTCGCTCTTTTGTTCCAGTGCCAGGCGGACCCCGGCGCGCTCAACGGCCAGTCCCAGAATGACGCCGAACATCAGTCCGCCGGGCACCATCAGCCAGTAAGGCACGCCCCGGTTGAGAAGCGTCAGGCTGAAAAAAGCGGACACCATCACCAGCTCGCCCTGACCGAAATTGATGGACTGGCTCGTTGAGAAAGTAAGCTGGAAACCGTAGGCGATAAGGGCGTAAACCAGTCCCATCAGCGCGCCGCTGACAACCATCTGGGCAATGATGATATACATATCGAAATTCCGTCCGGACCCGTGCGGGCGTTCCCGCACGGTCCGGCTTGCCTTATTTGGATGCGTTTTTGATAAAAAGCTGACGGTCTGCGTCATTGCCGAAAACGACGCGCCCGTCTTCCACCATGCCCATCACGACCTGCCGGCGGCGAAAGGCCTCATGGGTCTGCTCGTCGGCCGGATTCCACTTGCTGTAAGGATGCTTCCAGGTAGTAATCACGCCGTGAACGGGCTCCCGCAAATCCTCGAGCGCTTCCTTGATCTTGTGGGTGTCCGTGCTCTGGGCCTGTTTGACCGCGGCGGCAAAAATATAAACAGCGTCATACCCCTGTGCCGCGGACACCGGGGAGGCGATGCGGGTGACGTTATACGCCTTGTGATAGCTCTCGATAAAACTCTTGGCCTTGGGGGTAATGGGCTCTTCGATAAAGGTCTGCGGCATCAGCGTGCCGTTGCCGTTTTTGCCCGCGTTGTCGATGAAGTTGGACATGGAAAGCGTCCAGCCGCCGATAAGGGGCGCCTTCATTTCCATTTTCGCCATGCCGTTGGCAAATGCGGCCAGTTCCGGGCCGATGCCCCAGATCAGGATCGCCTGGGCGCCGGCGGATTTGGCGCGAAGCAGTTGGGCCGTCATGTCCTTGTCGCCGATGTTGAATTTTTCGGAGGCGACCACTTCCAGCTTGTTTCCCTGCTTCTTGATCTGATCCAGCATGTCGTCGCGTCCGGATACGCCGTAATTGGTGGAATCGTACACAACCGCAACTTTGGTGAATTTCCGGTTGATCGCTTCCTCCACCACCATGGCGGACTGGATGCCGTCATCGGCGGCAAATCGGAAAATCGAAAGATCCGGGACGCCTGCCTTGCTCCACTGGGTCATGGAGGCGGAGCCTGCCGCGGGGGTGATGATTTTGGTAATGCCTTTTTCCTGAAAATACCTGTCTCCGGCAAGGACAACACCGGTATTCACCGTTCCGATGACTCCGGACAGGTCGCTCATGGAAGACAGTTCCTGGGCGATCAGCGCGCCCCGGTCGTTCTTGGCCTCGTCATCGCGTTCGATCACTTCGAATTTCATTTTCCTGCCGGCCACGTCGATGCCGCCGGCGGCATTGATTTCGGTTATGGCCAGATTGGCGCCGTCCCGCATGGAAGCACCCATGGGCGCGGAGCCGCCGGAAAAGGGTCCGGTAACGGCGATCTTGACGGTATCGGCGGCAAGCGCCGGGGCTGCCAATATGCCCAGCAACAACATCGTAATCAAGGTCTTTTTCATCGATTCACTCCTTTTCAATTAATGAAGACATCCAGATTATTCCCGAAACTTCCAGGCGGCCACGAAATACGGACAGGACATACACCAACAAGAAAAATATACGGCAAGACTGAAACCTCGGCGAAATCACACGCCCTGTCCCAGATAGGTGCGAATCACCGCGGGGTCGGATCGAAGCTCTGTCGCCGGTCCTTCCAGCACGATTTTTCCGCTTTCGATCACGTACCCGTAGGAAGATGCGGTCAGGGCCTGTCGGGCATTCTGCTCGACCAGCAAAATGGTCAGGCCGCTGTTTCGCAATTCGCCGACGATTTCAAATACCCTACGCACCAAAAGGGGCGCAAGCCCCAGGGAAGGCTCATCGAGGAGCAGCAGTTTGGGGCTGGCCATCAGCCCCCGGGCGATGGCCAGCATCTGCTGCTCGCCGCCGGAGAGCGTGCCCGCCGCGGCATTGCGGCGGTCCCGAAGGATCGGAAAGCGGGCCTCCATGCGCGCGATATCGGCGGCGACATCCCCGCCGGGGCGCCGGTAGGCGCCCAGTTCCAGATTCTCCCGCACGGTCATGCCAGCCAGCACCAGCCGGCCTTCCGGAACCTGAACCAGGCCCGCGGCCACGCGCCGGTGCACG
This sequence comes from Desulfobacteraceae bacterium, assembly GCA_037442625.1. GTDB lineage: Bacteria > Desulfobacterota > Desulfobacteria > Desulfobacterales > Desulfatirhabdiaceae > RAAP-1. The sequence continues at coordinate 15,758 of JBBIPX010000063.1, forward strand.
CTCCAGCGGCTGATATCCTGCCCGTCGAGCAGAATCCGGCCGCCCGCAAGCGGCGCAACACCGCTCAGGGCATTGAGTGTCGTGGATTTTCCAGCGCCGTTGGGACCGATCAGCGTCACCACGGTTCCCGCCGTCACCTTGAAGGAGATTTTCCGCACCGCCTCGATGTGGCCATAGGCCACGGTCAAATCCGTCACTTCAAGCATTCGGGTCGCTCTTTCCCAGATAGGCCTCGATCACTTCCGGGTGGATGCCCACTTCGGAAGGACTGCCGGTCGTGATCACGCTTCCGAAGTTAAGGACCGTGACCTGCGAACACAGGTCCATCACAAAAGCCATGTTGTGCTCAATCAGAAGAATCGTCATTCCTTCGCCTGCCAGTGAGCGGATCAGCTCCGCAACTCCCAGCATCTCCTGGCGGCGCATTCCGGCCACCGGTTCATCCAGCAGCAGCAGGCGCGGATGCGATGCCAGAGCCCGCGCGATTTCCAGGCGCCGGCGCTCCCCGTAGGACAGATGCCGGGCCGGCAGATCCGCGCGGCCGCCCAGACCCACCCGCACCAGAATGTCATGAGACTGTTTTTGATAAGCCGCTTCCTGCCGTTTTGCCGCAGGCAGGCAAAACAGACGGGGCAGCAGGGGCCGGGGCGCCACCAGGTGCTGCCCGGCAATGACATTTTCAAGACAGGTCAGGGCGGGAAACAGGCGGATATTCTGAAAAGTTCGGGCAACGCCAAGGGCCGCCACTTTGTGGGCGGGAAAGGTTTCGATCTGCCGGCCGTCAAGTCTCAGGCTCCCGGATGAGGGCGGCGTGACACCGCTCAGAATATTGATAAGCGTTGTTTTACCCGCCCCGTTGGGGCCGATCAGGCCGTGCACGCTTGCGCTCTCAACGCCGAAAGAGACGCCCGCCAGCGCGCACAGTCCGCCGAAATGCCGGGTAATCCCGTTGATCTCCAGCAGCATCGGCTATTTCTCCCCGATTCCCGGGATGGCCAAAACAGGAGCCTTGCCCTTCCCGCGGCGCTGAAACAGGGAAACCAGGCCATTCGGCAAAAACAAAATGACAAGAAGCAGTATCAGACCGTTGGCGAACATGCGGATGGGTCCGGCGGTTATCCCGGTACTGCGGAGAATCTCCGGCAGGGCCGTCAGCAGTGCGGCGCCGAGCATGGGGCCGACCCAGATGCGGCTTCCGCCCACGATGCAGTAGATCAATAAATTCACGGCGGCGGAAAAACCGAATTCACCCGGAGTGATGATATAATTGAGGTGAGCGTACATGGCGCCCGCAAGGCCTGCGATAAACGCCCCGATCGTAAATGCCAGGGTTTTGTAATAGGTGGTGTTGATTCCCATGGCAGAGGCGGCGGTTTCATCTTCGCGGATGCTTTCAAAACTCCATCCGGCCCTTGAATACCGCAGCCTGGCCAGAAAATAGCACACTCCGATGACCACCAGATAAATGAACCCGGTTTTGGTATGGGTCGGCATGCCCATGAGCCCTTCGGCGCCGCCGGTGATCTTGAGATTGATGGCTGCGATGCGCACCACCTCGCCGAAGCTGAGTGTTGCGATGGCCAAAAAGACGCCCCGCAGCCGCAGCACCGGAAGTCCCAGCAGAAAGCCCACCAGGGCTGCGGTCAGTGCGCCCGCAAGAAGCGATAAGGCATAGGGAACGGCCAAATGGGTGGTGAGAATTCCCGCCGTATAGCCGCCGATTCCTGCAAAAGCGGCATTTCCGAGCGAGAGCTGGCCCGCGGAAAGGGTCACGTAAAGGCTGAGGGCCAGCAGGGTATTGATTCCGATGAAGTTGATCAGGCTGCCGTAAACCGCGAAAAAATAGGATACTTGAGCCATTTTGTGATTACGCCTCCCGCATTTTTGCCCGGCCAAGCAGCCCGGACGGCCGCAGCAGCAGGATGGCGAACAGCACGGCGAACGCCACGGCGTCCCGCAAATTGGAGGTGCCGGTAATGGCCACCGTCAGCACTTCGCTCAGTCCAAAGGCAAGGCCCCCGGCAATGGCGCCCGGAATGCTCCCCATGCCGCCCAGGACGATTACGGCCAGGCCCTTGAGTTCAATGGAGCGGCCCATGTCCGGAGACATGGCGTCAAAGTACAGGCCGAAAAGGATGCCCGCGGCGCCGCCGAGGGCAGAGGAGATAAAAAAAGTAAAGGCGATGATCCCGTCCACATGGATTCCAAGAAGGCGCGCCATGCGCTCGTTTTCCGCAACGGCGCGGATGGCCTTTCCCGTGCGGCTGCGTTTGAGGAACTGGGTGAGGCCCGCCATGAGCAGCAAGGCCACGGCCACGATTTCCACCTGGAGCGATGTCACCGTGATCCCGGCAAACCGCCAGATAAGGGGCGTGACGGTATTTATCGGGAACCGGACGGTGTGCGCGCCGAATATGCCGAGCGCCGCGCTTTCGAACATGATGGCCATGGCGATGCTGGAAATGAGACCGGAAAAATAAGT
>JBBIPX010000064.1:0-18061 GCA_037442625.1 Desulfobacteraceae bacterium
GGATCCGTCCGGCGGGGGCCTTGCGCTTCAGGAGCATTTCGTGTCGGTTAAAAAGAAGCCCGTTTGATGACCCGTGCGGGTCGGATTTTTTTCCAGGTTTGATTCAATATCCGCTCCTGTGATCGTCCGACGACGCAATAATACGGAGAAAGGCATGGCCGAAATGACGATCAATGTCAGTCTTGAATATTGATCATTTGTTCTTGACAGAAGAAACGGCATCAGTGTAAACGGACAGAGTTTATTTTTCGTAGACTTTCTTCCAATCCAAACAAGGGTGAAAATCTCATGCAGTTTGACTGGTTGAATTTTGCAATCATTTTGTTTCTGTTTGCAGGGCTTGCTTTCGGTGGTCTTCCGGTTGTCCTCTCGTTGTTTTTATCCCCAAAAAGCAGGGCAGGCGACCTGTCCCTTCCCTATGAATGCGGAATCAACCCCCTGGGGTCTGCGCGCGTCAATTTCGGCATCAATTATTATTTTTATGCGCTGCTCTTTCTGGCTTTCGACGTGGATGTCCTGTATCTGTTTCCGGTGTCGGTCGTCTATGCAAACAGTCCCGGCTGGACCCTTTTCTGGGAGCTGTTCGTTTTTTTGGGTATTCTCGGGCTTGCGGTGATTTATTTCTGGCGCAAAGGAGTGTTTACATGGCCAAGAAGGATTTCCTTCTAAAGCAGCCGGGAGCGGATACGGATCCGCCCCTGATCCAGATTCAACCCGTTCAGCAGATTGTGGATCTTTGCAGGGCCATGTCCCTGTGGCCCATGACATTCGGGCTGGCTTGTTGTGCGATTGAAATGATGGCTGTCGGTATGGCCAGATTCGATATTTCCAGATTCGGCGCCGAGGTATTCCGCCCGTCCCCCAGGCAGTCGGATTTGATGATCGTTGCCGGAACGGTATCAAAAAAAATGGCGCCGGCCGTTGTCCGGCTGTATGAACAGATGCCGGCGCCAAAATGGGTAATGGCACTCGGCAACTGCGCCATATGCGGCGGCCCTTTCAGCTTTGAGGGGCAGTACGGTATTGTTGAAGGCGTGGACCGGCTCATCCCCGTTGACGTCTATGTGCCGGGCTGCCCGCCCAGACCCGAGGGTCTTCTGGAAGGGCTGTTCGAACTTCAGAAAAAACTGACCGGCAAGCGCTGGTGGCCGGAACCCAAAGAACATTACCGCATATGAAAACTCAAACCGCCAATCACCCATTCCCTGAATTCCTGTCCGGTTTCGAAGCCCGGAGTAAAGCTGTTTCCGATTACGGAAGAACCGGGTTTTATGCAGGGCTGTTTATCGACAAATCGCATCTGTTGACTGTTGCGGGACTCCTTTTTGAAAACGGGTATTTTCTGGAGGACGTATCGGGCGTCGATGTTGCGGAGGGGATACTGGTCGTCTATCATTTCGACCGTTATGACCGCTCCGAACGGCTGACACTCCGGGTGCTGACGACCCGTGAGGCGCCGTCGGTTCCGTCCATTGTTTCCGTTTTCAGCGGTGCGGACTGGCACGAGCGGGAATGCTTCGATTTTTTCGGCGTTGTTTTTGAAAACCACCCGAATCTGAAACCCCTGCTGCTTCCCGATGATCTTGGCGTGCATCCGCTGTTGAAAGAAAAGAACCTGCAGTCGCTTTATGCGGTGCTGCCGTTTGATCAACTGGTTGACTCCGGTATCTGACGGCAACTGCAGCAAATTCCAGAGGGCCGTGAGTGAAAGCTGCGGACACCGCCTTAAAGAACGGTCGCCGCCCCTGTTCAGAAGCTGAATCCAGGGGCCGGCGCGGGTGCGAATTGCAGCCGTTTACTGCAAAAATGATATAAATAATAATTTTGACCGAAAGTTTCATTCATTTTTTTGATTTCGGACTGCTAACATAAAGCAAAAGGCATACCCGGAAGGATCCCATGAAGAGTCATTACTCCATTATTCAAGACAAGGAACGATGTATCGGCTGTTTGAGTTGCGAGGTTTACTGCCAGCAGAACAAGCAGCTTGCAGAAGGCCCCCGGCTGTGTGAAATTGTCGTGCTGGGCAAACGGCAACTGAGCGGTATTCCCCGCGAAGCCTATGTTTACATGTCCTGTTTTCACTGCGAAAACCCGGCCTGTGTCGCCGCCTGCCCGACAGGCGCCATGAAAAAGCGCGAATCCGACGGCATTGTTTATGTGGATTTTGATCGCTGTATCGGATGCAAGACCTGCATGGTGGCCTGTCCCTGGGGAGCCGTGCAGTGGAATCCCGAAACCCAGAAAGTCGTTAAATGCGATTACTGCAAGGACCGCGTGGATCAGGGTCTGAAGCCGGCCTGTGTCACGGTTTGTACAACCGGGTGCCTCAGTTTCAAGGAACTGAGCGGCAGCGACTCGGAATCGGATTAGATGTTATGTGACCGATAATGCCCTGTTGCCGTATCTTAAGGGCAATCCATATCTTTTGATTACCATCTCAGCCCAAGGAGGCATGAATGTCGGGGACAGCGTGTGCGTGCCGGGAGAACTGCAACGAAATCGAAATTGAAATCGATTACAATCTTCTGGATAGAATCATTCGGGATGATTATGGCGGAAACAAGGAAGCCATGATCATGATGATGCAGGCAATTCAGCGGGTGTATCGCTTTTTGCCTGAAGCTGCCGTGAAGTACTTGTCCCAGGTTATCGAGGTTCCGCTCACCAAGATATACGAAGTCGCCACGTTTTATGCTTCGTTCAGCCTTGAACCCAAGGGAAAGTACATTCTGAGCGTATGTACGGGAACGGCCTGCCATTTGAGAGGCAGCGGCGGCATGGTTGAGCACATATCCAAACGCATGGGCATCACCCCCGGCAGAACGACTCCGGATATGAAACTGACCCTGGAAACAGTCAACTGTGTCGGTGCCTGCGCCGTGGCGCCGGTTGTCGTAATTGATGAGAAGTATTACCCCAAGGCAGATATCGCCACGCTGAACGATTTCATGGATCGTCTGAATGCGGAATAAGGGAATGATGATATGATCGAAGCAACGCAACCCTCAAATTCACCCCCTGTGGTGACAAAAATGATAAATCCGGCTGCTCTGGAACTGTACCGGCAAGAACTTCAGTCCAGGCAGGATCCGGATGCACCGGTGGTTATCGTGTGCTGCGGCACCGGGTGTCAGGCAGCCGGCAGTGTCGAAGTCGTGGACAAATTCAAAGAGGTGCTCACCGGAACCGGATGGAGCGGAAAAGTGGTTCCCATGATCAAACCCACCGGGTGCCATGGATTCTGCTCCCGCGGTCCCCTGGTGATCATCCAGCCTCAGGACCTGTTTTATCAGCGGGTCACGGTGGATGATGTCGAAGACATCGTCAATAAAACGATTTTAAACAATGAAGTCATAAAAAAGCTTCAATACAAGCCGGCCAATTCCAAGGAAGTCATTCCCAAAGCCGGTGATATTCCCTATTACGCCAAGCAGACCCGCCTGGTTTTGAAGAATATCGGGAAAGTGGATCCGACCGAGATCAATGATTCCATCCTCCACGGTAGTTATTCGGCCCTTGCCAAGGCCCTGACCCGGATGACGCCGGAGCAGGTGATCGATGAAGTCGCCAACTCAAAGCTTCGCGGCCGCGGCGGCGCGGGCTTTCCTACGGGACTTAAATGGGAATCTTGCGCCAAGCAGGAAGGCACCCGTTTTGTCATCTGCAATGCGGACGAGGGGGATCCCGGAGCCTTCATGGACCGGTCACTGCTCGAGGGTGACCCGCACAGTGTTCTGGAGGGCATGGCCATCTGTGCCTATGCCGTCGGGTCCAACCGCGGCTACATGTACGTAAGGGCCGAATATCCGCTGGCCGTGAAAACCCTGACCTCCGCCATCCGTCAGGCGGAAGCGCTGGGTCTTCTGGGTGAAAACATCATGGGAACCGGTTTTGATTTCAAGGTGACCATCTCGACGGGCGCAGGCGCCTTTATCTGCGGGGAGTCCTCCGCCTTGATGGCGTCCTTGGAGGGAAAAGTCGGCAGACCCCGTCCCAAATACATCCGTTCCGTTGAAAAAGGATTCCGGGACAGCCCATCGAATCTCAACAACGTGGAAACCTACGCCAACATTCCGGACATCGTCAACAGGGGGGGGGATTGGTACAAGTCTTACGGCACGGAGCGATCCGCAGGGACCAAGGTGTTCGCGCTGACCGGAAACGTTTACAATATCGGCCTGGTTGAAGTTCCCATGGGCATTTCGCTGATGGAAATCGTTTACGGTATCGGCGGCGGCGTTCCCAACAAGCGGGCTTTGAAAGGTGTTCAGACCGGCGGGCCTTCGGGCGGGTGCATTCCCATCCCGCATAAGATTCCCGATATCAACGTGGGCTACGGGAAGCTGGCCGAAGCTGGGTCCATCATGGGTTCCGGCGGCATGATCGTCATGGACGAAGACACCTGCATGATCGAAGTGTCCCGGTATTTTGTCAATTTTCTGGTCGAGGAATCCTGCGGACAGTGTACGCCCTGCCGGGAAGGATTGATCCGGATGCGGGAAATACTGAACCGGATCACCCAGGGTGAGGGGCGTGAAGGCGATGTCGAGCTGCTGGATGAAATCGGCCGATTCACCAACAATTTTTCGCTGTGCGGCCTCGGCACCTCGGCTGCCAATCCCGTCCTGTCCACGATCCGGTATTTTCGGGAAGAATACGATGCCCACATCCGGGACAAGAAATGTCCGGCCGGCGTCTGCAAGCCCCTGTTCCACTATGAAATTGATCCGGAAACCTGCACCGGCTGCGGACTTTGCAAATCCAAATGCCCGGTCAAGGCCATTGCCGGTGAGAAGAAAAAAACGCATGTCATTGATCAGTCCCTGTGCATCAAATGCATGGAATGTTACAAAAACTGTAAATTCAGAAGCGTCAAAATCATGTGACAACATTTTTATCCGTCATCATCACAAGGACACCCCCAGATGAAAGTCCTCAACATCGTATTAAACGGTAAAGCAGTTACCGCAAAGGCCGGCCAGACCATCCTGGAGCTGGCAAGGGAAAACGGCGTATTCATCCCGACGCTTTGCGACAGCCCTGCGCTGGAGGCCGCGGCCATGTGCCGGCTGTGCACCGTGCAGGTGATTGAAGGCAAGTGGCCCAAATTCGTGACCGCCTGCAATTTCCCGCTGAGACGGGACGCAGAGGTCGTGACCGATTCCCCGGAAGTCCGTCATGGACGGAAACTGATCATCGAACTTCTGATGGCCAGATGCCCCACATCACCGGAGCTGCAGCGTCTGGCCGCAGATTACAACTGTGATCTGGAGCGGTTCTCTCCCTTAAACGACGACTGCGTGGTGTGCGGTCTTTGCACCCGGGCCTGCGAGGCGGTCACCGGAAGGACGCTGTCCCTGGCCGGCAGAGGCACGGCCATACACGTGGATACCGCCTTTCAGAAGGCTTCGACCTTCTGCATCGGCTGCGGGGCATGCGTCCAGATCTGTCCGGTGAAGAAAATCGCCATGGAAGACGTGGACGGAGAACGCCGGATCATTCTGCACGGAAAAATCGCCTCCCGCGTCCAACTGCCGAAATGCACATCCTGCGGAAAATACTTCGGCCCGGTGATCGATCTCAAGCAGGTCATGGAACGCATGGGAGAGCATCTGATTCCGCCGCCCAATGCAGCCGTCTGTCCGGACTGCTCCAGACGGAATCTGGCGCTTAAACTGGGAAAACGGTATTTTGAACAATACGGCGTTTTTGAAGATGAAGGTCAGGCTGATGCTGGATAAACCCTCTTTTAGTCTCAACGGCGACTACTATTCATCCCGGTTTTCGGCCCTCGGCAAGTCAGAAGGCGATACCCTGGTTCTGAATCTTGGCCCGCAGCATCCCTCCACCCACGGCGTGCTCCGGGTCATCGTGGAGCTGGACGGTGAATACGTGAAAAGGGCAGAACCTGTCCTGGGATACGTTCACCGGATGCACGAGAAAATGGGCGAGGTCAAGACCTACGTTCAGTACCTGCCCAACATGGGAAGAGTCGACTACCTGCATGCGCTGGCATGGAACTGGGCTTACGTGGGCGCGGTGGAGAAGCTGATGGGCCTTGAGGTCCCGGAGCGCGCCGAATACATCCGGGTCATCACCTGCGAGCTGAACCGCATCTCTTCGCACCTGTTGTGGTGGGGCGCCTATGTGCTGGATCTTGGCGGATTCACTCCGATTCTGTATGCCTTCGACGACCGGGAAATGCTCATGGACATCCTCCAGATCCCGACAGGCTCCCGGCTTACCTATTGCTATTACAGATTCGGCGGGGTCTCTGCGGATCTTTCGGAGACTTTTTTGATCCGGACCCGCGGCTTCATCGAGCGGTTCAAGACCCGGATTCCCATGTACCAAGACCTGGTCACCGGAAACATGATCCTGCGGGGAAGGTGCGAGGACATCGGCGCGCTTCCGGTCGAGATGGCCAGGCGCTACGGGGCCACAGGTCCGGTGCTTCGCGGCTCCGGCGTGGCTTACGATGTCCGCCGTTTCGAACCCTACTCGGTTTACGACAAATTTGACTTTGACGTCCCGGTCGGGAAAAACGGGGATGCCATGGACCGGTACGATGTCCGGATGGCGGAGCTGACGCAGAGCGTTCGCATTATCGAACAGGCCCTGGACGCGATTCCGGACGGCCCCTTCATCAATCCCGATCTGCCGGATCGCTTTCTTCCGCCCAAGGGGGAAGTCTATTATGCGGTGGAGGGCGCCCGAGGGAAAATCGGCGTCTATCTTCTGAGCGACGGATCCGCCAGGCCCTACCGCCTCAAGCTGCGGGCCCCTGGGTATTCGAATCTGCATGTGTTCGCGGAACTGGCCCAGGGGACGATTCTGGCGGATGCGGTTTCCATTCTGGGAAGTCTTGACCTTGTGATACCGGAGATTGACCGATGACGCAACTTCTCCAGCTTCTGACAAATCCGCTGGTGTACCTTCTGGTGGCGCTGGTTGCCATTCTGACTTTTATCGCGCTGAACGGCCTGATACTTGTTTATGTGGAGCGGAAGGTGGCAGGCTTTATTCAAAGAAGGCCCGGCCCCTTTGAGGTGGGTCCCCACGGACTGCTGCAGCCGCTGGCCGATGCCCTGAAACTGGTGGGCAAACAGCTTGTCATGCCCAGGGGCGCGGACCGCATCCTTTACTGGGCCGCGCCGCTGCTCTCCTTTGCCCCGGTCGCCGTCTGCCTGCTGCCCATTCCCTTCGGCCCCCACCTGGTGGGACTGAATGTCAACCTGGGGCTGCTCCTGGTGCTGGCCTTTTCCGGCCTGAATGTACTGGCCCTGTGTCTGGCCGGCTGGGGTTCCAACAACAAATACGCGCTTCTGGGAGCGGCCCGGGCCGTGGCCCAGTCCGTGGCCTATGAAATTCCGCTGCTGCTTTCCGTTCTTGCAGTCGCCTTCACCTGCAGGTCCCTGAATTTTACGGAAATCACGGCATCACAGACAACCCGCGGCCTCCTGTCCTGGAATGTGTTTTCCCAGCCCCTGGCCTTTCTCATCTTTTTTGTATCCGCCCTGGCGGAAACCAACCGGGCGCCATTTGATCTGCCTGAGGCGGAAAGCGAACTGACCGCGGGATTCCATACGGAATATTCCGGCATGGGGTTCGGCCTTTTTTTCCTGGCGGAATATTCCTACATGATCGTGGTCTGCGCGGTGGCCTCCGTCCTTTTTCTGGGCGGATGGAGCGGTCCGTTTCTGCCCGGCCACTGGTGGATGCTCGGAAAAATCTACACCCTGATCCTTATCATGATGTGGTTTCGCTGGACGTATCCCAGGGTCCGGTTCGACCAGCTCCTGAACGTCTGCTGGAAGTGGCTGATTCCGCTATCCCTGATCAACCTGATCGGAACCGCTTTGATGATCAACCTTGTGAGGTAGGATGACAACGATTCAAAAAACCATGAAGGGGCTCTGGAGTCTGATCGTCGGCCTGAAGGTCACGGGAAAAGAGTTCTGCAGACCCTGGATTACCGTGCATTATCCGCGGCAGGAAGTCACCAATCTGGATTCCTACCGGGGCCATATCGATCTAGTGCCGTATCCGGACGATTCCAACAAACCGCTCTGCATCGTCTGCAGGCGCTGTGAGGAAACCTGTCCGTCCGGCTGTATCCGGATCGATGGGCATCTGCCCGGTGCGGAAAGCGGGGAAGCGGCCCGCGAACTGCTGCTGATATCCGAAGTGCCCCTGCCCGGATCCAAGGCAAGAGAGCCGATTCATGCTGCGGACAAGACGCTCCGGGTGCTGGACGGCTTTGCCCTCAACTACAATTTTTGCAGCCTCTGCGGTTTGTGCGTGCAGGTCTGCCCGGTGTCTTCCCTGACGTTTTCAAGCGATGTGTATCTGGCCGGCGCATCCCGTGCGGATTTTGAATTCGATCTGCTGCGACGGCTCAGGGACCGTGCGAAATCCCCCGCAAAACTCAGAAAGGCGGCGTAAAAGGAGAACCATGGATCAGCTTTTAGGGATTCAGATAATGGGGATTCACCCGGCGTACGGGCTGTATCTGGCATTCATCATCTGCGGCGGCGCCGTTGCCGTTCTGGCCAAAAGCCTGGTCCGGGCACTGTCCGGACTGATCATCACGCTCTTTGGCGTTGCCGGAATGTATCTTCTCATGGCGGCCCCGTTTCTTGCCTTCATGCAGATACTGATTTATGTGGGCGCGGTAACGGTCCTGATTTTTTTCGCCATCATGCTGACCCGGACAACCGAAGGCGAATCCGGCACCGAAAGCAGGCGGTCCGGCCGGGGCTTTCTCGGGATCTGGGCGGCCGCGTTTTCGACTCTGGTGCTGGCGGCCGTGGTGATCCGCCATATGCCCAAGGCCATTGCGCTGAAACCCGAAGTCACCCTGGGCAGGCTTGGCGAGTTTTTGACCGGCCCGTTTGCGCTTTCATTTGAACTGATTTCGGCCGTCCTGTTCGTCGCCATGGCAGGGGCCGTACTTCTGGGTTTTGAGAGGAGAAAAGCCAAATGAATTATCTGGTATGCTACCATCTTGCGGCCCTGATACTCTTTGGCCTCGGTCTTTACGGCATCACCGGCCGCAAGAGTCTTGTCGGAATGCTGATATCCGTCGAACTGATGCTGAACGGCGCAGGCCTTGCGCTGGTTGCCAGCAGCCGGTTGACGCCGGCCGTGGATGAACTGGGGCAGCTCGGCACGCTTCTGGTAATGGGGCTGGCCGCAGCGGAAGCCACGCTGGTGCTTGCCATAATCCTGATCGTATCCCGGCGTTTCGGAACCACCGATATCGCCGATATCGCAACCTTAAAGGGATAAAGGGATGATGACTGAAAGCCCAACTCTTCTTCTGCCGATTCTGATTACCGGCCTGTCCCCGCTTTTTGTCTGGCTGCTGCGCAAAAACATCAATCAGCGGGAAACCGTCTCCGTTGTCGCCGGCATTCTGACCTTTGCATCGGTGATGACGTTCGCGCCCCAGGTGTTAAAGGGCAAGATCCTGGTTTTCAAGCTATTTGAAATCCTGCCCGGTATCGAGGTCAAGTTCTGCGCGGACGGGCTCGGGATGATTTTCGCAATCGTGGCCTCCTTTCTCTGGATACTGGCCACATCTTACAACATCGGCTACATGCGCTCCCTGAACGAACACGCCCAGACCCGCTATTATTTCTGTTTCGCCGTTGCCATCTTCGGGGCTGAAGGGGTGGCGCTGAGCGCCAACATCTTTACCCTCTATCTGTTTTACGAAGTCATCACCGTTTTCACCTATCCCCTGGTCGCGCATCACCAGGATGCAGAGGGATTCGAAGGTGCCCGGAAATACCTGGTCTATCTCATGGGAACATCCAAGCTCTTTCTGCTTCCGGCCATGGTAATGACCTATGTGCTGTGCGGAACTCTTGATTTCAAGCTCGGGGACATGACCACCGGCATTTTTCCGGCCACCGCCAATCCCGTTCTGGTTCAGATCACTTATTTCCTGTATATCGCGGGGCTTGCCAAGGCCGCCATCATGCCCTTTCACAACTGGCTGCCGTCGGCCATGGTTGCGCCAACGCCGGTTTCCGCCCTGCTGCACGCCGTTGCTGTCGTCAAAGCCGGGGTGTTTTCCGTCAGCCGCATTCTCCTGTCCGGTTTCGGGGTCAAGCTCATGACGGATTTGAATCTCGGGTTTGTCACCGCCTGTTTTGCCGCCTTTACCATTGTTGCGGCATCGATCATCGCCCTGACCAAGGACGATCTGAAAGCCCGGCTGGCCTATTCCACCGTCAGCCAGCTCTCCTATGTGGTGCTGGGCGTTTCCATGCTGACCCCGCAGTCCATTACCGGAGGGCTTGCCCATATCGCCCACCATGCCTTCAGCAAGATTACCCTCTTTTTTGCCGCCGGTGCTATTTACGTGGCGACCCACAACAAAAAGATCAGCCTCATGTCCGGACTGGGCCGGAAAATGCCCTGGACGTTCGGCGCCTTTGCCGTGGCCAGCCTTTCCATGATCGGCGTACCGCCCGTGTGCGGGTTTGTCAGCAAATGGTACATGATAAACGGTGCCGTCAGCGCCCATTATATGGTTTTCATGGTAGCCCTGCTGGCCAGTACGATCCTGAACGCCTCTTATTTCACGCCGATCATTTTCAAGGCGTTTTTCGAGGCGCCGGCCGCCGGCGTTGACCACTCCCATTTCACGGAGGCGCCCATGACCATGGTGGTGCCGCTTTGCTTCACCGCCCTGGTATCGGTGTTTTTGGGCTTGTACCCCCAGATATTTATCCAGTTTATCCAGACCATCAAAGGGTTTTGATACAGGAGCAGCCATGTCTTTTCTTAAACGGTTTATGGAAGCACCTATTCTGAAAAAGGCCATGTACGCGGTGCTGGCCGTTCTGCTTGGGCTAAACTTCCTGATATCTTCGCCGCATCCGCATTTTGAAGCGGAAAGAATCCCCGGTTTCTGGGCTGTTTTCGGTCTGGGAGTTGCCGTGGCCCTGGCCAGGCTGGCCAAGGGGGCCGCACACACCTTTCTGGGAAAAGAGGTGAACTTTTATGAAAAATACGAGAAATAATTCATCTGCATCCCTTAAGGAGGCAAAGTGACAGCGTTTATCCATCCCTCCATCCTCTTTGCCGGCTGCGCGCTGATCGTTATTTTCCTGCCGATCAGAATCGGCAGATGGTTTCCGCCCATCGCCGCATCCCTGGCCGTCCTGAGCGTGCTCACCATGCCCCAGGGGGTCCACGCAACGCTCCATTATCTGGGAATGACCCTGACCCTGGGCCGCGTGGACGCCCTGTCTCTGGTCTTTGCCCATGTATTTGCCATTCAGGCGGTCATCGGATTTATCTTCGCCTTTCATATCAAGGATCGCGCCCAGCATGTCGCCGCCCTGATGTACATAACCGGCGCGTTCGGCTCCGTTTTTGCCGCCGATTATCCCACCCTGTTCATTTTCTGGGAAATGATGAGCGTCTCATCCACGTTTCTGGTATGGCTCCGGCGGGTTCCGGCCTCAACGAGAGCCGGTTTCCGGTATTTTCTGTTTCACACCCTCGGCGGGCTGATGCTTCTGGCCGGGCTTCTGCTGCGCTTCAAGGCTACCGGTTCCTGGGCCTTCGACGCCGTGGCGCCGGAAGCCGCGCAGTTTTATGATTATCTGATCATGATCGGCTTTTGCGTGAACGCTGCCGTCATTCCGCTGCACGCCTGGCTGCCGGATGCCTACCCGGAAGCCACCGTCACCGGCGCCGTATTCATGAGCGCATTCACCACAAAAACAGCCGTCTACGTGCTGCTTCGCGGCTTTTCGGGCTTTGAGATCCTGGGCGTCATGGGAACCCTGATGACCCTTTACGGCGTTGTCTACGCGACCATTGAAAACGACGCCCGCCGGATTCTGGCCTATCACATCGTCTCCCAGGTCGGCTACATGGTCGCCGGAGTCGGCATCGGCACCGCCATGACCATCAACGGGGCCTGCGCCCATGCCTATGCCCACATTCTTTACAAGGGGCTTCTCTTCATGAGCGCCGGCACCCTGCTGTATGCCGCCGGCACCTCCAAACTGACGGAACTCGGGGGGCTTTTCAAACGCCTTCCCATGGTTTGTTTCTGGTACATGATCGCCGCAGTCAGTATTTCCGGGGTGCCTTTCTTCTCCGGTTTCGTCAGCAAGACCATCACCATCGCCGGGGCTGCCGAAGCCCATCACACGTGGCTTGCCATCGGCATGGAAATCGCCGCGGTCGGCACTTTTCTCTCCGTCGGCATCAAGCTGCCGTATTTTGCCTTTTTTTCCAAGGAAGACCCGGGGATGGAACTGGCCCCCATCCCCTTGAATATGTACATTGCCATGGGCATCGGCGGATTTCTCTGCTTTTTCATCGGCATTTACCCAAACTTTCTGTACAGGCTGCTTCCCCATGCCGTGGAATATGTGCCCTACACGCCGTGGCATGTGCTTCAGTCTTCGCTGCTGCTCGGCTTTACGGGCCTTGGCTTTTACCTCATGCGCAACAAACTGAAACCGGAAGCCAAGCTGAATCTGGATTTCGATTTCTTCTACCGGATGGTCGGCCGCGCGGTTCTTGCCGTTGCCCGCCGCCCGATCGAAGTCATCGATGTCTGGTGGAGTGAATTTTACCGCATCGGCGGCCTGAAAGGCATGCTGAAGATCGCTGCCGGTTCGGCCTGGTTTGACAAAGCCGCCATCGATGGCGTGGTGGACGGATCGGCCTATACGGTGCAAAAAATCGGGCGGGCGGCTTCCTTGGCTCAGACCGGACGCCTTCAGGATTATCTGGCCGCGGCCCTGGTTGTCGGCCTGACCGTCTTTGCCCTGATCTGGTTTTTATAACGGGTTGCAAGCTCAGGGTGCCGGCGGTTAAGAGATGGAACGGGAAAGGCACCGAATCGCCCGACCCTTGGCCCCATAAAATGTTTATTGCAATTGTTCGTCGAACGGAGAACGAATGAGTCAGACCACAATGCCGATTTTATCCATTTTGACATTTTTCCCATTAGCCGCCTGTTTTGTTCTGCCGTTTCTAAGAAATGAGAAAACGGTCCGGGTCTTTACCTTGTTTGCCGGCATCGCCGAGGTGGTTCTCGCCCTTCCCCTGTTTCGGTTCAGCCTGACGACGCCCGGATACCAGTTTGTTGAAAAAATCGCGTGGATTCCCGGATGGGGATTGACCTATTATCTGGGAATGGACGGCATCAGCCTGTTGATGGTGCTCCTGACCGTACTGCTCCTGCCCTTGTGCGTGCTGTGCTCCTGGTCCTATATTTCCAAACGGGTCAAGGAATTTCATTTCAGCCTGCTCTTGATGACGTCAGCTTGCATCGGCGTGTTTCTGGCCCTGGATCTGGTGCTTTTCTATATTTTCTGGGAAGCCATGCTGGTTCCGATGTTTCTGCTGATTGCCGTGTGGGGCGGTCCGGAGCGGCGCTACGCATCCGTCAAGTTCTTTCTCTACACCCTTGCCGGCAGCACCCTGCTCCTTGTCGCCATCATCGCCTTTTACAAGGTCGGCGGTACTTTCTCGATACCGGATCTGACGGAGCAGACATTTTCCTTCCGGTTCCAGTTCTGGGTATTTCTAGCAATGGCGCTGGCCTTTGCCATCAAGGTGCCGATGTTTCCCTTTCACACCTGGCTTCCGGCCGCCCACGTCGAGGCGCCCACAGCAGGCAGCGTACTGCTGGCCTCCATCCTGCTCAAGATGGGGGCTTACGGTTTTCTGCGGTTCTGTCTTCCCCTGGCCCCGGATGCCAGCGTTTATTTTGCACCCATGATGATCGCAGTTTCCATTGCATCCATTCTCTACGGCGGCTTTGTGGCCCTTGGCCAGAAAGACATGAAAAAGCTGATCGCCTACTCCTCCGTGGCCCATATGGGATTTGTGACCCTTGGGATTTTTATATTCACCCTGAGGGGATTTCAGGGCGCGCTCATGGTCATGCTGAATCACGGCATTACCACGGGGGCCTTATTTATGCTGGTCGGGGCCGTTTACGAACGCAGCCACAGCCGTGAAATCGTCAAAAATATGGGACTTGGAAAATACCTGCCGGCCTACATGTTTTTCTTCGGCCTCTTTGCCCTTTCTTCCCTCGGATTTCCGGGGACCAATAGTTTTGTCGGCGAGTTACTGGTTTTGATCGGCGTTTTTTCGGCGAAACCCTGGGTGGGAGCCGCCGTAATTCCCGGTGTCATGCTGGGAGCCGCCTACATGCTGAGACTCGGCCAGAAACTGGCATGGGGAGAGCCATCGCAGGCCAGCGCCTGGAAGGATCTGAACCTTCGGGAATGGAGCTATCTTGTCCCGCTGGCCATACTGGTTTTTTATATCGGACTTTCGCCGGCGCTGACCCTGAAAGCCATCGACCCCACGCTGAACCGGGTACTGGTGCGCTTTGCTCCGAAACCCACGCCGGCCGTTGTTGAGACCAAAGTTGCGCCCAAAACACAGAAAGGCGTTTTTGCCGGACTGTTTTCTGTGTCACGCTGAAAAAGGAGACCCTTGTGAAGGTTGATTTTATGCTTCTTTTACCGGAACTGGTTCAGATCCTGATTGTCCTTGGACTGTTCGTTCAGACCCTGAAAAAACCGGGAACTGAAAATATGGGGATCTTCGGCATCGGCTGGCTGCCCTGGGCCGCCGCGCTCGGCATTGCAGCGGCCGCATTCAGCATGAAGCGCTCCGGTCACCTGTTCTGGGATGCCTACCAGGTGGACGGGCTGTCCCAATTTTTCAAGATGGCCGTGGCACTCGGGTTCGCCATTGCATCCCTGAATGCCATGTCCGCCCCGACCGTAAAAGACGACCAGCGGGCGGATTATTTTCTGTTTTTTGCCATGAGTTCCCTCGGTCTCATGTTGATGGCAAGCTCCGCGGAGCTGATCACCATTTACATATCGCTCGAGATTGCATCCTACAGCCTGTATGCCATCATTCCGATCCGGGGGGGGGATCCGCGCGCCGCCGAAGCCGGAATCAAGTATATTTTGTTCGGCGCCGCCGCAACCGCCATTGCGCTCTTTGGCCTTTCCTACATCCTGGCCTCCCAGCACACCACTTATTTGAATCTTCTGGCCGCAAAGTCCTGGGCATGGGCTGATTCCCCCCTTGCGGTTACGGGAATCACCCTTTTCATGGTGGGCTTTTTCTTTAAGCTGGCCCTGTTTCCGTTTCATTTCTGGTGCCCGGATGTCTATGACGGCACCAGCAACGAGACGGCCGCATTTGCCGCCACCCTTCCCAAGCTCGGGGCCGTGGTCATCCTGATCCGGCTGGTCTCACTTTTAAAGCCTGAAATCGAAATTATCACCGTCATGGCCGTGCTGTCGGCAGCTTCCATGACATTCGGAAATCTGGCCGCCCTGATCCAGACCGACGTTAAGCGGATTCTGGGGTATTCCAGCGTGGCCCATGCCGGATACGTGCTGGTGGGACTGGTGGCTGCAAATGCCGCCGGGCTCTCCGCCGCCGGTTTTTACAGCCTCATATATCTTCTGATGAATCTTACCTGCTTCTGGGTGATCTGCAGTCTGTCCACGGACGGCAGGAACCTGAAGCTCGATGATTTAAACGGTCTTTACAAGCGGGCGCCGTATCTTGCCTTTGTCCTTGCAGTCGGCGCATTTGCCCTGGTTGGACTGCCGCCCACCGCCGGGTTCATGGGAAAGCTCTTTCTGCTGACCGCGGCCTGGAACCGGGGCTACAACTGGCTGATCATTGTTGCGGCTCTGAACACCGCCATTTCCATTTATTATTATTTAAACATCGTCCGCCACGCCTACACCCAGGAAAGCGACGGGACCCAGGAGGCGCAGCAGGTGCCGCGAAGCTTCAGCGCCGTCTGGGGGGGGGTGCTGGCGGCATCTCTTCTGGTACTGGGCATTGTTCCCGATTCGGTTTTCCGCTGGATGGAGGAAGCTGCAAGGCAAATGCTGCCCTGAATGAAATCACTGTTTTGATACGCCGCCTTCCGGACTTCTCTATGCAGCAGGCTTCAAAGAGAAGTCCAGGCGCAAGGAACCGGGATTTCCGGCGTAGCACCGTTTCACGAAACGGCTGTTCAAATTTCTTCGCACGAGCCTCAGGCTTTTTAATTGAAAGCCCCTTCTAAATGCCCGCTCATACCGGTTTCATAATCAGGGACTTGCCCCGCCTCCTGTCATCAGCCGCGATATCGCCGTAAACGGAATTCACTGTCCCTGTCAAGCCCGAGTCCGATAAAAGACGCGTATCGTCAATCACGATTTGATTATTTTGTCGCTCGGTGGTATTGTCGGCATCAAAAGATCCGGTTTTACATGAAGGCAAACGGCCGAACCCGATCCTATTTTTTACACGTAACCCCCATTGAATGATTGCGTATGAACGAAAAAATTGATGTGTCCAACCGTGACAAGATATTGCGATTGATCGCCGCATCGATCGTCATTCTGGAATTGTTTATTTTCGCCTGCACCGTTGTTTATCAGCTTAATGAAAAAAATCATATTGAAACCCCGATCACCGAAGAAATGGCCAGGCTGTACATCGACCATCCGGAAAAACTGCGGGCGAACGAACGGATTGCCGTGAGTACGCGAAACAGCATGTACAACAACCAGCAGATCTATCTTCTGATCAGCGATGAGACGATTGTGCACCAGTTCCCGTGGAAGGGCTGGATTCTGCTTTCCATCGGTGCGCCGATCGGCATATTCTTTCTGGTCACCCTGATCACCAAGGCATACTTCCAGACCATAGAACCGGATTTCAAGAGCGATGACGATAATGCCAGCCCGTGGATTCTGGCTATGAACCGGCTGAGCAAGATCAATGTGATCTGGTTCATGCTTCTTCTGGTCTGCGTACTGTTTCTGTTATGGTATATCCCGGAAGTCGTCAAATTCGCCGGAAGCGTCACCACCGCATGGCTGGCCAAATTCTGGTGGATCCCCGCCATTTTGTTCGGAATCGTATTTGTGACCCTGATCTGGTGGATATATCTTCAGTACCGGTTGAAAATAAATGTCATGCACATGGAAATGGAAAAATACAAATTGTTGCAGTTTGAGGAGAAAAAGGCGCTTCTGATACCGGAGAATACGACCGGCCCGATAACAATGATCGAACAGGAACAGCCTTAAAAACATCATGGTGAAATCCTGGGGGAATAAAGAAAGGAATACATTTTTTTGCCGCCACCCCTAAATATAGAATCCCGATTGGCGGCAACAGGTTTTTTTATCGAAATATCAGAGCAAACCGGTATGCTTAAAATCCACAATGTTTGGAAAGGGCGGCGAAATGGGCTCCCTTTTGGAAGTTGGTTTGAAAATACGGGAGAGGGGGTAAGGCTGTGGATAAAAAAGGCGCGGAACGGCGGCGGCACGAACGATTTGAATTGAAAGATCGGGTTTTCATCACCTTCAGGCCGCGGTTCGATCGGATCGGCTGGATTACGGATATCAGCAAGGGCGGCGTTTCGCTGACATTATCCACCGTTCAGAACTATAGCGAGTTGCCGGAAAATATCCATGTGGATATATTCAGTTCTCCGCAAGGGTTTAATCTGCCCGACCTTCACTGCAAACTGGTTTACAACGTCCGGGATGACAATTCAAAAGGATTTATCGAAACAAGGCGTTGCGGACTGGCTTTTGATGAGATGTCCGGGTATCAGGCGGCAAACCTTGATGCGATCTTGAATCAGTGTGCGCAGGGCGGCGCACCGGAAACCGCCGATTCTCTCCGCCACATTACTTTCGGCTCCTGCAGCGGGCCCCGTTGAAACATCTTTCGCTGAAACCCGGCGAATAAGAGATACAGCCTGCCGATACCTTTCCATCATTAATTTGTTTTGACCCTTCCATTAATCCGGGGTATCCGGGATCTGTCCGGGATGGCTGAAAAACAGGCGTTTTGCAGGGTATGGATCAGAAAGACAGGGAAGCGCTGCGGATGTTCAAACGATTCGATACGGATCAGCTTTGGGTTGCCCTGATCCTGGGGCTGGTGGTGCTGCTTCTTGCCGTATACCGGATACGGGCGCTGTAAAAAGGCTGCAAGAACATCCGGTCCGGACCCTTAG
>JBBIPX010000065.1:0-18021 GCA_037442625.1 Desulfobacteraceae bacterium
CGGCTTCGGCCCGGACCCTGAAATTCCCGCCGCAGACATCCAGCCAGCGGCAGGTCGCGCACCTTCCCGTAACAAAGGGCTTTTTGTCTTTCAGCCGCATCATGAGGGGATTGGAAAGATCGGACCAGATTTCGGAAAACGGCCGCTTGCGGACATTGCCGAAGCTGTAATGCCGCCAGAACTGATCGGCATGAACCTCTCCGTCCCAGCTTACGCAGCCGATGCCCCTTCCCGAGCTGTTGCCTTCATTCATCTTCAAAAGCGCCAGAACTTCCGCGGCCCTTTCGGGATTTTCCCCGAGCAGCCGCAGATACACGTAGGGGCCGTCAGCGTGGTTGTCCACGGTCAGGATTTCCTTGGCAAGCCCCATGTCGTGCAGTCTTTTGGTTTCATCCATGATCAGATCCACGATGGCCCGGGTTTCTTCGCGGGTGGAATCCTCCGCGACCAGTTTGGAACCCCGTCCGGCATATACCAGATGATAAAAACAGGCCCTGGGGATGTTCATGGTTTCAAGAAGTCTGAAAATGCCGGGTATCTCTCCGGAATTGAATTTGTTGATCGTAAACCGCAGGCCGACCTTGATGCCGGCTTCCTGACAGTTGCGGATGCCGTTCAGGGCGGCCTCAAAAGCGCCCTTGACGCCCCGGAACCGGTCGTTGACTTCTTCCATGCCGTCCAGGCTGATGCCGACATAGGACAGGCCGATGGCTTTGAGGGTTCGGGCGATTTCCGCCGTGATCAGGGTGCCGTTGGTGGAGATGACCGCGCGCATGCCTTTCCGGACCGCGTAGTCGGCAAGCTCCGGAAGGTCTTTGCGGACAAGGGGCTCCCCGCCGGAAAAAAGAATTACCGGGGAGCCGAAAGCCGCCAGATCATCGATCAGGGTTTTGCCTTCGGCCGTGGTCATCTCATCGGATGTGGCATGGTCCTTGGCATGGGCGTAGCAGTGGACGCAGCGCAGATTGCACTGGCGGGTCATGTTCCAGACCACCACCGGTTTCTTGTCGCTTGAAAACTGGAGCAGATGAGACGGCAGGGAGGTTGACATCCGGTTGTAGCGAAGGGCGTC
The DNA here is from genome assembly GCA_037442625.1 of Desulfobacteraceae bacterium. GTDB lineage: Bacteria > Desulfobacterota > Desulfobacteria > Desulfobacterales > Desulfatirhabdiaceae > RAAP-1. The sequence continues at coordinate 1,073 of JBBIPX010000065.1, forward strand.
CGAAGGTTCAACCGTGCCGCAATAGAGTTTGGATATACCGATCATGAAATGTCTTTCAGTTTTTTAAGGTTGCGGGTGGGAGTTGTTTTTTAGCGTGTCCGGGTATCGGGCAGGGTCAGCGCAGCTCCCCGAAGCTCATCCTGGATAAGTTTGCTGATAAAGGTTTCCGGTTCCAGCAGGGCTTTTCGGGTGATGAAAAACCGGTTTTTACCGGTCTTCTCCCGGACCAGTTTGAGGCCAAGTTCAAAATCGATGGAAAGCTGCCGTTCAAAATCCGCAAGGTGAATCGCTGGATTGGCCAGTTGTTCGATAATGAAATCAACGGCGTCGTCTTCCAGCACGATATTGATGTCGTGTTTTTTGTAAAAGGACAGCTCCATTTTCTTGATTTCATCATACAAGGATTTGACTTTCTGGATGATCCGTCCCACATCCATCACGTTTTTGGAATAAAAAGCAGTGACGATGTCCGTTCTGGACGGGGTCAGGGTCAGGCCGTATTTTTCGGAAAGCGTCTTGCGGTTGTCGTGAAGGTAAGTCTTGATGGCGGCGCGTTCATCTTTTGCCAGTCTGTCGAATTCTTCCAGGATCGCATGGTTGTTTTCCATGTCCATGAGCCTTGAGAGGGCCTCTTCGGGTGAATTCAGAACGGATAACGTAACCGGAAATTTTTTTACATCCGAGGACGGCAGGCAGCGCTCGAACAGGAGCAGGGCTTTTTCCACCGCGCTCACCAGCCCCCTTGCTCCGGTATTTTCCATGAACGCATTTTGCGCCAGGATTCTTAAAATTGCATCATCGAATTTGATATCGATGTTATAGGCTGCAAAATCCAGTTTCTTGCCCAGGATGACCGGATTGTTGGGGTTTTTGAGAATTTCGAACAAATCTTTCTCCGTCAGCCGTTCAAAAACGGCACGGACGGGAAGGCGGCCGACGAATTCGGATTCAAACCCGAATTCGATCAGATCCTCGGATTTGACATGGGGCAGAATATCCTGTCGGTCCTGGTGGGTTTTGACCGAAGCTCCGAAACCGATGTTCTGGCGGGTCATCCGGCGATGAATGATTTCCGTCAGATCTCCGAAAGCCCCGCTCATGATAAACAGAATGTTTCGGGTATTGACCGATCTTTTTTCACGGCTGCCGGTTTTGCGGAACCGTTCGATTTCCTGAAGCATGGAGATGGGGTCATGGGGAACCTTCAGGTCCACGTCGGTTTCTTCCATGGGCTTTAAAAGCGCCCGCTGAACGCCGGTCCGGGATACATCCGCGCCGAGCATGTTCCTGCTGCCGGCGATTTTATCGATTTCATCGATATAAATGATGCCGTACTGCGCCAGCTCGATGTTGTCGTCGGCTTCCCGGACCAGGTCCCGGACCAGATCCTCCACATCTCCGCCGACATAGCCGGTCTCACTGAATTTGGTGGCGTCTCCCTTGACAAAGGGGACACCGATTTTTTTGGCGATCAGCTTGATCAGATAGGTTTTCCCAACACCCGTCGGGCCGATCATCAGCACATTGTTCTTAATGCTTCCCACCATGTCATGCGCAGAATCGGCAGCGGATTTCGCGTGTTTGATTCGGTTGAAATGCGTGCAGATCTTGGTTGCCAGAACCGCCTTGGCATGGTCCTGCTTGACGATGTACTGGTCGAGATAGGAAATGAGCTCTTCCGGTTTCATATTGAATTGAAACGACTCCCCGGCTTTGGGAGTATCGGTGGAAGCATCCAGGATGTTTTCCTGGGGGAGCGCTTCCTGGGACACCATCTTTACCGAACCCCCGAATTTCTTTGCAAGGAATTCGCCGATTTCCTTTTCAATCTCTTTGGGATTGGGTATGTTTTCGTTTTGAATTTTCATTGTATATATGGATGCTGTAAAAAAACGTTAAAAAATAACCTTGATGGCTTCGTAAAAAGTCGAAATTTGGACGACTTTGCAAAAAGGCCGCAGACAAGGCGCGCAAATCCTAAGGAATGAAGCGTAATTCGGGTACGCTGCAATGACGCAGGATGCAGCGCAACGCAGTATCCGGACTTTTTGCAATGTCGTCAACCCTGTCGCTGCATTGGTTGAAAATATAACCACAACTGATTCAAAAAGCAAGCCATGGCCAATTATTCGGCCAATACGGATCTGACCATGTTGGCAAAGCAGGCGTTGCCGAGTGTCACCCATTTTACAAGGCGGTCCTGCTTCAGGTCGAGCCGGGCGATGATTTCGGATTCGCTGAGCCCTTTCTGTTTTAAATCCCAAACCCTTCCGTAAAAATCTTCCAGAAAGGACAGTTTGGCGGCCAATCTGGCTTTTCCGCCTTCCGGAATCGGGTGATGGGCGCAGAACAGCGCGTTAAAATCAAGGGCCAGGACGGTTTTAAGGGATTTGATCTGGTCGCGGAATTTTTCGTCGGAACGAAAGTACTTGATGCGATCCCCCAGGTAGAGGTCGCCGGAAAACAGCCAGCCGTTGCAGGTTTCCAGATATACCGTATGGTCCTTGCTGTGGCCGGGGGTGTGAACCGGCAGAAAGCGGTAACCGCCGGTATCGATGGAGCCGCAAAGGGGGACAACCGGTACCCGGCCGGCTTTTCCCCATATCAGATGCTGGTATGGGAGAATGTTCAGCCTTCCGTTCATTTTCTCGGCTGTCAGGCAATGGCCCAGAACCTCTGCGGAAAACGTTCGGCGGATCTGCGCGGCATTGCCGCTGTGGTCTTCATGGTAATGGGTTAAAAGAATCCGCTTTATGGGGCCATGGCATTTCAGCATCCCGATCACTTCGGTCCGCAGGTGGCGCTGGGCCGTATCAATCAACACAGTGTCCACAACATACATGTAAACCGACATCAGGGGCGGGCCGATCGGACTGTATCCGAGCTGAAATGCGGTAACCGGTCCGAAATTTATTTTCCTGCAGATTTTCATGGTTTGAAAAAGGATCGAAAAAAGTCATGCGTTTAAGGAAATGACACCGGAGGCGGAAAACCAGGAGGTGCTTCCGGCAGGCTTTCATCTAACCACAACCTTCTTTATTTTGCAATGCCGCCGAATATCTTTGCTGCTTTGCCCTGAAAAATTGACAAAACCCCGATGCCTCGGTTATAGTTTCGAAAAATTTCAATAAGGAGGTAATCCGTGCAAGTCCTTGAAAAAGCGTTGTCACAGGGCAGGCATGCCCTGAACGAATATGAGTCCAAGATCCTGCTGTCCGGTTTCGGGGTTCCGGTGGTTTCGGAAAAAACCGCACAGACTGTAAAGGATGCGGCTTCGATTTCGGAAGATATGGGATTTCCCGTTGTCGTAAAAGCACTGGGGGCCACCCTGATGCACAAAACCGAGCGGGGACTGGTAAAGGTGAACCTGTCCACTTCCCGGGCGGTGCTTGATGCGGCGACGGCCATGGCGGCCGAAGCCGGACCGGAGCTTGAGGGTTTTCTCATTCAGCCGTTTATTCAGGGAAAACGCGAACTGGTTGCCGGCCTGTTCCGTGACAGGCAGTTTGGTCCGGTCATCATGCTGGGACTGGGAGGCGTTTTTACCGAAGCGCTTTCCGATGTCACGTTTCGGGTGGCGCCCCTTGCCCCGTCCGATGCCCTTGAAATGATCGGCGAAATCAAGGCTGCGCGAATTCTGGAAGCATTCAGGGGAGAGGCCGCCGTCAACCGGGATGCCCTGGTTCAGACCCTGATGGGCCTATCCCGGATTGCACTGGCCCATCCCGGGATTTCCGAAATCGATATCAACCCCTTGCTCGTATCCGCGGACGGCGGTGTTTGCGCCGTGGATGCCCTCGTTGTCCTCAACCCCGAGACCGAAGTGCAAAAATATCCACCCGCCATCGATCCTTACGCCATCGGCTCGCTGTTTCACCCCCGATCCATCGCCTTTGTCGGGGCTTCCGCCGCGATCGGAAAATGGGGGCATACGCTTTTTACCATCACAGCGGGCAGGGGGTATAAGGGGGAGATTTATCTGGTCAATCCCAAAGGCGGCACCATCGCGGGCCGACCGGTATTCCGATCGGTGGCGGAGGTTCCGGAAAAGATCGACCTTGCCGTGGTGACAGTCCCCGCAGCCGGCGTCATGGATCTGATTCCGCAATTCAAGGCCAAGGGCATTACCAATATGCTGCTGATCTCATCCGGTTTTGCGGAAATCGGCCCGGCCGGTAAGTCCCTGGAAGAGCAGCTTGTTCAAAAAGCCGTCCTGAACGGAATTCTGGTGATCGGTCCCAATACCATGGGCATCTGCAATCCGCACATTCATCTGTATTGCACCGGAAGCCACGTCATGCCGGAGCCAGGGTCGACGGCCGTGGTCGCCCAGTCCGGAAATATGGGCACCCAGCTTCTGGCGTTTGCCGAGCAGCAGGGAATCGGGATTCGCGCCTTTTGCGGCTCCGGCAATGAAGCCATGGTAGCCATTGAGGATTATGTGGACGCCTTTGAAAAGGACGCCGTAACCCAGACCGTCATGCTGTATGTGGAAAGCGTCAAGAACGGCAGGCGGTTTCTGGAAAGCTGCCGCCGTGTCGGCAGGAACAAGCCCATCGTTCTCATGAAAGGCGGGCAGAGTCTTGCCGGAAACAAGGCCGCGGCCAGCCATACCGGAGCCATGAGCTCGGATGCCCGGATATTTGACGCAGTTTGCAGGCAGGCCGGCATCGTCAAGGTGGAACGTTCGATGGATCTTCTGGATCTGTCGGCGGCGTTTTCATCCCTGCCGCTACCCAGGGGAAACCGGGCCGCCATCATGACGCTGGGCGGCGGGTGGGGGGTTGTAACGGCCGATCTGTGCTCGGAATACCATATCGCGGTTCCGGAGCTTTCCCGGGAGCTGATCGATCACATCAATTCCATCCTGCCGCCTTACTGGAGCCATTCAAACCCGGTGGACATCGTCGGGGAAAACGACATGACCATTCCCGTCCGTATCATGGAAGCCCTGATGAAATGGGACGGGTGCGACGCGGTGATCAATCTTGGCATCATGGGCCGAAGGAATCTGGCTAGTAAACTGTCCGAATCCATATCCAAAGCCGATCCGACGTATTCGCCGGAGTTCCTGGCCACGATGGGCGAAGAGCTGGTGAAGTTTGAAACCGAATATGTCCGGCACATCGTCGCTTTGATGGAAACCTGTCAAAAGCCGATCTTCGGGGTCAGCCTGCTGAAGGAATGCGAGGACCGAACCGTTTACGGCGTCGGCGACAGCCGGTATAAGGGAGTATTCTACGAAAGCCCGGAGCGGGCGGTAAAGGCTTTTTCCAGAATGGTGGAATACCGGCGGTTCCTTGAAAGGTGATCCGGATACTTCAAGGCCCCTGACCCTTACGTGAAAACTCATTGGAAAGGATGATGGCATGAAATATTTTCTTGCTGAAGGAAATCTTGGCAGCGGCGCCACCCGTGAGCAGGTGGATGCGGTGATTCAGAAATTGAAGGGCAGGGGATGGCACGTGGAATACGGCGCAGGAAACAACAAGCCGGAGGATATCTCGGAATTCGGCCGGGAGCAAATCCTTCTGGATGCGTTTTCAGATGATTTCATGGCGTGCCTGGATGAAATCGAAAGCGACTCCCTTCCTTAAATCCCGTTGGTATGCTTTGCAAGCCCATAAAAGCTGAATCCTGTTAAGGGGCTTTGTCCGCTTCTTTTGAATCAAGCGCAAGGGATGCCAGAAAAGGGCCCGGCGGCGCCGTTACCGGTTCTCCCGGGCGCAAGGCGGCAAGTTCGTTGAGGGCTTCCCGGATTTCCCGGGAGCCTTTTTGAAAAACAGACAGCATGGCCGCGAAATCTTTTTTTGCGGTTCCCGATGAAAAATTTCCCCGGCTTTTTTCCAGAAAGTCGGTAACCTTGCCCTGAACCGCCTGCCAGTTGTCCTGCTGCGTCTGCGTCGCCAGGTTAACCAGTTTCCCGGCGTGTTCCAGTTGACCTTTGTGAAAGCGGCCAAGCGCCCATTTCCATACACCCGCAAACCAGAGCAGAAAGAAAGCCGCGGACACAAGGCCTTCGGCCAGCATCAAAGAAATCGGATCCAGGCCTCCGGGTATGCCGGAGGCCATCAGGATTCCGATGGCCGCCCCTGCGCAGGCTAGGCTCAGCACCGCACCCGTGAAAAGGTTTTTCATGCGAAAACTTGCGCGCTTGCTGCGGTAATTCACCAGGGCCTGCAGCATCTGACCGAGACGTTCCGAGTGGGTTTCCACAAAGGCCGCCAGATGATCCAGGCGGTGCCGCGGGGCTTCCATCACCGCTTTTTTCAACTCTTCCCGCTGGTTTTCCAGGTACCGGAGATAGCTTAGATCGTTTTCAATCCGGCTGCGCGAATCGATGCCGGCCCGCTGGGAATAGGTCAGGTGGATCATGGGGATATCCTTGCGGCCGGTGATCTGCGAGAGGTTCCAGCACAGGGTGCCGTAGACCCGCAGCAGATCGTTGAGAGAGGCGCATTCGTCGATCCGGTTGAGCACGAAAAGCACCCGGTCTTCGAAAGTGCGCGCCGGAAGGGTCTCCCGCAGGCTCGTGTGCACTTCACGGATGGTTCCTGCCTTGTGCGGGTCAAAAAGGACGAGAATCAGATCCGCGATCTGGGCGAAATCGCCGATGACATCCTGGTAATTGTAGCCCCTGTCCCGCTCGGTGACGCTGTCCAGCATGCCGGGGGTATCGATGATGGCCATTTCTTTCAGAAAAGGCGAATTTACTTTTTTGAGCCGGAAATGGGAGATGAACCGCTGACCGTGCTTTTTCATGGATTCAAACGGATACGCCGGGTCATTGAGAATAAAATTGCCGTCGCGCTCCTCCGTCACATGAACGATACCCCGGGGGGCGGCGGTGTCGTCGTAAGTCAGAACCGTGAACGAGTCATCGGTGGGCGCCTGCCCGGTTTTCTGGATGTTGCTTCCCAGAAACTCATTGATCAGGGCCGATTTTCCGGAAGAGTAGTTTCCCAGCACCAGCACCAGGGGACGCCACTTGATGGTGGCTTCGAGCGGCGCCTCGCTGTAGCCGTAACGCATCGCCACCGGCGTCAGATGCTTTTCCACCATCTCCAGCAGTTCGGTTTGCAGGGCATTGATGTAATTTTCCCGGTAAAGCTGCATGTATTGGGACCTTTCAGCGGTTGCCGCCGGAGTGTTTGTTGCGATTCCCCCTCACATACTGAATGCGCGGCGTATTGTCAACCCTCTGCTTTCAAGCCGGCTGAAAGATCCCGGTCTCACGGCGCGCCGCGGTATTCCGCAACGCGCAGCGTTCCGAGGAACCCGTGTCCCGGACCTTCTGCCTTGCTATTTTTTAAGATACTTGTCAAACCACGCCAGGCAGCGGGTCCAGGCGTCCGCGGCGGCTTCGGGCCGATAGCTTGGGCGGTAGTCCGCAAAGAACGCATGCGGGGCACCCGGATACAGCACGAACTCGGCCGTCTTTCCGGCGGATTTCAGTGCTGCCGCCATCTGCCTTGCATCATCCGCGGGAATGCCCATATCCGCATCCCCGTACAGCCCAAGAACCGGACAGGTGATTTTTTCCGCGACATCAAGCGGCCCGATGGAACGTATGCCCGGCGTTATGGCAGGCCGAATCTGGCCATACCAGGCCACTGCCGCTTTCATTTCCCGGCTGTGTGCGGCATAGAGCAGGGTGTACAGCCCGCCCCGGCAGAATCCCGTCACGCCGATGCGGTCGGCGCGCGCCGCCGGATGCTTTGCCGCGTGGGCCGTGATGGCGTCCAGATCCCCCATGACACGCGCATCCGGCACCGAATTGGCCACTTTCATCACGGATTCCATATCCGGCAACTGCGATACGCCCCCTTCCCGTGCATAAGGCTCAAAGGTGATGCTCAGAAACCCGGCCCCGGCAAAGCGGCGGGTGACATCCTTGATATGTTCGTGCATGCCGAAGATTTCCGGAATCACGATGACGACGGGGTATTTTCCGCCGGCTGCGGGATGCGCCTCATAAACGGGAATCCGGAAATTCTCCGCGGTCACGTAGCCGTCCGCAGCGATGATGCCATCGCTTGCAGTGGTGATGACTTCTCCGGCAACCGATTCCGCGGCCGCCGCAAAACCGGCCAGGCCGATGCCGGCAGCGCTCATCCGCGCCAGAAACTGCCTTCGGGACATGCCTTCATAGGCGTTTGACAGCCAGTTTAGAGCCATGGTGACCTCCTTTTTTGTTGGTGTTTCGCGTTATTCAAGAGCCTTTCGGATGGCATCCGACAGTTCATGGATGCCATACGGCTTCTGGATGAATCCGCCGCATCCGCGATTCATGATATCCGTGGCCATTCCATCGATGCTGTAGCCGCTGGACAGAATGATCCTGGCCTTGGGATCGATGGCTTTGAGGCGCTGAATCGTCTCGTTGCCGTCCATTGCCGGCATGATCATGTCCACAATCACCAGATCGATTTTTCCGGATTCCCGGCTGTAAATATCGATGGCCTCCCGGCCGGAATGCGCGGTCAAAACGCTGTGCCCGAGGACTTCAAGAAATTCCTTGCCGATATCGATGATAATGTCTTCATCATCAACAAGCAGAATCGATGCCGTTTCCTTCAGCGCTCGTGCGGGAGATAGGCTTTTGCGGCTTGCGGCTTTTTCCGATGCCGGCAGGTAAAAACTAAACGTGCTGCCCTGCCCGATCGTGCTGTCCACATTGATCCATCCGCCGTGGTTGCGGATAATGCCGTAGGATGAAGCAAGCCCCAGCCCCGTTCCCCGGCCCATTTCCTTTGTGGTGAAAAACGGCTCGAAGATGCGCGCCTTTGTGGCTGCATCCATTCCCGTGCCCGAATCGGTGACGGATATTTTAACATACTTGCCGGGTGTTGATTCCGGCGGTCCCGTCGTGCCGTCGTGGATCACGCAGTTTTCTGTGCGAAGATAGAGGGTTCCGCCGCCCGACATCGCCTGCCAGGCATTGACAAACAGATTCAGCAGCACCTGATGCATTTGCCCCTGATCGACTTCCACCGTCCAGAGAGGCTCTTGGTAGTGCTTGTTAATTTGGATTTCTTTTCGGGTACGCCCGAACATTTCAATGCTCTGGTCCAGAATCTCGTTCATGCGGGTTGTTTTGATTTCGTATTTGCCCCCTCTGGCAAATCCCAGAAGCTGCCGGGTGAGCTCGGTTGCATTTATTACGCAGTCCTCGATGCGTTTGATGTTTTCGAAAAACGGATGCGAATCCGTCATTTCAAACAGCATCAGGGATATCCGCCCCTGGATTCCCATCATCAGATTGTTGAAGTCGTGCGCAATACCTCCTGCCAGAGTGCCGATGGCCTCCATTTTATGGGCTTGCCGCAGACTGGCTTCAAGATTCAATTGATCGGTGATGTCCCTGACAAAATTCAAGGTGGCTGGCCGCCCGTCCCAGACGATTGTAACTGCGTTCAATTGCACGGTATATTCCCTGCCGGCCGTATTGATGATCCTGAAGGAATAATTAACCGGCGGCTGCTCTTTTCCGGACAGTCTGCGGAGATGAATTTCGATGACCATATCCCGGTCTTCGGGGTGAATGAAGCCTGCAAATGGAATCTCTTCCGGTTGCTCGATCGTGTACCCGAGGATTTCAAGCGCCCTTGGATTGGGGAATTTGATTTTTCCATCCTGTGCGATGAAAATGGCGTCATTGGCGTTTTCCACCAGCAGCCGATACTGCTTTTCGCTTTCCCGCAGCGCTTCCTCGGCCTGCAGGCGTTTGCCGATATCACGGCAGATGTTCACGGTGCCGTAGACGGAGCCGTCATTTCCGCGAAGTAAATCCGAGTTGATTTCAAAAGGGATTTTATCCCCGTTCTTCATGACGAGCGAATATTCCCTGGGGCCAAGCCGGCTTTTGAACATCAGGGCAAAGTTTTCGATGGCGGATGGCTGATCTTCGGGGGCGACGAACTCCAGAAGGTTTTTTCCCAGGATTTCCGAGCGCTGGTATCCGCCGAGCTTTAGCGCGACATCATTGACAAAGAGAACCTGACCGGCGATATCCGTACGGACCACGATATCGGGAATGGCGGCGATCAGCTTGCTGTATAATTCCTCGGTTTCCTGCAGCGATTTTTCGGCTTGCCGGAGTTCATTCCGGGTTTCGGCTTCCCGCCGGAGAAACACCTGTCTGCGGGCGACGAGAAAAACCAGGGTGATCGTGATCCCGAGCGTCAGCAGGAAAAGCAGATTGACGCCGAACAGAAAATGCTCCAGCCGCAAGCGCTGCGCATTCAGGTCGTTTTGGGCGGATACGTACGCATCCCGCAGTTTTGAAACGCTGACAGAGACGGTCCGGACTTTTTGGGGGAGCTGCTCATCGTTTCCGGTATCCGGCGCCCTCCGGGTTGCCGCCACTTCGGAATCAATTTGGGCAAGATCCTTTGAAAGCAGGTCAAGCGCTTCCATCTCTTTGATCAGCGGGTTCGGAAGACCGTTTTCAATGGATATCAGTGTCGTGTTGTTCAAAATTCCGGTTGCAATCACGGCGGAAACAACCGCTGCAAGAGTGCTCCATAGAAGTAATCGGGAAAAATTGCGGAACGGTTTCATGTCAAACTGGGTTCCTTTAGTAGCATAGGCACAGAGGCACAGATGTACAAAAGTGCCTTTGTTCCTATTTGCCTGTACAATTACCAAAAACGGATATCATTTTGTTTTGGAAGCAGGACAGGAGAAGTCCTGCGGCGCCCCGGTCCTGCCCCGTATATTTTTTGCCTTTCAGATACAGGGCCTCTATTTGAATTTCCTTTATTTTTTCAACGGGGATGGTCAGCGGGTTTTGATCCAGAACGACAAAATCGGCAAATTTGCCTTCGGTCAATGTCCCGCGCCGACTTTCATCAAAGGACAGTCTGGCGCCCCAGTGGGTATGCATCCTCAACGCATCGACGGCGCTGATCCGTTCATCCGGATTGGGGTGGTTACAGGCTGCATGGATTCCGAGGATCGGGTCCGGGAGGGTGCAGGGACCGTCTGATCCGTTTCCAAGCAGCAGGCCGGCTTCCAGCATGCTTTTTAAAGGAATGAGCTGCTTCATCCGGTTTCCGAGGAGGGTTTCAAGGTATGCCGCAGGCTCCTGGGGCCAGAATAAAAACGGTGTTTGCAGGGCGACGGCGATTTCAAGGGAAGCGGCTTTTTCAATCAGTGCCGGTGTCATCAGATCCGCATGAATCAGCGTGTGGCGGTGATCGTTTCTGGGGAAATCCTCCAGCGCGTGTTCGTATGCGGTCAATGCCTGTTCAACGGCGGCATCGCCGATGGCGTGCATGGAAACCTGCAATCCGGAGCGGTTGGCCTTCCGGACAAAGGCATCGACCTGAGGCTGCGTATGGAACAGCACCCCCCGGTTGTTTGCATTGTTGCTGTACGGCAGGCTAAGGGCCGCATCTTCCGATCCGAAGCATCCGTCCAGAGCGGTTGCAAAACACCCGCCGATTCGGGGCAGTTTTCTGCGGATCACTTTTTGCATGTCCATGGTCTGGAAATACGTGCGGTACTGCTGGGGAAGGCCACGTGCCGCAAGCCGCATGATATCCACATCCATGTCCAGGGCAAATCCCACCCCTTCGGCCGTGTGCACCAGACCGATTCCTTTTCGGGCCAGATAATCAGAGCCGGCGATCATGTTTTTCAGCACCGTGAAAAGGGACACGGATTTGGTGATGTAATTGACCGCCTGATAAAAGGACTGGTGAAAAAACCAGCCGGTTTCGGGGTCATACCCGGTCTCCTTCAGGACGGCCGACGGCAATCGGCTGACCAGTGCCGAATTGGCGACAGCGGCATGGCCGTCGTATTTGATGATCATCAGGGGATGCGCCGTCATGGCGTCAAGATCCATGCGTTGGGGAAGGCGCTTTTCCCTCAGCGAATGCGCAGAGCAGCCGAATCCGAGAATCAGATCGGTATTTGAACGCGTCCGGATGTGCCCTTGAATTATCTTTGTCAGTTCATCGAAATCGGAAGCGGACCGGCAGTCCAGGCTGGATTGAAAAAAAGCAAAGGATTCAAAATGAATGTGGGTGTCGGCAAATGCGGGGACCACGCATTTTCCGCCGAGATTTTCAACCGGACCCCGGGCGAAGGCTTCCGGCGCTGCGTCTCCGGTGTGGACGATTTTTCCCTTGTCTACAATCAGTGTGCGAAACTGTCGGTTATCATCCTCGCAGGAGATAAAGTCCGCGTTCGTGAAGGTATTCATTTTTTATCCCTTTTTGTGTTTGTTCTCCGGGTCGATGCAATCCGCATGAACCGGACGCATCCGACAGGAATACAGTCGATGGCATCCGAGGCAACGACTCTTTTATGACGTCGTGCGTTCCTTCCAATGTTTCAATTTGTCATGGGGCCATCGCACACAAAAGGCTGGCTTCTTTTTCATGACCAGTTTCATACAGGTGTCGCCGCAGTCCGGATCGCAGCGGACAATGTCATCATCTTTACCCTGTTTCACTTTTCCAGGCCAGTCCGGGTCCGCCCACAGGACGCGCGCCAGGCCGATCAAATCCGCTTTGTTTTCTGAAAGGATGCTTTCCGCAAGTGATCCCGTTGATATTCTTCCGGCAGCAATGACCGGAATACCAACCTGCTTTTTGATGGCGGTGGCAAGATCAACCATGTAACCGTCTGTCTTGGATTTGGTCACGATATCCGGCAGAAAGAAAGACTCGTAGGTTCCGCCCATGACCGAAAGATAGGCAATGCCCGCGGATTCAAGGTAGGCGGCAAACCGGACGGATTCTTCCAGTTGGAGCCCGTCCGGCAGCCATTCATCGGCCAGAAACCGATATCCCACCGGAAAATCCCCCACTTTGTTTTTGACGGCACCAACCACCTCAAGTGCGAATTTCTGGCGGTTCTCAAAGGAGCCGCCGTATGCATCCGCTCTTTTGTTGGTTCGGGGAGACAGAAATTGTGCCGGCAGATAACCGGTTCCGCCGTGCAGTTCCACCATGTCAAAGCCCGTATTCTTGACGCGCAAGGCCGCATCGGCATAGCGGTTTACGATCGTCCGGATTTCTTGAATATCAAGCGCTCTTGGGATTCTGCCGAATGTTTCAACAGCAGACGGCGCGACCGGTTCAATCGCAGCGGCAAAACGTCCGGCGTGGTTGATCTGAAGACAGGCAATGGCGCCCTCCCGGCGGATCGCTGCGGATAATTTATTCAGCCCATCCGCGTTGTCGTCCGTATCGGCCCGGAGCGTTCTGGCGGAACCGCTGCCGGTCGGGTGATCTATGGTCGCATTCTCAACCACGACCATCGCCACCCCGCTTTGGGCCATCAATTGGTAATGATCCAGCAACAAAGGGCTTACCGTGCCGCCTTCTCCGGCATATCCGAGATACAGCGGCGCCATCGTCAACCTGTTTTTCAGCGTGATACCGGATATCTTAAGTTCGGAAAACAGATGGGTGTACATGTCTGGACTCCTTTACCGTCAGATGGATATCTTGATAAGTTATATATTACAAGAGGTTATAGATATAAATATAAAATTTGTAACGGGAGCAAAATTGGAATTTGCATCGGTGATATTGCCGCAGCGAAGAGCTTGCTCATAAGGCCAGCAGCCATACCCGCAGCAGCTCGCTGACGCCCCAGGCCTGGGCGTCGCAGCCGCGGGGCGTGTGGGGGAAATCGCCGTCCAGGATTTCCGGGATGTGGCCGAGGCAGCCGGTTCGGATCAGGTTCATGCTGCTGTGGAGCAACGCCCTTGCCGTGGCCTTTCCTTCATCGCCGTAGCGCAGCATCCAGGCCTCGCAGTAGGAGGGAAATTGCCAGCTCCAGGCGGTGCCGTTATGGTAGGCGGGCTTGCGGCGGGTGTCTTCATCGCCTGCATACTTTCCCTGGTAGGGGTTTTGGGGGTCATTGATGAGCTGCCCGTTATGCCGGATATCAAGCGGGCGCCTTAAAGGCCGGTCCGCAAGGCTTCGGATCGCGCCCGGGACCAGAAGCGACTGGCAGGCGGTAAGAACCGCGGTGCAGATATCGGCATTGCAGATGAGCCCCAGGGTTATGGCCAGCAGTTGATTGGGTCTTAAGGCGTCGTCTTTTTCCGCCGTTTCGGCTGAAATTCCGGGCGCGGCATGCAGGCAGTCCGAAAGGAATCCTTCCCCGGGGAGTACAAAGAGTTCCATCACCGAACGCCGGACTTTTTGCGCAAGGGCCTGCCAAATACCGGTTTTCTCGGGAACATCGTGCCGGGACAGGAAGGCGAGGGCGGCAAACCACAGGGCCTGAATTTCAATGGCATAGCCTTCCCGCGGGGTTCCGGCGGGGTGATTGGTGTCCATCCAGGTATAATGGGCCGGGCTGAAAACAAGCCCGCTATCCGGATCGATGCGAATTCCGTTTGGCGTTCCGGACAAATAGGACTCGCCGATGGAAACCAGAACCTCACGAAGTGTCCGGCTGCCGCAGGCATGGTTCAAAAACCGATCGTTGCCTTCGGTCAGGATCAGATCATTGCAAGCGACAAAAAACCAGAGCGGCGCATCGGAGGTGTCTCGGTTGCCGGCGTCATTCCCGCAGATCATGTTCGGAAGCGTTCCCAGGCGCTCAAACTGGCCGAACTGAATAAGCACGTCCCTTGCCTCGCTCAAGAATCCCGCGGCAACCATGCCCCTGACCGCAATCAGGGCATCGCGGCCCCAGTCCAGGAACCAGGGAAAACCGGCGATCACGGACTTGAGATTTCCGCGGTTGACGATATACCGATTCAGGGCGGCTTTCAACCCGTCCGCGAAAGACGGCGCCGCTGTGCTGTCGAAGGCTTCGGCGATCTTTTTGTGAAAACGGGTCTGGGGCCGGGACGGAGGCGCGGCCTCGGACGCCGTGATGCTGGCCGTCAGCTCGGCTTTTTGTCCGCCGGTCAATGATATGGAAAAATATCCGGGGCTGTACAGGTCCGAATCCGGATCCAGTCCCCGTTCGGCTTCCAGGCTGCGATGCACCATATACTGCCATTGCGGCTCGCTGTGGTACCGGCCTGACGGCACCCGAACCTCCAGGCGATGAAGGGGGTCCGGATGAAAGACAAATCCGTCGCTGCCTGCGGTCACGCTGGCAGGAAACTGGGTTTCAGGACCAAGATAGGCCTTGGTGGTTTCGTGAAAATTCCGGTTTTCGATATCCGGGCGAAGAATCAGTTGAACGGGTCTGGCATCCGGAAGAAATAAGGGATGACCGTCAATCGGATACCGGTACCAGAGCATCCGCAGCCGGTTCTCATGGGGATCCAGCCGCATGCCGACGGTTAAAAGCACATGCTCTCCCTGGCCGGAAGGAACGCGAAACCGCCAGAGCCCCCAGCCGGATGCCTCCAGGGTAAAGGCGTCGAAACAGTCCATGCAGATTTCGGTGGAATATCCCTGGTAAAGTCCCCAGGCCCTGAAACGGGTCATCATGATCCAGCGGTTTTCGGGAATGCTCGGGTGCAGATTTGCGGCCAGCAGGGCATCATAGCGGCTGGTTAAATCGCCCCAGGCGACGGGTGCGCGCAGCATGGCGCCCCTGTCGTTCGTGGACAGAAAAAGCGCCGGTGACCCTGAAATGTCGGCATGGGAGTAATGGGGCGAAATGCGTGGATCATCCGGCCGGGACAGGGCCAGAATGAATGCTTCCATATGCTCGCAGCGCTCCGGCAGGTAGACTGACATTTTCAGCCCGTAAACCCGGGAACGGGACGGCGCGGGCAGGGGGCGGAATAAAGCAAAATGCTTTCCATCGGAATCCATCAGGCTCTGCTCCTGAGCAAAGGTTCTCTCGCCGTCCGTAATTCTTGCCCGGAAAGGAGCCCGGGCGCGGATCAGCAGGAAATGCTCCGGTGGAAGCATCGCCATGCGCCGGCCGTCCCGGGGCCAGTTCCAGAAGACCATGCGGGGCTCGCGGGTGAAAGGATTCATCTTGCGGCAGCAGGCAACGGGGTCTGCGGCCAGAAGGGATGCGGCCTGATTTAGATCAAAATCATCGATATCCCGAATCCCATGGATTGTCGCATGGATATCCAGCGCTTTTGCACGCAGGCACTGGCGGTTCAGATGCTCCGGAGGGGCAGGCGGAGCCTCCAGTTCCCGGCGAAGCTGCTGTATGTCGGTAAAATCAGCGGTCAGGCACAGCACCTGGCCGGGGCCGAGATTGCAGCAGTGAAGGCCGTCCGATTCAAAAAGCACGGCAGCCTCGTCGGTTAGAAGATCCCAGAGCGAAAGGGTATCCTGCTGGGGGGGCCAGCAGGCTTTTACCGATTGCAGGTCATCCAGGTTGACCACGACCAGAAGCTTTTTCCGCGAAGGCGCGTGACAGCGGAGCAGGGCAAGGAAATTTCCAGAGCCGGCCTGGACAAACTGCATGTAGGTTTGATCCTGAAACGCCGGATGCGTTTTCAAAATGGCGGTCAATCTGCGGATAAAATCGATCTGGTTGATTTTTGAGCCCCAGTTCAGGGACGGGGATTCGTGAACAACGATTTTATCCGTGGCCAGCCATTCCACGCCATTGGCAAACCCGAATCCGCCCAGATGCGAAAAGAGGGCGCAGAGCGCGGTGCGCATGCGCGCATAGGCAATGGATCTGGCAGCCAGCCGGTTGTTGTCGTGGGTTTCGGCAAAATTCACCAGAAGGCCGTCTTCCCTGGAAATATCCAGGGCGCCGGGAAGATAGGCTTCGATCTGGCTGCGATCATAATTTTGAAAGAGTTCGGAATAGGCCCAGTCAAAACCGGCGGTGTTCAGGATATCCCGCGCTACGGAAATTTTTCCGCCAAGGCCTTCCAGGAAAAAAACGGTGTCCGGATACTGTTCCCGGACAACGGCGACGATATATCGCCAGGCCGGAACCGGAATCATGTAGCCGGCATCGCAGCGGAATCCATCCACCCCCCTGCGGCACCAGGTGAGAAATACATCGGCCATGTATGCCCAGAGCCCGTGTTTGGA
>JBBIPX010000066.1:0-17702 GCA_037442625.1 Desulfobacteraceae bacterium
TGGCCGAAATAATCCTCGCCGGCCTCGCCCATTACCGGAATGTTTCGGACCTGATTGAATCCCGGCGTGTCCGTTGGAACGATGATCATGCTCGCCCGCTGGTAGGGGTGCGCTTCCGGGTCGGTCACGGCCATGACGATGGCAAAACGGGCGCCGTCTGAAGAGGATGTGTACCATTTCTGTCCGTTGATGACATAGTCGCCGCCGTCCTTGACTGCCGTGGTGTCCATCATGACCGGATTGGAACCCGGCATTTCCACTTCGGTCATGGAAAAACAGCTCCGGATTTCGCCGGATACCAGGCGGGGCAACCAGCGCTTTTTCTGCTCCGGGGTTCCGAACATGTGCAGTATCTCGATATTGCCGGCATCCGGAGCCTGGCAGCCGAAAACAAAATGGCCCAGGATCGAGCGGCCCAGGCACTCGGAAACCAGGGCATGCTCTTTCAGGTTGAGCCCCATGCCCCCGTATTCAACCGGATGATTCGGCGCCCACAGCTCCATCTGCTTGACCATCCGGCGCTTTTTCTCAAGCTCCGGGAGCATCGCCTTGAAGCCCCGGGTCAAGACAGCAGGCTCCAGGGGAATCACTTCTTTTTGCACAAACTCGTCAATCAGTTGCGTAATGGTCTGCATCTTTTCCGATACGCCAAAATCCATAGCCGCCTCCTGTTGTTATTCCGTGTTGTTTGCCTGCCCGTTCAAGTTGCTATTTGCATCAGGATGATATCCCCGAAAATGGTATGGGTGACAGATCCAAAAAACATCTATCAATTTTTACTATGGAGCGTAACGCATCGCAGGGAACCTGTCAATATAAAATACGATCGTTCGCTATTTATTATGAGCGCGGATGATATTATTTAAATATGGATACTGCTTCTGATTTACAGTATTATCGGAAAAAATTGATCCATCCAACCTGAACAGAAGAGGAGTCCGTCATGTCAACCGTGATGATCCAGCCTGCCACTTATGAAGATGTCCGGCAGGCGATAGACCGGGCATTTGATATTTTCCCGTTGAACATGAAGGGAAAGAAAGTACTGATAAAGCCCAATGTTCTGAGGGCATCCGAAGCAAGTGAGGCGATCGTGACCCATCCGTCGGTGCTTGCCGCTGTTGTGAAGCGGGTTGAAGCCATGGAACCGGCATCGATCATTGTGGGGGATAATCCGGGAGTTTTCAGCTACGGGGCCAATGCGGAGAGTTTTCAAAAGACGGGATTGCTGGAAGCCTCCGGCGGCTACTATAAAAATATCGGCACGGATTCGCGGAAAATAGAATTTAATGCGAAATATATGCCGACGGTGAGCCTGTCGCGGGCGGTTCTTGATGCGGATATCATCATCAGCCTGCCCAAATTCAAAACACACGGCCTGACGGTGATGACCGGGGCCATCAAAAACAGTTACGGATATTTGCCCGGCGCACAGAAAGCCAAGCTTCACAAGGCTGCGGGCAGTCCGGCGCGCTTCCATGAGTTGATTGTGGAGGTGTTTCGCCTTCGGATTCCGGATCTTTTCATCGTAGACGGCGTGGTGGGAATGGAAGGAAACGGTCCGGCATCTCCGGAATTGAGAAATATCGGGCTGATTCTGGCATCGGACAATGCCGTGGCCATGGATGCCGTCATAGCGACCATGATGGGATGTGATCCGGCCAGACTGGGATTTCTTCGCAAAGCCAAAGACCTGGGTCTCGGGGATTACGATCTTGAAACGATTGAAATCATCGGAGAGCTCAAACAATTGCCTGATTTCAAACTTCCCCCCCTGGGCGGAGAGGCGAATATCAATAACCCGGCCATTCTGGAAATTCTCAACAGGCCGACGCTCCTTCGCCCCCTTGTGGACAGGGAGCGCTGCACGGGGTGCGGTGCCTGTATCGATCAATGTCCGGTGTCCGCCCTGTCGATGAAGGAGGATTATCCGGACGCGGATCCGGATATCTGCATCCGGTGCTTCTGCTGCCAGGAGATCTGTCAGGAAAAGGCCATGGCCCTGGTGATGATCTAACCTCCTTTGCCGCTCCGGTGCCGATCATGGGCTGGGCGGCCCCATAACAGGAATTTTCCGCCATGATACGTTTCATCCACGCCGCAGATGCGCACATCGACAGCCCGCTAAAGGGACTTGAAGCACATGACGGGGCGCCCGTTGATGTCCTTCGCGGCGCAACAAGGCGGGCTTTCGAGAACCTGATCCAACTGGCGATGGATGAAGCCGTTGATTTTCTGCTCATTGCCGGTGATCTCTATGACGGAGACTGGAAGGATTACAGCACAGGTCTTTTTTTCCGCCGGCAGATGGCCCGCTTGCTGGACAAGGGCATTTCGGTTTATCTGGTTGCGGGCAACCACGATGCGGCCTCGGTGATTTCAAAAAAACTGAGCCTGCCGGAGAATGTGCACGTTTTTTCCACCCGAACGCCGGAATCCAGGGAAGTTGCCGGGCATCCCGTGGTGATTCACGGCCGCGGATTTCCGAATCGGGCCGTTCCGGAGAATCTGGCGCGGGAATATCCGGCTGCCGTGCCGGGCAGGTTCAACATCGGGCTGCTGCACACCAGCCTGAACGGACGGCCCGGTCATGATACGTACGCCCCGTGCTCGGAAACGGATCTGGAGCAGAAAGGTTATGACTACTGGGCGCTGGGTCACATTCACCAGCCCGAGGTGATCCGCCGGGATCCCTGGATCGTTGTTGCGGGAAATTCCCAGGGACGCGATGTCCGGGAAGCAGGTCCGCGCGGCTGCTGGCTCGTAACGGTTAATGATTCCCTGGCGGTGGATAGTGCGGCCTGGCAGGACCTGGACGTTGTCAGGTGGCGGGTGCTTGAGATCGATCTTGCCGGAGCTTTGGATGAATCCGAAGCCATCGACCGTGCCCTGCAATCCATGACATCCGCCGTGAGCCTGGCACAGGGCCGTCTGGTTGCAGCCCGGATTGTCTTTACGGGAACCACACCCTTGCACGGGCCGCTTCACCGGGACGCCGGCCGCTGGCGCGCCGAATTGCTGGCACGCTCCCAGGATCTGGGCCAGGATGCCATCTGGATTGAACGCATCCAGGTATCCACATCCGCCGCATATGACCTTGCCCGACTGGCCGAGCGGGACGGGCTTACCCGGATCGTTCTGGATACGCTGAAACAGGCCAGAGTCGAGCCTGGAAATCTTCCCGGCGAAATCAGGGAAATGCTTGCAGTGCTGCCGGGCGAAGTCCGCGGTGAAGTTGAATCCGAGTGGACGGAAGCGGCCGACGCGGTTGTTCTGGAAGAGGTCGGGGCCATCATCCTGGATTCCCTGGGAACAAAGGGAGGGCAGGCCCCGTGAGATTCGACAGGCTGCACATACCGGCCTTTGGCCCTTTTACCAATCTGGACATCCGGTTTCCGGAGCGCGGCGGGGATCTTCATGTCATCTACGGGTCCAACGAGGCGGGAAAGAGTTCCTTGCTGCGCGCCGTCCGCGATCTGCTCTTCGGCATCCACGGCCAGTCGCCGGACAATTTTCTGCACGACTACAAGGAATTGCGAATCCTGGGCGAAGTATCCAACCTATCCGGTGAAAAACTTTCGTTCCAGCGCCGCAAGGGAAATAAAAACACCTTGCTGGACGCAGCCGGCAACCCCCTGCCGGACGCCGCGCTGATCCCTTTTCTGGGCAGCGTGGATGGGGCTTATTTTTCCACGATGTTCGGTCTGGGCGGCCGGGAGCTTCGCGAGGGCGCGGAGCAACTGCTGCGGGGTGAGGGGAATATCGGTGAGGCCCTGTTCTCGGCCAGTATGGGCGGAACGCCGGTTCAACGGGTACTTGCCGCCCTGACGGAAGAGTCGGAACGCCTCTTTAAGGGCCGTGCCGCGGCCAATGTTTCAATCCGGCCGGGGGCGGCAAGGCACAAGGAGCTTCTTCGCCGGAGCCGCGATGCCGCCGTAAGCCCGGAACTTTGGGAAAAAATCGAACAGGAACTGGCATCCGCCAAGGCCCGCAAGGCAAGGCTTGAAGAGGATATCCTCGAACTTGCGCAGGAACTGGAATGGATAGCCCGCTGCGAAGATGCGCTTCCCACGGTGGGACGCCTGGATGAGGAGATGGCTGAACTTGCAGGGCTTTCCCGGATGCCGGTCCTTTCCAGCGATTTTGTCGAGCGCGCACGCGCCGTTCGGAAAGCGGCCGGCGATGCTTCAGACGAAGTCCAGCGCCTGACAACGCATATCGCAAGACTGGAAACACAACTTGCGGATTGCCGGATTTGGCCTGCCGTGCTGGCAAAGGCCGATGCGCTGGATCGGCTGCACCAGGACCTCAGCGTTTACGCGGAGCGCAGGAATTCCCTGATTGATCTGGAAACCGAATCGGCGGGACTTGAAGCGATCCTGCGGACGGGCATGCAGAATCTGGCGATATCCGGCGGTTTCACCGAACTTGAAGCCCTGCGGTTTGGCTCCGCCGTTCGGCTGGCCTGCGAGGAGGCCGCCGAAGCCCTGAAAAAGGCCCTTGAGGAACGCGAGAAGCTCATCGAAAAGACCCGGGATCTCCAAACTCAGATCGAGACCCGGCAAACGCAGTTGAAAGCCCTGCCGCAAACCGATCTGACCCATCTGCGGGATGCCCTGGCCGCGGCGGCAGGCGCCACCGATGCCGATAAAACACTTTCGGCCGGACAGGCCGAGGTCATGCGCCTGTCCCGGGAAGCAAGGGATCTGCACCGGCAATTGACGGGCGCTCCGGAAGACCTGGATGCTGCCGCCATGCTTGCCGTTCCGCCCAAATCCGCCATACGCCGCATGGGTGAAGACATGGAAAAAATCCGGCGGGAAATCGACTCGGCGGCCTCTGGAATGCTGGAAGGGAAAAATCGGATCGAATCCATTCAGGCTGAACTTGGCCGGATGGAACGCCGCGGCCGGTTGCCGTCCGAACAGGCCCTTCGAAGCGCAAGATGCCACCGCGATCACGGCTGGCGCCTGGTGCTGGCTGCATGGAAGGGCAAGGAGGCCCCGGAAGAATTCGTTCCGGGAAAGGCCCTGGAGGATGCATTTCCGCAGGCGATCGCCCGGGCCGACGACATTGCGGATCAACTCCGTGAACAGGCCGAAGCCGTGGCCCAGGCCGAGGAAAAACGCTTCCAGATCACCCTGGCTGAAAAACAGAACCAGGCGGCTGAAGAAACGATACAGGCGCTTCAGGAAAAGCTGAATGCTTGCCGGGCCGCGTGGGAGGCGCTTTGGAGGCCCTGCAATGTAATGCCCCGGACCCCCGGTGAAATGGAGGAATGGCGCGAGCTCTGGAGTGAGTTCAGGGGGATTCTACGTCAACTGAGGGCTGCCGAGGAATCTTTCAAACGAAAAAGCGATCAGGTTTTCCAAGCCGGCAAACAGCTTGCCGCGGTTCTCTGCGAACCCGAAGAAAAAGGGTTTGCACAGCTTTACAACAAGGCCGTGCGGCAGGTCCGGCAAGAAGAGCAGGCATCTGGCCGGCGATTCGAGGTTGCCGAACAACTGCGGACGGTTAAAGCTCAGCTTGAGGCGTTTCACCGGAAGCGTGCCCTGGCTGACGCGGCGTTTCAGGCGGCATCGGAGAAATGGCAGTCGCAGTGCCGGGCGGTCGGGCTGCCGGATACCGTATCGCCCGGTTCGGGCCTTTTGCTGCTTCGGGAGCGAATGGAAATCCTGGCCAAATTCGACAACTGGAAAAAAATTTCCGCTGAATTGCAGAAAACGGCAAGAGCGATCCGGGAATACGAACAGGCAGTCAGCGATCATTGCATCGCACTCGGCATCAGGGGCGACACGACCGAAGCCCGGGTCTCGGGGCTCCGGGATGCGCTTGCCGGTGCCCGGGAAGCCCGGATTCGTTTCAACCAACTCTCGGGCCAGATCAATGAGGCAAAAAACGATCTGACGGGCATGGAAAAGTCCAAGACCCATGCGGATCAGGCGCTGGATGCAATCATGCGTCTTGCCGGACTTGAAACCGCCGATGCGCTGGAGCCGCTGCTTGCAAATCTGGAGCAGCGGGACCAGGGAAAGTGCCGGATCGCCACATTCCGTGATACGCTGAGCGGGCTTGCCCGCGGGCAAACCGTGGATGCCTTTCTGGCGCGCATCCGGGCCGAAGATACTGAAACGCTTGCGCGGAAAAAAGTCCTGCTTCAGGGCCGGAAAAATGAAATGGAAACCGAGCTCCAGTTGCTCCGCGACAGCCTGTCTGAACTCAAAGGCCGCAAGCAGGTGCTGGAAGTTGCCGGAGACGCCGCGGCCGATTACCGTCAGCAGGCCGAATCCGTTGCGGCCGGACTGAAACAGGATGCCCGGCGCTTTGTGCGACTGCGCCTTGCCGTGCATTTTCTGCAATCCCAGATTGAACGGTTCCGGAAGGAAAATCAGGGGCCTCTGCTGGAAAAATCGGGCCGGGTTTTCCGGAGCGTCACCCGGGGCGCCTTTGCGGGCCTTGGCGCACAGTTCAATGCCGACGATCTTCCGGTTCTGGTGGGGCTTCGCCTGGACCAGTCCGCGGTTCCGATTTCAGGAATGAGCGACGGCTCCCGGGATCAGCTTTATCTTTCGCTTCGGTTGGCTGCGCTGGATCGTTATCTCGAAACGCATGAGCCCATGCCCCTGATTCTGGATGATCTGCTGATAACCTTCGACGATGATCGGGCCGCCGCCATTCTTCCGCAACTGGCCGGCTTGTCCCGGCGCACCCAGATTTTTCTCTTTACCCACCATGACCACCTCATCGCGCTCTGCCGAAGGATCCTGGGGGAAGATGCTTTCCATCTCCACAGGCTGGCTTGCTGATCCTTACAGCATTTCGATGAATGCCTCGCAGCGGGTTTTGAACTGGCCTTCGGAGAGATTGCGGTCTTCGATCTCAAAAAGCATGTTCGGAATATTTTCCCGGTCCAGCATTTCTTTCAAATAGGGATAGTCGAAGCCGTGGGGATCGCAGAATTTAAGAAAAAGAAAGAACACACCGTCCGCCCTTGTTTCCCTTACCTTTTGAATCAGGTGATCGCCACGGCTGAACAGCCCCTGGTGTTTGGCCGGGCAGACTATGCGATCGGCGTAGCGCCGTGCGATGTTTTCAATCATATTGCTTTGCACCGAGATATTTCCCTGAAAAAACCGGTCTCCGGTGCAGACGTCCTCGCCGACAACCGCAGCTCCTGAAGCTTCCACGACAGCGTAGATATCCGGTACGTTGCAGATGCCGCCGGATAAAACAATGCGTTTTCCCCGAAAGGACCCTGCCGGGGTTTTTTCTTTCAAACATCCGACGATGCCGGATAATATCCTGCTGAAATCGATCCGGTCCATCCACATGGATGCTTGCACAACGGCGTAAAAATCCCCTCCGGCAATCATGTCCGGATGGGCCTGCCGCAGCATGTAAAGGTCCTGCAGGTGGGACCGGATTTCATTATGGGCCTGCGCAGCCTCCCGCAGCATCGCCTCGGTGATGCTGAGTCCAAGCCACGTTTCAAGGTCATTTTTGAGTTTATTGAAGGTTGCCGCCAGATAGTCGACTGCACTGTCACTGTCCAGCTTTGCGGGCAAAAGCACATCCGCATGAAAGCGGTTTTTGACGCGCATGCGCCAGATGTCGGACAGCCGCTGGATGGAATCGCAGGTGTGCGGAAAAATCATGCCGTCCAGAAAATCGAGCCTGCCGCTCAGGGCCTCTTCCAGAGCGCCCCTTGCCAGGCTGCAGCTATAGGCCTGAAGATGCGCATCGGCCAGGCTGATGGCGCTTTTTGTTCCCATCAGCCGGAACGCAAGTGCGCCGGTTGCCCAGAATATTTCTTCCGGGGCGTAGGAGCACATATAGCCGATGACTTTTCCGGCATGCGTTTTCTTCCATTCCGCGGCATAAACCTGCGGGTCCTGCCTGATGGAGTCGATAAGCTCTGAAATTTGCATCGCTATCATCCTTTGTTTGTTGCCCTTGAAAGTCCGATGGTTCCGTAACATTTAAAGAACAAAAAATCCTCGTAAGTTTTATGCATTTAAATCAAATTCCCTGAAATTCATTTTCGTATCAGCTCAACCAGTTCCAGTGCGCGGGAAAGCAGTGCTTTTCCCGACTCCAGTCCGGCCTGATCCTCTTTTATTCCGATACGAAGAGCCGGGTCGAATTTTCCTTCACCATATCTGCTGGATACCGCGGATGCGCCCATGGGACTGATGCATGAATGAATGGTTGCCGGAATCATGTCCAATGTCATGAAAGCATAAAGATGCGACAGGTGGGTGGTTTCCATGCCTCCGTGCCGCAACCAGGAAACACCGGCGCTGATACCGATTTTATTGCGCAGTTTTCCGCCCGCAATTTTTCCGAAAATGAAAACGCGAAGGCGGTCGATAAAGGTGGCCATCATTCCGCTGGTCCGCATGAAGTAAACCGGGCTGGCCAAAACGATGATATCCGCGGCTTCCATTTTATCGAATATCGACTGGGCGTCATCTTCAAGTGAGCAGTATTTTCCAGCCTTTTGTTTGGCAAGGCAGAAATTGCAGTGGATGCAGTTTTTGATGACCATTTCTGAAAGGCATACGGTTTCCGTTTCGATTCCTTTTTCCACGGCCATTTCCATGATTGATGCCAGAAAAGAATCCAGGTTCCCATCTTTGACAGGGCTTCCGGAAATACCCAATATTTTGTACGGCATGTGTCAGCTCCTCAAGAATTTAGGAGGAATTTTGCTTGAACCGATATAATCGACAACATCACTAATCGATTGCGGCGGCATATACGCCGCCGTGCAGCCCTCCAAAAGGGTTCATATGTTTTTTCTCTATCTTGATGACAACCACTGAATGGCCGACGCCTATTTCCGTGACTTTCATCGACATATGCACAAAAAAAGGACCATCGTTTATAGCGCTGATTACGGCAGTTACGTGTGCTGGGTTCAGTTCCGGCAAATTTATTCCTCCATTTGGTGCGCCTGGTTACTGTTCCAGTCGTGCAAGGAAAGTCTGCATTTGATCCCATTCCTTCGGGGTAAAACGGTTCAGGCGGTGCAGGAGGCCGGTCGTCGTCGCCCGGTCCTGGGCGGTTTTATCGGCAAGTTCACTCGGCAAGAGGCCGTCCGCCTCCATGATGGCCGCCATCATAAAGAACTGAACATGCGTTAGTCCATATGGTGCGATTTCCTTGCGGTACGCCTTTGATACTTTTCGAACGGCCTTGCCCAGCCGAAAGCATATGCAATCATGAAATACCATCTGATCATCCTTCTCGCGATAAATTCAGCGCCTGTCTGATTATCATGCGGATAGTTTAAATGCAAACATATGTCCGATATGTATCATTTCGCTATGCCCGAATCGAAAATTAAGTTGATCGTAACCCACTGCTTGGGGCACTTACGCGGTGTTTTTCTTGAAAAATTATCTTGTTCCCATTATACAGATTCGATTTCGGAACCATTTATGGCATCCTGTAAGGAACACATGATCATCAAAATTATTATTGAGACAGATTGCGGTGAACTTATCCGGTCGGAGCCGCCTATAGGTATTACCAAGACTATAATGCCATACACTCAATCGTTATTAATTCCGAAAGAACCAAAAATGAAAATGGTTCTTAATTTTAGCTCTGAAATTGGAAAAGAGACAGCCGATGGACTCATCTCCGCCTGGCTCTTCAATATCCTTAAATATCGAAAAGAAAATAATATTGTAAAGGCAAACGGAATCGATATCCCCGATGAGATGGGGGAAATTAAACGGAGAATTGGCGGCATTATCGATGCGCTTTGAGCTGCTGCGCAGAATATCAAGGCAAGCGGGGATGAAAAATCTCGAAGCTTGCCTTTTCATATTGTTTGAGCCTGTATTTTACCCGAAATGAATCGGGTGGGCTTAAGTATTGCCGTCAACAGCTTGAGAAAACTCTAAATTGTCGATGGGCAGAAGCGAGCGGTTTTTCCTGACGGCAGAGCAAATACATGGCCCTGAATCCCATAAAGCAAAAATGCCTGTTGGATCGAAGGTACGATCCAACAGGATAGGAGGAGTGTATTGGATTACACTTGAGATATTGCACCGAGTTTTAAACACCCAGTGCGATATCCGTGGTTATAAAATATGGAATAATTGATAAAAGTCAAGCTGTTGCCATCGAAGTTTGAGCTTTGATACCGGAAAATATATTTTGTCGGGCAGACTGGCTTAAACCGCTTTATCCCTATCCCTACCGAACGTGGATATTGATTCCCGGCAAGAAAACACCAATGCCCGGATGCCATGGGGCTGAATAGTATACTGGCGCTGGCTGCCGGATCACCACCGGCGGCGGAGAATAATACGCCACCGGTGGCCGGGCATAATAAACCGGCGGCGTAGAATAATAGTAGCGATAAGGCCGCGGGCTAATCACAACATCCGGTCCCCCCCAGTAAACACCATGATGCCTTCTGTAATAATCCGCATGTGAATCAACCACCATAAAGCCTGAAACAAAGAAAAATGCCAGTATGGCCAAAATGATTTTTTTCATGGGTTCCACCTATTACCTTTGCAAAATAAGATCTGCCGAGAATAGCACGGAGTCGTCCATTACGATCCGTCCGACATCCACATATTTGCATAATCAATGCCATTTCCAACATTCATAAAATATGCATTTCACATACGTTATTCAATATCGGGCAGCAATCTGAATGGGTAAAATATATCCACTGCTGGTTATTATGGTTCGTTCGGGATGACAACCGGATACAGATGAAACATAGCGGAATCGATATCGTGACCTTTCAGACTACCTCAACCACACTGTTTGCCGATAGCCAGACCGTCAAGAGCTGAATGGATCATTCAGGTTTCGCAATAGCACGATTTCATTTCGCTCCTGCTGTCTTCAATATATTCATTATGTTATCATAGCCATTACCGGCAGCATAAGACAAAGCAGTCCTGCCGTTGTCGTCCTCCGCGTTCACATTCGCGCTCCCGGCGATTAACCGGGTTACGATGTCGGAATAGCCATAGCGGGTCGCCAGAATCAGCGCCGTCTCGCCGATGGGTGTCTTGGCGTTCACATCGGCGCCTTTTGCGATCAGTCGGTTCACGATATCCGCATAGCCATTCTGTGCTGCGTAAAATAAAGCCGTCCAGCCTTCGTCATCCTTCGCGTTAACGTCCGCGCCCGCGGCAATCAACTGGGTGACGATATCCCCATGGTCATTTTGCGCCGCCTGTATCAACGCCGTATTGCCGATGGATGTGTCGGCGTTCATATTCGCACCCTTTGCAATCAACCGGGTTACGACATCCGCATAACCACGCTTTGCCGCATAAGACAAAGCCGTTCGACCCTCGTCATCCTTTGCGTTTACCTCCGCGCCATCGGTAATCAACAGGTTCACGATATCCGCATGTCCGTACTGCGCCGCCATAATCAATGCCGTGTTGCCGACGGGCGTCTTGGCGTTCACATCGGCGCCTTTTGCGATCAACCGGGTGACGATATCCGTATAGCCGTTCTGAGCCGCATAAAATAATGCCGTCCAGCCGTCGTTATCCTTCACGTTAACGTCCGCACCCCTTGCGAGCAACTCGGCCGCAATATCCACGTGATCCTGACTGGCCGCAAACATCAACGAGGTGATACCGTTATCATTTTGCGTGTTCACATCCGCGCCATTTTCGAGGCAGATTTTCAATGCGTTAATGTCTCCGATATCGGCCGCTTTAAGAAGGTCCTTGTTTGCACCGGCCCATGTTATGGAAGAGCATATCATGATCGATAAAAAAATCATGGCTGCAAGGGCTGATTTTAAAAGTTTCATTATCCCCACCTCCTGTTCCCGATTATCAATTGTGAAATAGAGGAGCCAATTTCAAAACTCACTAAAAACCGTCACACCGGCAAAAGCCGGTTCCCAGAAAAGTATGAAAGAACCGGATTCCGGTTTTCACCGGAATGACGATGATGGACTTTTGCAATTGACTCCCTTATACAATAATTCATCAGTGTCGGTTTTCAATATGCATTGTCCCGGACATTTCAAGCCCTGTCCGTACGGCGTGGTTGGAGAGCCCTCGCGGAGCATTCTTATTCTCAGGGCACAAACGGTTTATGTCCGATCGGAGATTGATTCGTCCAAGCCGGAAGGCATAAATCTTCTTCTAAGTATCTCCCATGGGGGTCAGGCCGGAACCAGTTGAAGCCCCAAGGATTTTGCTTGGTTAATTATCCGTTTTTTTAAACGTATCTGATGATTTATTTCTTGTTCTGAAAAAATGGTTTCATCAAATGCTCTTTGATTTTTTACAAGATGGTAAATGATCCGGGCCAGTTTATGCGCAGTTGCCGTTATAGCTTTTGGTGCTCCATGTCGGGCGCGCATCCGTCGGAAGTAGTCGCCAAGATAGGATTTGCAATTCCAAAGAGAATTGGCCGAAATCCGTAGCGCTTGGGCAACCCGATTCAATCCTGGTCTGGTATTCGATGATAGGACCTTTCCACCGCGAATCTTATTGTTTGGGCTCAGACTGATTCCATCAAATTGGGTTAAATCTGTTCCCAAAAGCCGATGCATGTGTGTCTTGAGATCAAAGTTTAGTTCGTTACCCTTGGGTTTGCGCTTGAAATTTTTTGCAGGCGGCTCTGAAAGATCATCCAAATCAATACGGGATTCGAATTCTTTCAGATGTCTTTCAATTTCCGCATCACAGTCCTGGATCATCTGACGGTAGCTGCAATAAGACTGCAACGTCTGTTTAAGCGTAAAAATATGCTCGGATCGGTAATCACCCGTAAGGGATTTAACAATCGTCTGTCTGTCGGCTTTTATTCTCGAATTTTTAAGATCAGCCAATCTGTCCGGGTTCCTTTCTCCAGCAAGAATCGCATCAATGACAGCCAAACCGGTTACGCCGGTTATATTGCTGATGACATTGTGGATCTGCAGATTCATTTGGGTAAGCGCTTTTTGTATATGCTGAATATGGGACGAAGCAGCCTTAACCATATTGTCCCTATGCCTGAGCAAAGAGCGGGCAGCGCAAATATCTTGATCGGGCCGGAAAGATCCGCGCAAAAGCCCGACCGAATGAAGATACTGTAGCCACTGGCAGTCTTGGACATCGGTTTTTCGGCCAGGAACATTTTTAACATGCCGGGCATTGACGAGGATAATATCAAAGCCATAAGTATCCAGAATCTGAAAAACCGGAATCCAATATACGCCGGTAGATTCCATGGCTATCGATTCGATGCCGCATTCTTTAAGCCACTTTGCAGCCTCATGCAAATCATCGGTGAATGTGTCGAATCGTCTTACGGATTTGCTTGATCGATCTTCAGGGACAGCGACATTAATTTCAGTGGCGCCAACATCGATCCCGGTAGAGTTCGGTTGCATTACGTGCATATGTTTAGTTTTACTTTTTGACTTTTGACGCTGTTTTGCCATCTCCAGAATCCTTTCTAATAAAGGTGATGGCCGAATGGTGATTAAAACAAAAAGGGTATTCTTCTAAACGGGATAGACCTGCATGCCATTTCTGGGGATTACAGGGCTTCACCAATGATCGGGTCACGGCATTCGGGGCCTCGCTATTTAACGGGTTCCTGTATAATTACAGAAGACACCATTGACTATTCGGCCTACTTCGCACCACCGTTGATGGCAAATTATACAATAAAACTGCCAATAAGGGCATTGTTACTTATAGGTTTGGTCCCGGCACAGAGCCGGGGGGAACGCTATTTATTTGACAGAACCGGTGGCATTGGCTTAGGGTATTACGGACATATGCGAAGATGATGAGTCCATCCATATTTTTTGAACATGCAAAGGTACGGGACTCGGGATGGGGCCTGCTCAGCATCGTCACGCATTACAGCGGCTATATAGCCGTCTACATCGCATCCGGGGAAGCCTATATCGATGCATGGCCCATCATCGAAGGTGAGGAAAGTGTGCGGATGGCAAATAAATAGAAACCGGTACGCCGCCGAAGGATGAAGGAGGTACAGATTGATCCGCAAAGGGAACCTTCCTGAGAACGCCGCCGAATTTCGCAGACTGGCCGAAGAAAAAACCCGGCAAAATACTGCCCGGGTGCCGGAAGACGTCTCGGCCCTGTCCACCGATGAAATCCGGCAGATACTCCATGAACTGCATGTCCATCAGGTTGATTTGGAGACGCAAAACGACGAACTGCGCCGAACACTAATAGAGCTGGAAGCATCCCGGACGCACTATTTCAATTTCTACGACACGGCCTCTGTGGGCTATGTCACCCTCTCTGATAACGGACTGATCCTGGAGTGCAATCTTACCACTGCCAATCTTCTTGGATTGGATCGAAGCTGCCTGATTCGGCAGCCAATCTCCAGCTTCATTTGCAAAGATGACCACGATGTTTACTACCAGCACATCAAACAGCTTGTTGAGACAGGCGCAGATCAGAATACTGACCTGCGAATGGTGAATAAAAACGGCAGAGTGTTCTGGACGCGTTTGACGGCATCCGCCGCGCGGGATACAGGCGATGCTATCCTGACCCGTATTGTTCTGAGCGATATCGGTGATCAAAAGTTTCGTGAGAAGGGGAGAGAATTAACAACACATTTCACGGCGCTCATCAGCATGCCGGGTGATATCCGCAAACCCATGTCGGATCTGGTCCTTGCCCTGAAGGACTGGTCCGGATGCAATGCCGTCGGCATCCGCCTGAGAGATGGCGTCGACTATCCGTATTATGAGGCCAGAGGTTTTCCTCCGGAATTCGTTGAAGCTGAGAATCGTCTCTGCGCCTACGACCCTGACGGCAATATTCTGCGGGATGCCAGCGGCGATCCCGTGCTTGAGTGTATGTGCGGCAACATTCTCAGCAGCCGCATCGATCCGACTAAGCCTTTTTTTACTTCTCATGGAAGCTTCTGGTCCAATAATACCACCCTTCTTCTGGCCAGCACCTCTGAAGCCGACAGACAGTCACGCACGCGCAATCGTTGCAATGGGACGGGGTACGAATCGGTTGCGCTGATACCGCTTCGCGCGGATGGTCAAGTTTTCGGATTAATACAATTCAACAACCACCGTCCGGATCATTTCACCCCCGGCATGATTGTGCATTTTGAAAGCCTTGCCGACGGTCTTGCCACTTCCCTCACGCGGCGTCATGCTTTGAAGGCGCTCCATGAAAGTGAGAACCTTTATCGCTCTTTGTTTGATAACATGATGAACGGTTTCGCCTATTGCCGGATGTTGTTTCGTGACGGAAAACCCATGGACTTTATTTACCTTGACGTCAATTCTGCATTCGAGTCGCTGACCGGACTGAAGGATGTTGTCGGCAGAAGGGTCACTGCGGTCATTCCGGGTATCCGGGAAAGGGATCCAAAGCTGTTTGAAATATATGGCAAGGTTGCCATGACCGGTCAGCCCGAGCAATTCGAAATGTTTGTTGAAGCGCTTCAGATGTGGTTCTGGATTTCGGTGTATTGCCCGGCGCATGAGCATTTTGTGGCTGTCTTTGATGTGATCACCGAGCGAAAGCAGTTCGAGGAAAAACTGGAGATAGCCAGCAACGAAGCCAATCAGAAGAAGAGACAGCTTGAGGCCGTCATGGAAGCCCTGCCCGTAGGTATGGCCATTGTCGATGAACTAGGCGGAACCATCCGATCAAATTTAATATATGAAAAGCTCTGGGGCTCCCCGCTTCCTTCAACCAAAAATGTGAAGGATTATGAAGCTTACAAAGCCTGGTGGCTCGATACAGGAAAGCCTGTTCGACCTGAGGAATGGGCTTCGGCCCAGGCTGTAATGAAAGGTGAAACCGTCCTTGGACAAATGATTGAGATCGAAAGTTTTGACGGAGTCCGCAAGATTATCCTGAACAGCGCAGCCCCCGTCCATGATGCGGACGGTAGAATTACCGGAAGTGCTGTTGCCATCCAGGACATCACAAATATCAAGCGCATCGAGCGGGAGGTAATTGCACGCTCTTCGGAACTTGAAGCTGTTTTTTCAGCCCAGAACGACGCCGTGCTCATATACGACACCGGGATGAACGTAAGAAAAGTGAACCAGGTTTTTTTTTCAACGTACGGTTTTGATCCTGTCGGGCTCCATGTCACGGAAATCATCCAGCGGCTTTCCTGCAGATTGCTGAACGGGCGGCCATTGGTTCTGGAGGAACAGCCCACCCCGCGAGCACTTCGCGGAGTGAAAAACACGGGTTCATTTTTTGTAATCACGCTGCCTGATGGTTCCGACAGGTTTATTGAAACATCTTCCGGTCCCATGCGCCAGGGAGACCGCATCACTGGAACAGTCACAGTATGGCACGATATTACGGAATTCAAGCAGGCTGAGAAAAAACTGATGGAGAGTCAGGAACAGTTGATCTTGGCAGCCGATGCAGGCCAGGTCGGCATGTTCTACTTGAACATGGAATCCGATGATTTGCAATGGACACAACGGCATGAAGTGATTTTCGGTTATGCGCCTACACCCAGAAATACGACGACGAAGCGCACCTATCAAGACTGGTCGGACAGGGTGCACCCCGCAGACTTGCCTCAGGTTGAAGCGGACATGCGAGATGCGATGGAAAAGAAAATTCCATGCAATATCGAATACCGCATCGTCTGGCCGGACGAAAGTTTGCACTGGGTGAACGTCATTTCCAAGTACTTTTTCGATAAAAGCGGTCTCTGCACGCGGTTAATGGGTGCGGTTATGGATATCACCAAGCGCAAACAGTCGGAAGAGCGGCTCCGGGAGCTGAGTCAGCGGTTGTCTTATCATGTGGACAACTCGCCGCTGGCAGTGATTGAGTGGGGGCCGGATATGCGGCTGACTCGCTGGTCACATATGGCGGAACGCATCTTCGGCTGGAGCGCCGAGGAAGTTATCGGCAAGAGAATGGAAGATTTCCGCTGGATTTATGTGGAAGATGCAAAGCAGGTTGAAGATGTCTCCATCGATTTACAAACCGGCAACAACCCGTGCCGCTTCTCGATCAACCGCAATTACCGCAAAGATGGTACAGTAATTCATTGCGAGTGGTACAATTCCTCGCTGATGGATAAGTTCGGGGAACTTCGCTCGATCCTGTCCCTTGCGCTGGATGTCACTGAGCGCCAAAAGGCGGAAGAAAGCCTGAAAGAGTCTCTTCACGAAAAGGAAGTGCTGCTGAAAGAAATCCATCATCGTGTGAAAAACAACATGCAGGTCATCTCCAGCCTGGTGAACCTGCAAGCCGATACCATCGATGATCCGGTCGTTCAGGATCATTTGCTTGAAATACGCGATCGGGTTCGTTCCATGGCTCTGGTACACGAGATGCTCTACCAGACCGAGAATTTCTCTATCGTCCCGTTCGACGAATACGTTCGCGGCATTTTGCATTACCTTAAAAATTCATATGGCGGATCAAAGACCGCTATTCGGTTCAACATGGACTTGCAGCCTGTGTTTCTTTCTATTGAAAAGGCAGTGCCTTGCGGATTGATTCTCAACGAATTGATCACCAACACCATCAAACATGCCTTTGCGAAACGCATCCAGGGTGAAGTCAGGACAATGCTTCACCAGAATCCGGACGCCACGGTCTGCCTTCAAATCAGCGACGACGGCATTGGCCTCCCGCCTGAACCGGATTGGCGGAAATCCAAAACCCTGGGCCTGCGGCTGGTGGATATGCTGGCCGGACAGTTGAAAGCCA
>JBBIPX010000067.1:0-17422 GCA_037442625.1 Desulfobacteraceae bacterium
AGGAAAACGCCACGCCGGATGATCCCAGGCTCCAGGCATGAAGATAGTGAACGCCTGAAATGTCCGGAAAATTCTGCAAAAACGTTTGCACCGCCTGGATGTCCAGACCCCCGGGAGTCGCATTCATGAGAATGGCGGCCGATTCCTTTAAAATGCCCCAGCAGTTTTTGACGATAAATATCACGATCAGGAGAGACAGCAGCGGATCCAGCCAGTACCAGGGCTTATAGATCAGTACCAGGCCGTTCAGGAGCACCACCACGGATGTCAGCATGTCTCCCATCATGTGCAGAAATGCTCCGCGTACATTCAGGCTGTCCTTGGCGTCATGGTGAAGCAGCCAGGCTGAAAAGCCGTTTCCGATAACACCGATGGCCGCAATTCCCATGACCAGGCCGCCTGAAACAATCTCGGGGCGCTGAAGCCTTTGAAACGCGCCGTAAACGATGATTGCGGACGCGCCGATGAGAATCGCCACATTCAGCAGGGCGGCCAGGATTTCGGCCCTGCGGTATCCGAAGGTGTTTTGAAGGGATGCGCCTTTTTTACCGATTTTAAGGGCGAAGTAAGAAATCAGAATCGCCGTGAAGTCGCTGAAGTTATGCGTGGCATCGGAAATCAGGGCCATGCTGTGGGCCGCAATACCGCCGATGATCTGGATTACCGGAATGATGAAATTCAGGGCAAGGGTGATCAGGAGTCTTGTGCCCGTGGAGCCCTCCGAAAAAGGAGGATGATTCGGGCAACTGCCGGAATGCTCCGTAGAACGGAGGTTGCATTCCTTTTCGGTTTCAGATGCCTGCCGGTCATTGTGGTCGATGTCTTGAGTCAATTTGGCAGCCCTTCCCGGCTTCTATATTTTTCTATCTTCCCGTTTCAACCGGCAATCCGGCATTCTGCCACAGGGTCCAGCCGTTGATCAGCACCCGAACATTTATAAATCCCAGATTTTCCAGAAACAGCGCCAGGTCCTTGCTCAGGTCACAGGTGTCTCCGTCGCAGTAGGTAATGATCACGGCATCGCTTGGCAGATCCGCGGTGACATCCACCCCCCGCTGTTCGGCCTCGTGCCACGGAAGGCTTATTGCGCCCGGAATATGCCCTTGGGTGAATTCCGCCAAGGGCCGCGCATCCATAAATACCGCGCCCCTGGATTGGTGCATTTTTTTTGCCGCATCCAGGGAAATGGCCATCTGCCGGCCGGATGGGGATATCAGCCGCGCATCCTGAGACCAGTTTCCCACAAGCGGCAGCGGCGATGAACGGAAATGATTCGAAATCAATGCAACAGCGGCCGCCGCCAGTACGATCACAGACAGTTGCCGGATGGATCGAATCCACGAATGATGAGAAACCGTATTCGCCATAAAGTTTTCCTGCCGATAAAATTGCCTTGAACGGTTCAATCAAACCGCAGGATCAACCTGTAACGGGTCCCTGTATTTTACAGATATCTTCCCTGCGGATTTCAGGCAGCTTGTCGACCAGTCTGATGATTTCAGGATCATCCTGGAGCCAGTGTTTGAGACCGCCCAGCAAAATGGCGGCATATGGGCTGACCCCGCCGTCCGCAATGTCGTAATTGACCCACAGTCCGCTCTTATGGCTCATGGCAAGTCCGGCGTCTTCCAGAATTCTAAGATGCCTGGATGCCGTCGGCTGGGGGACATCCAGGGCTTTTTGAATTTCGCAGACGCACATGGGTTTGTGCTGAAGCATTTTGATGATTTTGATCCTGCTGGAATCTGAAAGGGCTTTCATGACTTTGATCAACTGATCCATAGGGTCCCCGCATGTTGTGTTTGAATCCAAAAATGGCAGCCGGCACAGCAGTCACTTCATGGAACTGGAAAAATATCCCGCTCCGTCCTTCTCAAGGCTTCAAGGGGCATGTCCTGAACCTGAAACCGGCGGGTTTTTATCCGGCGTTACGGTCACTGCGATTTCAAAAATCCGGGCAGGCGGCGTCTCTTTTTCCCAAGGGCGGCGGTAACCCAGCTTCAGGCGGGTTGAACCGGTTCCACGGGGAACGAACCGGAATTTAATTTGACCCCCGGCGCCCGTTCGGTAGGCGTCAGAGACAAAAATGGTTTCTCCTTTTTGTTCCAGGAGAGGCTCGTTTGTCATAGTTTCCCACATATAACCGGTTGTCGGGTTGCCGGGCAATCGAATGGCAAGTTCTTCATCCTGTTTGATCGTGAAGTTGCCGCCGTTGTCTGTCTCCGATAGCTCAAGGGCCGAGCAGGGAATAACGGCTGCGAGAAGAATCGCAAAAAAAAGAAATACGGGATTGAACCGGTCATGTAGAATACGCTTTGATATTTCCATGGGATTCCTTGTAAATAGCCATAATGGATGTGCCTGCAATTCGGGCATGATAACTGATTATTGCTTGAAATTCAATGATGATCGGTATATGGGATTGACTGCTTCATAGCATTTATGGAGATTTCACGCAAAATATACTGAAACCGGCCAATCGGGATCTGTCTTGGACAATAAAGCGGAGAATCCTGTCATGGTGCAATTTCAGCCGGAGTATACGGCGGATTTGAAGACCGCCGCGCAGGCGCCGCCGGCAATCGGCGCTGTCGGCGGGGCGGTTATCAACACCTTGTTTATTGAGCATTTCCGGAATATGGCGCATGGTCACTTTGTCGTGCGCCGTCTTGAAAGAAAATACGGGGTGTCCGCAGTCAGGAATGCCTATGCCAGCATATAGAACCGGCTCCGGCTTTTCGCGATTTCATCACATTATGTTCTTTCGTGAATAGATTTCTATTGATATCTGCAACTTGTATGGATACAATAAAAAAATACAGTCGGTTTCCAGCAGATGAGTTGTCTATTCTTGAGCCCCTTGAAAGCAGATTGCCTGTATTTTTCGAACAATTGAAACCGGATAAAAGAAAACAGATGAAAGCATGCAGAGACTGCAACCATACCGTCAGTGAAGCGGCTTTTTCCTGCCCCAACTGCGGGGCACCGCATCCGGCCAGGGAAAAATGGGACGGATGGGGGGTTGAGTACAAGTCCAACACCCTATTTTTTGGGCTGCCGCTGGTTCACGTATCATTCAAATACAGGCCCAATCGAATGCCCGTTCCTGCAAAAGGAGTTATTGCAATCGGACAGTTTGCCTTTGGCATCATCACGGTCTCCCAGTTCGGCATCGGGATCATCAGCGTCGGCCAGTTTACTGCCGCCGGGTTCGCATTGGCCCAGTTTGCTCTGGCCTGGTCCCTGATTGCGCAATTCGGTCTGTATTTTCATACCGGGTGTGGGCAGCTTGTTCGAAATATTTTGGACTTTGCAGGAGGATTGAAATGAAAAAATTCATGCTGTTTGTATTTAACGGGGATGCCATGTGCTTTATTCACGTCTTGCTGAATGCTCTGGATATGAAGGATAGAGGCCATGAAACCGGTATCGTGATTGAAGGCTCGGCGGTCGGGCTGCTGCCGGATCTGGCCCTGGATCAGAATTCATTGCATCTTCTCTGGGAAAAGACAAAGGCAGCCGGATTGGTCACGGGGGTCTGCAAGGCCTGTTCCGGGAAAATGGGAACCCTCGATTCGGCAATTTCCCAGGGGCTTGCCGTACTGGAGGACATTGGCGGGCATCCCAGTATCGCCAAGTACAGGGAGCAGGGTTATGAGGTCATTACCTTCTAATCCGATACAGGGGAAGCTTTGCGATCCGGGGGTTTGATATGGAAAACTCCTTGATTAACCGGCTGGATTCAGATACAGGATTCATACAGACGCATGGCGTTTTGATCCGGAATGACTTCGAGTTTATGATTGTACCCACTTTTGCTGGAGGATAGAGGCCATTGGCTCCGCATCATGATAAATCGATTAGCTTAATGGAATATGCTTTGGGGCAGGACCAGCTTGAAAAAATTGAACGGATGCTGTTGTCCGATCTTGTCTCCAGCGGTGTGCACTGCGTCTTGCTGATTGACTTTGCAGGCAACATCATCGCAAAGGGGGACAATGGCGTCACCCGGATAGATGCGTATTCCCTGGCGGCCCTTTCCGCGGCCAATTTCGGGGCTGTCGAGGCCATGGCCAAGATCGTGGGGCAGGAAGAGTTTGCCCTGCTTTTTCATAAAGGTGAAACGGAAAGCTTGTACTTCAGCAAGGTAAACGATGAATTGCTGATCATCACGGTATTCGGAAAAAATCTCTCACTCGGGCTCTTGCGAATGAAAGTGGGGGATGTCATTCAAAAAATCCGACAAATCTGGCCGAAAGATCATCCGGCTGGATGACAACCCTGACTTTGGCGGCGCAACCATAAGGGAGCTTTTGTATTGGCATTCATAAATATGAAAAACAAGGAGGTTCAGGCCAAAATCGTTTATTACGGGCCTGGACGATGCGGAAAAACCACCAACCTGGAATATATCTACCAGCAGTTCCGGGAGCGGATCCCCACCGAGATGGTCAGCATCAAAACCCATGGGGACCGGACACTTTTTTTTGATTTTGTTCCGTTCGACGTCGGCAAGATCAAGGGATATTCGGTCCGCATGCAGCTTTACACGGTGCCGGGCCAGGTCAAATATGACGCTACCCGAAGGCTGGTTTTGAAAGGCGTGGATGCGGTCGTGTTTGTCGCGGATTCTTTGTCTGTCCAGCGGGAACAAAATCTTATATCCCTCAAGAACCTTCAGGACAACCTGGCGCTGCATAAAAAAGATATTTATCAGATTCCCCTGATTATCCAGTACAACAAAAGAGATCTTGAGGATCAGGGGATCCCCGTCATGTCGCTTGAAATGATGGAAAACGATCTGAACGGCAAACTGAAAGCGCCTGCAATTCCAGCAAGCGCCGTCAAGGGGGACAACGTGGTGATGACGCTTAAAAAAATCATTTCCATGACCCTGGTTTCTTTCCAGAAGGGCTTTTAATCGGAGAAGCTTTCATGAGTGCAGAAAATGTCGAAACCGGCAGCCCGGAGACGGATAAACGGCTGGATGAGATTTTGATTTCCGAGGAAAGACCATCCGGGCCGGCATCGGCCGTTCAGGCTGATGACAGCCGTGCAATCTCGCCGCTGATGACACTCAAATCCATCGTCCTGTCCATGGACTGGGAGATCAGTGATGCCATTTTGACGGAATTCATCCAGGAACTGGGCCGGCTGAAAACCGTTCTCAAGGATGATGGCATCCTGGTCAAATGCCTTCAACTTCTGGAAGCCATTGGAAAGTATATTCTTCAAAAAAAAGCGCAGACACACCCGGATTCCATCCGGCTGCTCCAGTCCATTTACCGTGATCTGGAAATCCTGTTGCTTTCAAAAGGCGTGTCGGAAACTGCAAGGCGCGGCATTATCGCCGATGAAATAGCACAGTTCAAGAAACTTAAGGAAAAATTGACCGGGTCCGCGGGATCCTCGTCCGGGGATTATTTCCGAAAGGCGAAAAACCCCTTCGGCTATTCCGCATCTCTGACTTCCGAATCTCGGTTGCAGGCCGGCTCCGTTCAGGAAAACGAACCGATGCCGCCGCATGAAGCATTCCTTTATGCCGTCGAAGAAATTAAAAAAACCATTCAGGCGGAGTTCAGCGCCATTCGAGCGGAACTCAAAATGTGGCGAAAAGAAAGATAACTGCCGAACCATCTCCATTAAACGGCCGGCCCATGGGGCCGTTTGTATCATCCTTTGACTTGCCGCGTTGCAAATACAGGTTTTTCCATGATTCAACAAAATGCCCTTCTGGTGGATAATGATCGCAAGTTTCTGGATGTGCTCGGTGATATCCTCATCCAGGAGGGCTATCGCGTCCGGACGGCAAGCAACGGGAAAGAAGCCCTTTCCGAGATCCATCGAAATCCGCCGGATGTGCTGTTTACGGATCTGATCATTCCCAAAATATCCGGCGAGCAGCTTATCCGGTATGTCCGGGATGACCCTGCTCTGGCTTCGATGGTGATCGTGGTTGTTTCCGGCGCAATTCTGGAATATTCGGAGCTTGAAACCCTTGCGGCGGATTATTTCATCACCAAGAGCAACATTGACTCCTTCCGGCAGCATCTGCTGGATTTATCTCAAAAAATTCGTTCGCGCCCGGTTCCCGGCAGCGCGTCTTTGGCTCGGACCCTTGTTACGGATCAAAGCCTTAGAAGCCGGAAAATTGTTGAAGAGCTTCTCAACAACCGCCAGCACATCCTTCAGGTCCTGGAAAATCTGCAAGCCGGGCTTCTTGTCTATGATACGGATCTTAGGATTCTCAGCGTCAATCCGGCCGCGGAACATCTTCTGGGCAAACCCATCAGTCGAATTCTTGGCAATCTTGTCCAGGATCAGTTTGAAAAAGACCATCACGCGGCCCTTCATGAACTGCTTGAACCCGGCGATGATAATCGGGAAATATCCGGCAATCTGAAAGTCCATACCCTGGAAAGATTACTGGATTTGAACATCTCCCACCTGAAGCGCGCCCCGGATGGTGTCTGGCAGGGCGGCCTGGTGCTGATGGCCGATGTGACCCGGCTGGAAAAACTCCGCGGATACCTGGAATCGGCCGCACGCGTGGCCTCCATGCTCTTGAAGCGGGAAAACGCCTACGACCAGGTTTACAGCGTCCTTGAGATCATGGGCAGGGCCGCCGGAGCAAGCCGTTCCTACTGGTATCAGAACACCCGGGATTCGTCCGGAAAAGTCTGGATGAGCCAGAAAGCGGAATGGTGCGCGGAAGGCGTGTGCTCTCAGACAACGATGGCAGATCTACGGCAGATTTATTACAGTGCGGGTTTCTCCAGGTGGTATTCGGAGCTTTCCGCCGATCGCATTATCTCGGGGGCCATCAGGGATTTTCCGGCGTCTGAAAGCCCCTTTCTGCAGTCCCTGGGGATCCGCTCGATACTGATCATTCCGCTCTTGATGAAAGGCCGTTTTGAAGGATTTATCGGGTTTGACAATTGCTTCCGGGAAGTTCCGTGGAAGGAGCCGGAAATTCACCTGATGCGGATGGCAACGGATTCCCTGGCCAAGGCCTTCGATTATGAAACATCTCTTGCTGAAAAGAACAGGCTGCAGGATCAGTTGCTGCATTCCCACCGGATGAAATTCATGGGGGAGATATCCGCCGGACTGTCCCATAATTTTCGAAACATTCTGGCGGGAATTCTCGGTAATGCGGAATTGATCCGATTGAAATATCAGGAAAACGCCGAAATTCAAAAATGTACCAGCGGCATCATCAGCATCGCCCGGAACGGATCGGATCTTATTTCCGGGCTCATGAAATTTTCGCGCATGGAGCCCAGAGGCCCCAAACGTGTCTTCAATCTTGCCGATACGCTTCAGGAATGCCGGCAGATCATTACAACATCATTCAACAAGCAAATCAAAATTCAAAGCAAGTGGCCCCAGCTTATTGCCGTTGAAGGGGACCCATCGGAACTGAGTCAGGTATTCATGAACCTGTTTACCAATGCGCGGGATGCCATGCCCGGCGGAGGAACCCTTCAAATTGAAGCAAGGGAAGGGGACCGGCAGATCATCGTCCGGGTTTCGGATACCGGCTGCGGCATGACGGAAGAGACCGCAAGAAGGGTTTTCGATCCTTTTTTTACAACAAAGGAGCCGGGCCAGGGTACCGGACTGGGTCTTTCCACAGCATACGGAATCGTGCAAAATTACGGCGGCGATATTCAGGTGTTTTCCCAGCCCGGCCTCGGGACCGTTTTTACGGTGGTTCTTCCCGGCCAGATGGCGCATGAACCCCAGTCTCATCCAAGCGACGATCTGCTGATTCCCGGCAACGGAGAAAAAATTCTGCTTGTGGACGATGATGAAACCATTTTCGGAATTCTGAAAGATTTGCTGGAAAACAACGGATACCGCGTCTCTGTCGCCACAACAGGCCGGGATGCCGTCAGCCTTTATCCGCACTTGCGGCCGGATATCGTTCTTCTGGACCGCAACATGCCGGTGATGGATGGTGTTGCGGCCGCCGAAAAGATTTTAAAGATTGACCCGTCCGCCAGGATCATCATCGCATCCGGCTATGAGGCGGAAGGTTCCGATGGCATTCCGCATCATCTGCGGGATGTGATCAAGGGATATATTGTCAAACCTTTTGAAATTGCCAGATTGTCCAAACTGCTGGCCGAGGTGCTGAAACCGTGAGTGAGAATACCGATTCATCCATGTCAGAAATAAACGCCAAAATTCATGAGGCTGAAGTGTATCAGTCCATGGGGCTCCTGGAAGCCAGTCTTGACACCTATCATCATCTGCTTTCCAATTTCCGGATACCGGAGCCCGAGAAGACTCAGGAGATTCAGGAAAGGATGTCATCTCTGCGATCCCGGCTTCAGGAACAGGACAAGGAAGGCGTCGGCAACGTCTCCCCGAAGGAACTATCCATTCTTCAGGGCAGTCCGGCCGAAGAAACCGCCGAGACCCTTATTGAAAGCGCGGCAGCTCTCAGGGAACTGGGGCTTGTCAAGGAATCCGCCGCGGAGTATGAAAAAGCATTCAAGAAAAGTCCTTTTTCAGAGCTGCTTTTGACCAGCTTCATGGATTGTCTGTTTCTCTTTCATTCTCCGGGTCAGGTCGCGGAGCGGCTGTGCCCCCTCGTGGAACACCTCAACATCGAAAATTCCCGGAAAGCCGGGCTTATTTCCGACATGGGCCGGGACATGGAAAAGCGAGGACACAAGGATACGGCGATTGAACTGTATAAAGCCGCCCTGATGATGGATCCTGGCGTCAGTGAAGTGGA
Source organism: Desulfobacteraceae bacterium (assembly GCA_037442625.1). Classification (GTDB taxonomy): domain Bacteria; phylum Desulfobacterota; class Desulfobacteria; order Desulfobacterales; family Desulfatirhabdiaceae; genus RAAP-1. The sequence continues at coordinate 8,750 of JBBIPX010000067.1, forward strand.
ACAGCGGCTCAACGGCCTTATGTCCCAGATGCTTCCCGGGTCCCGCTACGACTACCTGATTCAGCAAAAAATGGTTACCCCCGGGCATCTCCAAAAAGCCCTGGTCATTTCGCAAAAGACGCGAAAGAGCGTGGAGCATGTCCTTATCGAAGAATTTCACTTGAAAAAAGCCGATATCGGAAAATCGCTTTCCCAGTTTTATGGCGTGTCGTTCAAGGCTTATGATCCGGCCCTTCCGGTTCCCTACGAGCTGATTCGCAGTTTGAAAAAATCTTTTCTGCTGCACGATGCCTGGGTTCCGCTGAGCTGGAGTAAAAACAGGATCGATATCATCGTGGACGATCCCAAGGATATCCGGAAAACCGATCATATCAAGGCCCTGATCAAGGTGCCCAATATCGTGCTTTCCGTGGGGATCAAGGAAGACATCGAGCAGTATATCAAACGGTTTTACGAGCAGGACCAGAGTTCGGATGCCGCGGACGGCTCCCTGGATCTGGATGAGATTATCCCGGATGTCGAATTCGAGGAAGACAAGGAAGAAGTCCTTGAATCCCTGGATGAATCCACCAGCCAGGTCGTCCGCCTGGTGGATCAGGTGCTGGTCACGGCTTACCGGACAGGGGTTTCGGACATTCATATCGAACCTTCGCCGGTGACCAACAAGACCGGCATCCGGTTCCGGATGGACGGCGTCTGCCAGGAGTATCTGAAAGTTCCCAACACCATGGCCAAAGGCATCCTGTCTCGTATCAAGATCATGTGCAATCTGGATATTTCGGAGCGGCGCCTGCCCCAGGACGGGAAAATCAAGTTTCGCCGCAAAGGGGTGCAGCCTTTTGAGCTACGGGTTGCCACCATACCCACAACCGGCGGATATGAGGATGCGGTCCTAAGAATTCTGGCCAAGGCCGGGGCCATGAAGATGGATCAGATGGGGCTGAACGAACGGAACCTGAAGATCATGCAGAAGATTCTGGTTCAGCCTTACGGCATGATTCTGGTGGTGGGCCCGACAGGATCCGGGAAAACAACGACCCTTCATGCGGCGCTGGGACACATCAACAAGCCCGGCATCAAGATATGGACAGCCGAGGATCCGGTTGAAATCACCCAGGCCGGACTGCGGCAGGTCGAGGTCAAGCCGCGGATCGGCCTGGATTTCGCCCGGGTCATGCGATCCTTTCTGAGGGCGGACCCCGATGTGATCATGATCGGCGAAATGCGCGACGAGGAAACGGCATCCACCGGCATCGAAGCCTCCTTGACCGGGCATCTGGTTTTTTCAACCCTTCACACCAACAGCGCGCCGGAAACCATCACCCGGCTTCTGGACATGGGGCTGAATCCCCTGAACTTTTCCGACGCATTTCTGGGCGTTCTGGCGCAGCGGCTTGTCAGAACCCTTTGCAGCAGTTGCCGTCAGTCCTATCATCCGTCCGAGGAGGAATTCAACGACATCGTGGAGGCTTATGGCGTGAAAGCCTTTGCGCTCACCGGCATCACCTACAAGCCGGATATTGTCCTTTTCCGCTCGGTCGGCTGTGATATCTGCGCCGGAAGCGGATACAAGGGCCGGATGGGAATCCATGAACTGATGGAAGGCACAAAGGAAATCAAGCGCATGATTAAAAAACAGTCTTCCGCCGAAGATCTGTTTATTCAGGCCGCCAAGGAAGGCATGACAACGCTGAAGCAGGATGCGATTTCAAAGCTGCTTCAGGGTTTCACGGATATGAAAGAAGTAAACCGGGTCTGCATCGGATAAAAACAAAACCGCAATTTGAAGACGGCTTTCAGGTTGCGGGGCGCGGGCAGAGAAAAAGCCGCGTCCCGCGCCATTTGATGCTCCCCCTATTTTTCCTTCAATGCGGCATGGGCCGCCGCCAGCCGCGCAATGGGCACCCGGAACGGAGAGCAGGAAACATAGGTCAGCCCCAGTTCATGGCATAAATGAATGGACTGGGGGTCACCGCCGTGTTCACCGCAGATGCCGCATTCCAGATCGGGTTTAATGGACCGGCCCTTGATCAGGGCGGTTTTCATCAGCTCTCCAACGCCTTCCCGATCGATGGTGGTAAAGGGATTGTGCGGCAGAATCCCGGCTTCCAGATAGTGGACCAGGAAACTGGCTTCCGCGTCATCGCGTGAAATGCCGAATGTGGTCTGCGTCAGGTCATTGGTTCCGAATGAGAAGAATTCGGCGTATCCGGCAATCTTTTCGGCTGTCAGCGCGGCCCGCGGGATCTCTATCATGGTCCCGAATTTATAATCGATATCCATGCCCCAGTCATCCATGACCTTTTTGGCTTCCGCCTCCAGGATCTCCCGCTGGCACTTGAGCTCGTTCACATGGCAGGTGAGCGGTATCATGATTTCCGGATGGACGCGGATGCCTTCCTTGGTGGCCATGCACGCGGCCTCGAAAACCGCCTTGACCTGCATGGTGGTCACCTCCGGAATGTGAATCCCCAGCCGGACCCCGCGCATGCCCAGCATGGGATTGGATTCCCTCAGGTTCTCCAGCCTTTTTAAAACGGTTTCCTTGGCGCGGATCTGATTGAGCAGTTCGTCGAGTTCCGTAAGGTTGGCGGCCTGTTTGATGCGAAGCTTCAAATCCGCCAGATCCCGGACCAGATCGACGTGGTTGGGCAAAAATTCATGCAGCGGCGGATCCAGCAGTCGGACGATGACCGGCAGCCCGTCCATGATCTTGAAGATGCCGTAAAAATCCTCCCGCTGAAACGGCAGAATCATGTCGAGGGCTTCGCGCCGCTCAATGGGAAGGTCGGTCATGATCATTTTCTGGACAAAGGGCAGCCGTTCGGTTTCAAAGAACATATGCTCGGAGCGGCACAGTCCGATGCCTTCGGCCCCGTATTCCCTGGCCCGGGCGGCGTCCCGCGGGTAGTCGGCATTGGCCCAGACGCCAAGGCGCCGGAATTTATCCGCCCAGGACAGCAGCTTGATGAGCCATGGGTCGTTGATATCCGGGATGGTGGTGTTGAGTTTGCCCAGATACACCTCTCCGACCGTGCCGTCTATCGAGATCCAGTCCCCTTCCCGGATGACCTTGTCCTTCATCATGATGCGGCGCTTGATCATGTCGATTCTAAGATCCGTTACGCCGACAACGGCCGGTTTCCCGAACTGCCTGGCCACCAGCGCCGCATGGCTGGTTCTGCCGCCCCGGCTGGTCAGGATTCCCTGGGCCGCCAGCATGCCGTGAACATCATCCGGCCGGGTTTCGGCCCGGACCATGATGACCTGTTTGCCTTCCTGCTTGGCCCAGGATTCGGCCAGATTGGCATCCAGGGCAACAACACCGAAGGCGGCTCCGGGTGAGACGTTCAAACCGGTCCCCAGGTAATCGCCCGATGACTTGGCCGATTGTCTGGATTTGCTGTCGAACTGGGGATGGAGGAAAAAATCAACATGTTCCGGGGTTACCCTCAGGACGGCTTCCTGGCGGGTAATGAGCCCTTCTTCGGCCATGTCAACGGCAATGCGGACCGCGGCCTGCGCGGTCCGCTTTCCGTCGCGGGTCTGAAGCATCCACAGCTTGCCTTTTTCAATGGTGAACTCGACATCCTGCATTTCGCGGTAATGGTTTTCAAGGCGTCTTGAAATGGCTTCAAATTCCGCATAAGCCCTTGGCATTTCCGTTTTCAACTGGGAAATGTCCTTGGTCTGCCGGATGCCGGCAACAACGTCTTCGCCCTGGGCATTGGTCAGGTAATCCCCTTCGATTTTGTTCTCGCCGGTGGAGCCGTTCCGGGTCATGGCCACGCCCGTTGCGCTGTCGTTTCCCATGTTGCCGAAAACCATGGTTACGATGCTGACGGCGGTTCCCAGGTTGTGCGCAATTCCGGCCGCATTCCGGTAGTCCACGGCCCTTTTGCCGTTCCAGCTCTTAAACACCGCCTCGGTTGCCAGACTGAGCTGCTCATACGGGTCCGTGGGAAATTTATGCTTGGAGTGGCGCCTGAAAATTTTCTTGAATTCATCGGTGACGGCTCGCCAGTCCTTGCCGGAAATTTCTGCATCGCTTTCAACCTTTGCGCGCTGACGGGTTGCCGTGATCACTTCTTCAAAATGCTCGTCCGGAATGCCCATGACAACGCTGCCGAACATCTGGATCAGCCGGCGGTAGGCGTCATAAACAAAGCGTTCATCGCCGGTCAGTTGGACCATGCCTTCCGCGGTTTCATCGTTGAGGCCGATGTTCAAAACCGTATCCATCATGCCGGGCATGGAAAACTTGGCACCGGACCGGCAGGAGACCAGAAGGGGATTTTCCGCATCGCCGAAAATTTTACCGGTTCTGGCCTCAACCTCGTGAAGGGCCTGAATCTCCTGGTCCCACATGCCTTCGGGGAAAACGCTGCCCGCGGCCAGATAGGTATTGCAGGCTTCGGTGGTAACGGTAAACCCCGGAGGTACGGGAACTTCGATCCTGGCCATCTCGGCGAGGTTTGCGCCTTTTCCGCCCAGAAGCCCGCGAACCGCATCCCGGCTTCCGCCGACATATGCTTCAACCAGTTGCACTTCATCAAAGAGATACACCCATTTTTTTGTCATCTTTGTCGCCTCTTTTTCCGGTAGATTGTATTAAGATGTCTTTTGCGGTCTCTTTCCAGATGAGATAAATATGGCGCCGGCAATAGCGCCTTTTTGCCCTTTTGGTCCGGTTATCGTTGCTTATAGGAAAAATGCTCCCTTCTGTCAATCCGGAATGCCGGAAAACCGCAACACGCCATTCGGACAGGCCCGTTTTGCGGGCTGTCCGGAAGCCGGAGCCAAGGCGGCGGGAACGCGACGATGGTCTTTACATCGGGGAGCAATCAAGGTATTGTCAGGAAAAAGTATTGAACCAGCGCAGCAGATATTGCCCGCAAACTCAGGAGGCTTTGAAATGGACAAGCTGGATGCCATTTTTTCACCCCAGTCGGTTGCCGTCATCGGCGCTTCCACAACGCCGGGAAAGGTCGGGCATGATATTTTCGCCAATATCCTGAAGGGCGGATACAAGGGAACCCTGTATCCGGTCAACCCCGCGGCCAGGTCGATTCTGAGCGTCAGGGCCTATCCTTCGATCACCGGGATTCCCGACGACATCGATCTTGCGATGATCATCCTGCCGCCCAAGCCCTGCCTGGGAGCTGTTTTGGAGGCCATTCAAAAAGGGGTCAGGGGGATCGTCATCGTGTCCGCGGGTTTCAGGGAAGTGGGGGCCGAGGGGCTTGAGATCGAGAACCGGATCGTCTCCATGTGCAAGGAGGCCGACATCCGGGTGATCGGGCCGAACTGCCTCGGCGTCATCAATCCCCTTGGTACTGTGCGGCTGAACGCCAGCTTCTCAGCAAGAATGCCCAAACCCGGCAATGTTTCCTTTATCTCCCAGAGCGGGGCTCTTTGTACGGCCGTCCTTGACTTTGCCGCGGACCGCGATTTCGGGTTTTCAAAATTCATTTCCATCGGCAACAAGGCCGATGTGGATGAGCTGGACCTTTTGCGGTATCTGCACAACGACGCGGATACCGAAGTCATCATGATTTACCTGGAAGAGCTGCGAAGGGGCCGTGAATTCATCGAAGAAGTCCGAGAAATAACCTCCGGGGAGCGGCCAACCCCGATCCTTGCCATAAAATCCGGCAGAACCCGTGCGGGGGCCGAGGCCGCGGCCTCCCACACGGGCGCCCTGGCAGGCTCCGAGGCGGTGTATGACGCCATTTTCAGCCAGTCCGGCATCATCCGGGTGGACTCCATCGACGAGCTCTTTGATTATGCGACCGCCTTTGCCTACAAGAACCTCAGCAACCTCGGGAAGCTGAGAAAAAAGATTCCCGACGGGAACCGCGTTGCGATCATCACCAATGCCGGCGGCCCCGGCATCGTGGCAACGGACATGACCGTATCCTCCGGCCTGAGGCTGGCCCAGTTTCACGGTGAAACCCTGGAAGCCCTTCAAAGCCACCTGCCCCAGACGGCCAATATCCATAACCCCGTGGATGTGATCGGAGATGCGGCCCAGGACCGGTATGAAAACGCGCTGGGGGCCGTGGTCCGCGACGAAGGCGTGGACGGCGCCCTGGTCATTTTGACTCCCCAGTCCATGACCAACGCGCTTGGCACGGCGGAATCCATCGCCCGCATCGCCCGGCGAACGCCAAAGCCCATTCTGTGCTGTTTCATGGGGGTTGTGGATGTTTCCGCCGGCGTCAAATACCTTCAGGAGCAGGGGATTCCGGTTTACAAATTTCCGGAAAATGCGGCCAAGGCCTTCGGCGCCCTGTACAAATACTCCAGATGGCTCAACCGGCAGAAGCTTGCGGATTTTGTTTTTTCACATGATTCGGACCGGGCCTCCCGGATCATTGAAAGCTGCGTCAAGGCGGGGCGGCTTCAGCTCGGGGAACTGGAAGGTCTGGATCTTCTGGCCTGTTACGGGTTCAAGGTGCTGCCGACCCGTCTTGCCGGATCACCGGATGAAGCCGCCGAAATTGCGGATCAGACCGGATACCCGGTGGTGATGAAAATCGTCTCCCCCCAGATTCTCCATAAATCAGATGCCGGCGGCGTCAGGGTCGGTCTGTCAACGGCCGAAGCGGTCAAGACCGCCTTTACCGCCATTACCCGGAACGCCGCGGCCTATGATCCCGCGGCCGAAATCCGCGGGGTGCTGGTGCAGAAAATGGCCCCCCCGGGCGAAGAGGTCATTTTCGGAATGAGCCGCTACCCGGTGTTCGGGCCCCTTGTCATGTTCGGCACCGGCGGGGTTTTCGTTGAGGTGTTTCAGGATGTCATTTTCCGGCTTGCCCCGGTTCAGCGAAATTCCGCCCGCGACATGATCCGCGGCATAAAAGGGTACAGGCTGCTGGAGGGGTTCAGGGGAAGACCGAAAGTGGATCTGGCGGCTCTGGAGAAACTGCTGGTAAGCTTCTCGGATCTGGTCAGCCGGCATCCGCAGATTCAGGAAATGGATGTCAATCCGCTTCTGGTGCATGCCCAAGGACAGGGAGCAACCGTTGCCGACTGCCGCATTCTCCTGAGGGATGAGGCCAAAGGCTGAAGACCATTTATCCAGTCATTCTGGCGGTTCCGGAAACCGATCGCCGATTAAAGGGCCGGGATAAGGTCCTTCGGCTGAGCGCCCTGGCCCGAAAAGCCGTCCGGCTTTCGGCCGATCAAAGCGGCGTCAATCTTGGCGAGCTTGTTAAATCGCCGGAAGGCGCGCCCATGCCGGCCGGCGGCTATTTCTGGTCCTTGGCCCACAAAAGCGAGTACGTGGCAGGGGTTGCGGCCGATTTTCCCATCGGCGTGGACATCGAGAAAATCAGGCCCTGCGCGCCGGGGCTCTACCGCATGGCGGCCGATGAAGCGGAATGGAAGCTGGCGGGGACGGCGGACGATCTGCTCTTTTTCCGCTACTGGACGGCAAAGGAAGCGGTGCTGAAATCCGCCGGCATCGGGCTGAGGGCCCTTTCCAGGTGCCGGGTCACCCGGATCGTGGATGACCATCACCTGATGCTGTCATACAGAGATCAGGAGTTTAACGTCGCACACTTTTATTTCAACGGCCATATCGCCGCCATCCTCGTCCATCCGGATATCCAATGGATGGTTGTTGATGAATCCGGCAATTGACGGACAGGACGACTTCATAACGAAAACCAATTAAGAGCGGAGCTGTCGATGATTGAAAAGCGTTTTCCTTTCCGGATGGCTGCGGCGATCCTGACCGGCTGGTTCCTGCTGGCCTCACCGTGCCGCGCCGAAGAAAATACGGCTGAAGATGCCGTCCGTCTTGATAACGGCCGGATTTCGATTGCGGCCAGGGATGAGAGTTTCAAGGAGATTCTGGAGCAGGTCGGGCGGAAAACAGGCATCCGCATCGTCATCCATGACGGCGTGCCGGACAGAAAGGTGACCCTGAATGTATCATCCCTTCCCGCGGACGACATCGCTTCAATCCTGAAAGAGATGTCCGTAAAGAACTATGCCGTGGGCTGCGACCCGGACAACAAAACCCGGACCGTTTACATCGTCCCGGAAGGAAAGAGCGCCGCGGGGATTAAATCCGCCGCCGGCAATTTCCCGAGCCGCTCCCTGTCTGCCGCCATCAAGGATATCGGGGCCATCAAGGGAAAACCTGTTGCCGAAATGCCGGCAATCGCTGGCAATGCCCCTGCCCGCTATGTGAAAAATGAAGTCATTCTCAAATTCGCAAAGGAGCTGACTGCCAAGGAACTTGCCGATCTTCTGCAAAAACACGGTCTGACGGTTGTCGATGACGACGGGCTTGCGGACATCGGCTACGTAAAAGCCGTTATTTCAGACAGCCGCGATGCCGTGGAGGTCATCCGGGAGATGGATCAGAGCGGCGGAGTCGTTGATATCGCAGAACCAAACGGCATCGCGGGCAACCTTGCCGATCCCTTTTACCCGTTCCAGACCTACATTCCCGAGACGCGGTTCGATCTGGCCTGGAAGCTGTTGAAGAAGAAAGCTTCCATGACCGTTGCGGTCATTGATACGGGCGTGAACGCCGGGCATCCCGATTTGAAAGGAAAAGTCGGCAAGGGGTTCAATATCATCGACAATACAGGCGAGACCAATGACGACAACGGGCACGGGACATTCATCGCCGGGATTATCGCCGCTGCCGCGGAC
>JBBIPX010000068.1:0-17351 GCA_037442625.1 Desulfobacteraceae bacterium
TCACTCCCGGCCCTTCTTATGAAGAATGGAACCGGAGAGTTTTGAAATTGGCTCAAACCGCCTGAAGACAAAGCGGGAAAGAGCGCTTCCAGCCCGATGGGACCCATGCATGATTAACCGCATTGTCGACTTCTCCGTTCAGAACCGGTTTATCGTCTTTTCCCTGATCGCCGCAGCCTGCATCGCCGGCTGGTGGTCCATGCAGCGCCTTTCCCTGGATGCCATTCCGGATCTCAGCGACACGCAGGTGATCGTCTATTCGCGCTGGGACCGGAGCCCGAACGTCATCGAAGACCAGGTGACCTATCCCATCGTATCCGCCATGCTGGGAGCCCCGAAGGTCAAGACGGTCCGTGGCTTCTCCGATTTCGGTTATTCCTATGTCTACGTCATTTTTGAAGATGGCACGGACATCTACTGGGCAAGATCCAGAACCCTGGAATTTCTTTCCGGCGTGCTGCCGGGTCTGCCGCAGGGGGTCAGGACCGAACTTGGGCCGGACGCCACGGGCCTCGGCTGGATCTTCCAGTACGCCCTGGTGGACACGACCGGAAAACACAGCCTGGCGGAACTGCGCGCGTGCCAGGACTGGATGCTGCGCTATTACCTGAAGGCGGTTCCCGGCGTTGCCGAGGTTGCGCCCATCGGCGGCTTCACCAGGCAGTACCAGGTGAACGTGGATCCCAACCGGCTTCAGGCCTATAATCTTCCTATCAGCCGCTTGGTGGAGGCGGTTCGCGGCGGAAACACCGAGGTGGGCGGCCGGATGATCGAATTCGGCGGCACCGAGTACATGGTGCGCGGGCGCGGCTATGCCCGGACCATCACCGATTTCGAGAATATTCTGCTTGCAACCGGCGACAGCGGCACACCTATCCGCGTCAAGGATGTCGGACAGGTGTCCATCGGGCCGGACCTCAGGCGGGGGGTCACCGATCTGGACGGTACCGGAGAAGTGGTTTCCGGCATTGTTGTCATGCGCCAGGGACAAAACGCCCTGGAAGTCATCGACCGCATCAAGGCAAAAATCACCGAGATCACGCCGGGGCTGCCCTCGGGAGTCAAGTTGGTTCCCATTTATGACCGCTCGGAGCTGATCCTTCGGGCCATCGGGAATCTGAAATCCACCCTGACGGAAATCATCGTCACCGTTGCGATTGTCATCTTTCTTTTTCTCTGGCACATCCCCAGCGCCGTTATTCCGGTGATCACCATACCGATTGCGGTTCTTTTGGCCTTTATTCCCTTCCGGCTGATGGGCCTGACCGCCAACATCATGTCGCTGGGGGGCATTGCCATCGCCATCGGCGCCATGGTGGATGCGGCCATCGTCGTTGTCGAGCAGACCCATAAAAAGCTGGAGGAATGGGAGCGAAACGGCCGGCACGAGGATTACAGGGCGGTGGTTGTCGGTGCCGTAAAACAGGTTGCCGGCCCCAGTTTCTTTGCCATGCTGGTGATCGGCGTCTCTTTTTTGCCGGTGCTGACGCTTGAAGCTCAGGAAGGTCGCCTTTTTAAACCCCTGGCCTACACCAAAACCCTTTCCATGTTCATTGCAGCCCTGCTTGCGATCACGCTGGACCCTTCCCTGCGGCTGTTTTTCACCCGCCTTCACAACTTTGACTTCCGGCCCCGCTGGCTCTGCCGGAGCGCAAACGCCGTGCTTGTCGGAACCATTCATTCCGAAGAAAAGCATCCGATCAGCCGCGTGCTGATTCGCATCTATCAGCCTGTTGCCGAGTGGACCCTTCGCTGGAAATGGGCCGTGATCGCATCGGCCCTTGCAATGGTGGTCGTTACCGTTCCGGTTTTTCAGAAACTGGGATCGGAATTCATGCCCCCGCTGGATGAAGGCGCCATCCTCTATATGCCGTCAACCCTGCCGGGCATTTCCATCGCCGAAGCGCAAAAACTGCTTCAGGCCACGGACCGGATCATCAAGTCCTTTCCGGAAGTCGACCGGGTGCTGGGAAAAGCCGGCCGCGCCGAGACATCCACGGACCCGGCCCCGCTGTCCATGCTGGAAACCGTGATCATCCTGCATCCCAGGGACAAATGGCGGCCTGTGGACACCTGGTATTCAGCATGGGCCCCGGAGTGGGGCAAGACCGTACTGCGCCGGTTCGTCTCGGACCGCATCTCCCAGGAAGCGCTGATCACTCTCATGAACGATGCCCTGAGGCTGCCCGGACTTGCCAGCGGATGGACCATGCCGATCAAGGGGCGGATCGACATGCTCACCACCGGCATCCGCACCCCGGTCGGGCTCAAAATCTCCGGGGATGACCTTGCAGCCATTGAAGCCATCGGATCCAAAATCGAAGCCCTTCTGCCGTCGGTCAGGGGAACCCGCAGCGTTTTCGCCGAACGCACGGGCAGCGGGTATTTTCTGGATTTCAATTGGAATCGCGAGCAGCTTGCCTTATCCGGCATGAACCTGGAAGACGCCCAGACCGCCGTTCAAAATGCGATCGGCGGAGAAACCGTGACAACGACCGTCGAAGGCCGCGGGCGGTATCCGGTCAACGTGCGCTACATGCGCGACTACCGGGGCGATCTTCAGGCCCTCGGCCGTGTACTGGTTTCCGCCCCGGGCGGGCAGCGGCAGATCCCCATATCGCAGCTTGCCGATATCCAGATCAACACCGGACCGGCCATGATCCGGAACGAGGACGGCCTGCTGACCGGCTATGTGTACGTGGACATGGCCGGGCGGGATCCGAGCGGATACATCTCGGAAGCCGGGCGACTTATCCGGGACAAGATACAGATGCCGCCCGGGTACACCGTTTCGTGGAGCGGCCAGTTCGAGGCCATGCAGCGGGTGAAGGAAAGGCTTGTGGTCGTCGTGCCCCTGACCCTTTTTCTGATTTTTTTACTTCTTTATCTGAACACCCGTTCGGCAATCAAGACCTGCATGGTGCTGCTTGCGGTCCCGTTTTCCGCCATCGGCGCGGTGTGGTTGCTTTATCTTTTAAATTATAATATGAGTATCGGGGTCTGGGTGGGGCTGATCGCCCTTCTGGGGGTGGATGCGGAAACCGGCGTCTTCATGCTCCTTTACCTGGATATTGCTTACGAACAGGCCAGAAAAGAAGGCAGGATGCGCTCGCTTTCCGATCTGAGAAGCGCCATTCTGGAAGGGGCCGTCAAACGGATCCGCCCCAAATTCATGACCACGGCCACGATGTTTCTGGGGCTGGCCCCGATCATGTGGTCCATCGGAACGGGCGCGGATGTCATGAAACGCATTGCAGCCCCCATGATCGGCGGAGTCTTCACCTCATTTTTGCTGGAGCTTCTGGTATATCCCGCAATTTATGAAATCTGGAAGTGGCATTTCGAGGTCAAGAAGCAGGGGCTTTCCATCGCGGATGCTTCGATCCGGGAACAAAATTGATGATGCAACGAAAATCAGATATTTTTTTTATTTATCTCCTGGCGGGGATGCTTCTTGCCGGCGTCATGGTCATTCACGCCGGCGTCCGCAGGCATCTTGACATACCGCTTCTGAACCAGCGGGCGGAGATTGTACGGGTGCTGGGGCTGACCGATCTGTGCCTTTTCACAGAGGCCCGCTATACCCGCCATCCCAGCATGGCCGACATGGGCACGCCTTTTCAGGATCACCCGATGGCCCTTGAGCATTTCCCGTCCGGCGCCATCATGCCGGTGCCCCCGCATCTGATCCAACGGACCCCGAAATAGTCGTTATGAGCGCCATCGAAAAACAGCGGCATATTATCGATTTCATGCTTTCCTCCCTCTGGCGGAGAAAAGGAAAGAACCTTTCTCTGGTTGTGGTTTACACCTTTGTGATCTTTCTGCTGGCATCGATCATGTTTTTTTCGCATGCAATCAAGAAAGAAGCCGGCCTGATCCTTAAAGATGCTCCCGAGATCATGGTCCAGCGCCTTGTTGCGGGCAGGCAGAGCTTCATTCCGGATAGTTATGCCGATGCCATCCGAAAGATCAAGGGGGTGCAATCGGTTTCCCCGCGCCTGTGGGGGTACTATTATGACGGCCAAAACGGCGCCAATTATACCTTGATGGCGAATGACGATTTAAGGGACTGGCCAGGCGATATCCTTATCGGCAAGGGGGTGACACTGCGCAGGGCGACGGCAACAGATAACACCATCATCAAGAAGAACGATAGCATCCCTTTTAAAACCTATGACGGCGCCTACCTGATGCTGAAGGTAAAAGGAATTTTGCCGGCCGCATCGGCACTGGTGACATCGGATCTAGTCCTGGTTTCGGAATCGGATTTCAGAAAGATATTTTCCATTGCCACGGATCACGCCACGGATCTTGTCCTTCAGGTCGGAAACGGAAAGGAACTGTCCACCATCGCAGCCAAGATCACGCAGCTTTATCCGGATACCCGGCCGATTTTAAGAACCGAAATTCTTCGAACCTACGATGCGGTTTTCGACTGGCGCGCCGGGGTAATCATCGTGATCCTGTCGGGGGCCTTTTTTGCCTTTATCATCCTGGCCTGGGACAAGGCAACGGGACTGAGCGCGGAGGAAAAAAGAGAGATCGGCATACTGAAGGCGATCGGATGGGAAACCTCGGATATCCTGCTGATGAAATTCTGGGAAGGGGCGGCCCTGTCTCTTTCAGCGTTTTTAATGGGAATCCTTGCGGCTTATCTGCATATTTTCCTTACCGCATCCGCCTTGTTTGCGCCCGTGCTGAAAGGCTGGTCTGTCCTGTATCCCGACTTCAGGCTGACGCCGTTTGTCAGCCCCTATGAGATCGCCATCCTCTTCTTTCTAACCGTCATTCCCTACACCGTGGCAACCATTGCGCCGTCCTGGAGATCCGCAACGATCGACCCGGATTCGGTCATGAGGACATAACCATTGATCCATCTGCAGAATATCCACAAAGTCTTCAACGCGGGCAGGCCAAACGAATTTGCGGCCATCCGGGGCGTGAACCTTACCATCGATTCTCTGAAGGCGACAGCCCTCAAAGGACCGAGCGGGTCGGGTAAAACCACGCTGTTAAGCATCCTGGGGTGCATGGCCCGGCCCACATCGGGCAGGATCACGCTTAAAGAACGGGAAATCACCAGTTTGCCGGAGCGGTTTCTGACGGATATCCGGAGAAAGACCTTCGGCTTCATGTTTCAGCAGTTCCATCTCATCAAGGGCATTACGGCCATCGAGAATGTAATGATTCCGGCCTATCCGGACGGTGAAAAGCATTCGGTTTTAAAAAAAAGGGCGATCGGGCTTCTCGATCTGCTGAATCTTTCGCACAAGGCATCCGCGAAAGTGGAGTGGCTTTCCGGCGGAGAAGCCCAGAGAATCGCCATTGCCAGAGCCCTGATCAATGATCCGGACATCATCATCGCCGATGAGCCGACGGCCCACCTGGATACCCATCTCTCGGGCGAATTCATGGAAATCATGAGCCGGCTCAAAGCACAGGGGAAAACCCTTCTGATCGCAAGCCATGATCCCATTGTATATCTATCGGATGTCATCGACCGGATTGTCGACATGCGCGACGGAATGATCTGCCCGGTGGATGCCCCATGATGTTTCACCCCGGCATTCTGGCGCTTTTACTGGGATCTGCGCTGACAACCGCCATGCTGTGCTACTGCGCATTCGAGGGCGCAAGAATCATCCGGAGCTGGGATATCCGAAGCGGAAGCCGGCTTCAGTTGGCGCTTGAGCGGCGAACCTATCTGATCTCCATGGCGATGAGCTACGCCCTCGGGATTGAACTGCTATCGCTGTTTCTGTTTATATATACGGCCGATTCCCTGAGCCCGCTCTTTGTCGGCGCCATGTGCGCGGCCGGCAGCCTCAATGTCAACGACTTCGGCTATCCGGCCCTTGTTTTGAAAATAGTCGATTTTCTGCTTGCCGGGGTATGGCTGATCGTGAACTACACCGACAACAAAGCCAGTGACTACCCCCTGATCAAAGTCAAATATGGATTTTTGATTTTGATTACGCCGTTTCTGGTTGCCGAAACCCTCGTCCAGTCGGCTTACCTTCTCGGACTCAAGCCGGATATCATCACTTCCTGCTGCGGTACGATATTCACCACGGACGCTAATACGGTCATGTCCGGGCTCATCGGCTTTCCCCGAGCCCTGTCGGAAGCGGCATTGTACATCAGCGTGGGGGCCACCCTTTTACTGGGGACAGTTTTTTACCTGAAAGGAAAGGGCGGCTATTTGTTTTCCATATCTGCGATGGTGAGCTTTCCGATATCCATTCTCGCGCTCATTACATTCATCAGCTTGTATTTTTACGAACTGCCCACACACCATTGCCCGTTCTGCATCCTGCATCCGGAGTACGGCTATGTGGGATATCCGCTGTATATTTCGCTACTTGCGGGTGCGGTATCCGGAATGGGGGCCGGCGCCGTCATGCCGTTTCACAAAATCAAAAGCCTTGCAGGTGTTCTGCCCCGCATTCAAAAAAGGCTTGCACTGGTTTCGATTCTGTCCTTTGCCGCTTTCATGCTGATATCCGGCTGCGGCATACTTTTTTCACATCTGAGTCTGGCAGCGTATTGAGGCTCTCGTCATCAATTCGATCTCATCCTGTCTCATCCGGCATCAAACAAGAGGCGCCGTCGCCCGCTCCCCCAGATTTCCGTACCGGTGATAACTGTCGCAGATGCTCTGCTCCCTGACATACTGCAAAAGCTCGATGCGGCCTTCCATCAGGACCGGCGCGCGGGAAATGTAAAATCCATTTTCAGACGCGGCGGCCAGAACCGACGGCGGCACCCGGTCCGGACGGGCATAGCGGATCCGCTGGATTCTCGAAAGCATCCGGATCAGTTCCCGGTCGGTCTGGCGAACCACGGGGGCGCCCTTTAAAAGTGCCCGGCCTTCATTTGAATCCAGAAAGGCGGTTGCGGAATTGACAAGACCCGGTGGTATGCTGACAAAAAGCGGGCAGCCTGAAATCCGGGCCGCGGCAATTCTTGCCAGGGTTTCAAACAGGGAGTCATCGCCGTGGATGCGGATCGCCACTTTCCCTGCCGGAAGGAAACGGATGATGTTGTCCTGGCCTCTCAAGTGAAAATAATCCAATTCAGCCCGAAAATTCTGCTCCGCCCAGTACGCATAGCTCTGAATGGCCCGGATCGTCTTTAACATATCAGTTTCGATGCCGGGAAAGAGACTTGCGCCGATCTTGATCCGCCAGCTCCGGGAAAGCCGAAGG
Source organism: Desulfobacteraceae bacterium (assembly GCA_037442625.1). GTDB lineage: Bacteria > Desulfobacterota > Desulfobacteria > Desulfobacterales > Desulfatirhabdiaceae > RAAP-1. The sequence continues at coordinate 7,212 of JBBIPX010000068.1, forward strand.
ATTTCAGAGTCTTTCTGAATCGCGCCGGCCGGCGGCAAGCCGGTTTCTTCAAAATCCATGAACTGGCTCACATAATTGGGGCCCCCTGCCTTGATTCCCGCCCCCAGCGCGGATTTTCCCATGCCGCCGAAGGGCTGGCGAAGCACGACGGCTCCGGTGGTTCCCCGGTTGATGTAAAGATTGCCGGCCCTGATCCGATTTTTCCAGAGCATCTGCTCCCGTTTATCGAGGCTTTCAATCCCGGAGGTCAGGCCGTAGCCGGTCTGATTGACAAGAACGATGGCTTGATCGAGATTCTCCGCGCGCATGACGCCCAGAACCGGCCCGAAAAACTCCGTCATATGGGCAAAGCTTCCGGGCTTGACCCCCCATTTGATTCCGGGCGTCCACAGATGCGGGTTGGCGCCTGCGGCTTGAGGCTTCAGCGCCCAGGATTCACCGGGCTCAAGTTCCGTCAGGGCGGATCTCAGTACACCGGAAGGCGGCTGGATCAACGGGCCCATCCGGTTTTCAAAATCCCACACAGAGCCCACAGAAAGACTTCGGGCCGCATCCACGAGCTGTTTTTTGAAAAGCGGGTCCTCATAAACCTCTTTTTCGAGGATCAGCAGGGAAGTGGCGGAGCATTTCTGGCCGCAGTGGCCGAATGCCGATTGGATGACATTTTTAATGGCCTGATCCCGATCGCTCATGGCGGTGACGATCGTGGCGTTTTTCCCGCCGGTCTCCGCGGCCAGAAAGATTGAAGGCCGCTCTTTCAGAATCCGCATCCCGGTATCGGTGCCGCCGGTCAGAATGATAAAATCAACGTCCGGATGCCGGGTCAGTTTTGCTCCGGCCGTCGATCCCGCACAGGGCAGAAACTGGAGGACATTTCCGGAGACCCCGGCCCTCCAGAAGCACCGGCAAAGCTCCCATGCCACCAGGACCGCGGATGAAGCCGGCTTGAAAATAACGGTATTCCCCGCGGAAAGGGCGGCCAGAATTCCGCCGCAGGGAATGGCGATGGGAAAATTCCAGGGAGAAATCACAAGGCCCACCCCCTTTCCCGCACAGCGGATATGCCGCAATTCGGCGAAAGCCCTGGCCGAGTGGGGGTAATATTCCGCAAAGTCGACGGCTTCTGAGACCTCCACATCCCCTTCTGAAAACACTTTTCCGGTATTGGCGGCAGCAGCGCCGATCAGATCCGCTCTTGCCATGCGAAGCTGCCTTGCCACGCCGGAAAGTATTTCATGCCGCTCGTTCAATGTCTTTTTTCGCCAGCCGTCCGGATCCCTTTTGGCAACCGAAACCGCAAGCTCAATGTCCCTTTCATCGGCCAGAGCATAGCGGGCGATGAGGGGGCTGCCTTGCGATTCGCCGATCCGTGAAATATCCAGGCATTCTCCGAAAAGCCTGTCCTCCCGGATCTGACCGCCGCCGGCAACCACGGGAATGATCGGGGGACTGCCGTCCGCAGGTTTTCTCCACTTGTCCCGGACGGCGCCGGCCCAGATCCGGCTGGGTTCAAGGGCCCAGTCCGTATCCGCCTCGTTGTTGAATTCATTTGTATAATACGTGCCTCCATTTTCCGGAAAGGCTTCCGCCAGGCGGTTCTGGGATCGCCCGGGGGCTTTGGAGACGTTTTTGCGGTGGTGGTAGGATTTGACGAACTGGTCCTTTAAAAAATCCCAGGCTTTAGAATCGGTTTTCAGATGAAACGCATGACGGAGGAAATTTTCTTCAGACGTATTCTCATCGAGCCTTCGGATCAGGTAGGCAATGGCGTTGATGAACTGATCCCGGGTCGCCACCGGGGCGTACAGCACCATATCGCCGGCGGACGCCTGAATGGCCCGCCGCACATGGTCCGCCATCCCCTCCAGCATTTCAAAGCTCATGTTTGCGCCGGTCCCGGAGTGTTTTGCCAGATTGGCGGCATAGGCCAGTTCAAACAGATTGTGCGAGGCGATCCCCAGATGAACGGCATGAATGTTTTCAGGAATCATGCCGTAGTCCACCATCCGCTTGTAGTTGGCATCCACATCCAGCTTGTTGTCGTAAGGGGCCAGGGGCCAGTTGTGCAGGCCGGATTCGACAAGCTCCATTTCCATGTTGGCCCCCTTGACGATCCGGATCTTGATGGGCGCCCCGCCGTCCGCCACCCGCTTTCTGGCCCATTCGGTCAGCTCGATCTGGATATCGCGGGAATCCGGCAGATAGGCCTGAAGGACGATTCCGGCGGAATGCATCTTGAACTCCGATTCATCGAGGGTTTGTGTAAACGCAGCGCGCGTGATGCCCAGATCCCGGTATTCTTCCATATCCAGATTCACGAATTTGGGGGTCCGGACGCCATTACCGCGGGTATAACAGTTGCTCCGGGCCGTTCGGTAAAGCCTTGAGAGACGCTCTTTTAAGATTGCCACGGTATGTTCAAAGGCCAGGGAAGAAATCTGGGAATAAATGGTTGAAATCTTGACCGAGATATATTCGATTTCAGGATTCCGCAGGTCTTCCAGATACATTTCCAGGCGACCGCCGGCCTCTTCCTCCCCGAGAACAGCTTCCCCGAGATGGTTCAGATTCATGCGAACGCCTTCGGCGCTTCGCATTTGAAGGTGGCTGTGAAGTGCGTCCGGCTCTCCGGAAATGATGGAGCGGCTGCTGTCCGATCGCATTTTATCGATGATTCGGGGCACGGACAGACTTGGAACAAGCCTTCCCAGGCTGAGGAAAAGACGCATGAGAAGCTTTTCAGAAACCGTGAAGAATTTCGGGATGCCGAAGCTTCGCATCAGATCGTTGATCTGATCCGCCACACGGACGTAGCTGCCGGAACGAAACGCCTGATCCATCATTTTGGTCAGGACCACCTTGTCAAGGGGGCTGTTTAGAAGGCGCATCATCATTTCCTGGACCTTGCGCTCTTCCGGGTTCAGGAGGGCGTTGGCCTGTCTCTGCCAGGTTTCCGCAAGTTCTATGACTTCCCGGGCACGGGTATCGATAATGCAGGATTTCATCTCTGGAGTCCTTTGCTGGTTTGCTGCTTTTTTTTCTGAATCATGTATTGATTGAAACGCCGGACATGGTGCCGGGCCAAATGCATGGCTTTTTGGGCGTCTCCACTTTCAACCGCCTGAACGATATCGCAAAGATCGCTGAAGTTTTCTTTTATTACTTGCGGCTCACGGGGTAGAAATTTTTCAAAATACGGATGAATGTTTTCATGCAGTGTCTGAAGAATGGAGGTGTACATGGGGTTTTGGGATATCCGCGCCAGTGCCTGATGCAACTGCTCATCCACCCGGATAAAGGCATCCTGATGACTGATGCCGTTTTCCTTGTGCTTTCGGGCTTCCTCCAGAAGCATCCTAAGGTGCCCGATATCCGACGGGGTCGCCCGCATGGCTGCCAGCGCAACCACGCTGCCTTCCACCCCTTCCCGGAATTCCGCCAGATGCTCCAGTGAAACCTGCTGAAAGCGGATCAACAGCGCCAGGTTCTCGCTTATTTTCTCCGTGGTCAGGCCCTTGATCACCGCTCCGCCGTTTGTTCCGAGCCGAATTTCAATCAGGCCTTTCTGCTCCAGAACCCTGAGGGCTTCCCGAAGTGTTCCCCGGCTGGTTTCGAATCTTTCCATCAGATCTCTTTCAGGCGGCAGGGAGTCTCCGACATTCAGTTTTCCATCCAGAATGGCGCCTTCGATCTGATCCACGACATCCTGATAAATACGGTTTTTTCGGGCTTTTTGAAACATGGCGGGTCTTTCTGCCTTGATAGGTTATCATCATTATAATGGTTAGACCATTAATAACCGATAAGGCTGTCTGCCGTCAAGAACAAAACAGGAACCTTGTGTTTTCAGGCAACATGCCGGAGGCGATTCTGAAATAAAAAAGGCATTCTTTTCTCATCGAGAAAAGAATGCCTTTTAAAAACGGTTAACTTGTTAAATTAAATCTTAACAACGTTCTTTGCAGCAGGTCCCCGGCTTCCTTTTTCCACATCAAACGTGACCCGATCACCCTCGGCTAAGGTTTTAAACCCATCCATCTTGATGGCTGAGTGATGGACAAAAACGTCTCCGCCCTCTTCCTGCTCAATGAATCCAAACCCCTTCTTATCACTGAACCATTTCACTATTCCTTTTGCCAAAACACGACCTCCCTTAAAAAAATGTTTATTCGGGTCCCTGGATTTCAGATCGGGTTTTAAGAACAGTGTTCTTGGGCGGGAACCGGTTGAAGGGATTCCCTGAACCGAAATAAAAGCCGGGAAAATATACCGTTACTATATACTTAACGATTTATTGGCGGTCAAGAAAAAAACTATTGCGTTATTAATTTTTCTATTTTTGCCGATTTTCCCAGGCCCGCAAGGTAGGAATCCAGTTCCGCCTTGACTTTTTCCTGTTTCAGATACTGGGCCAACTGGTCCTTGACCTCGGCAAAGGACATGACGCCTTCGGGTTTTATCTCGGTCAGTTTAATGATGTGATATCCGAACTGGGTTTCCACGATGCCGCTGGTTTCTCCGGGTTTTAAAGCCAGCGCGGCATCCTCAAAGGGTTTGACCATCTGCCCTTTTGAGAAATAACCCAGATCCCCGCCTTTTTCCTTGCTGGGGCAGTCTGAATTTTCCTTGGCCAGGGCTGCAAAGTCTCCGCCGGCTTTAAGCTTTTCCTGAATGGCTTCGATTTTCTTGTGCGCTTCCTCTTTTTTGGCAGGATCATCCTTGGGGTCGACCTTTACGAGGATATGGCTGGCCTTTATCTGTTCCGGCTGTTTGAATGCCTCGGGATGGGCATCATAATAAGTCTTGGCATCCTGTTCCGTAACATTGATTTTTGCAACCACCTGCTTGTCGATGAGGGCCTGAATCGCCAGGTCTTCCTTGAGCTGAGTCTTTATCTGGGCCTCGTTCAGTTTCATCTTGGCAAGCATTTCCTTGAACTCGGCCTCGCTCTTGAATCGCTGTTTGATTTTGGCAAGTTTGTCATTGACATCTTCATCGGTGACGGCGATTTTTTCTTTTTTGCTTTCCTGGTTGAGCAGCTCCCGGTTAATGAGGTTGTTCAGTACATCCATGCGGACGGTCTTCAACTGAGCCTCATCCATGGGCGCTCCGGAATGGGCCCGGCGCTGGACGACACCTTCCGTTCCCCGGTCCAGCTCTGACTCCAAAATGGCCGTTCCATTGACAATGGCCACTTTTTTTGATGGTTCGGCCGCCGGCCCCTTGGCGCCGGCCTTGTCCTTTGAAACAGCCGGTTTGGCCTGTGTTTTCTTTTCCGCGGACATCGCAGGGAATGCCATTCCCGCCTGTATGATCAGCGCAACGGCCGCAAGGGTCAATACATGTTTACATCGTTTCATTCAATTCATCTCCTTCTTGGATTTGGGTAGTAAAAGACTTTCTTGTAAATCTATTTTTCAGTTAACCTGATAAATTATGCCCCGTTACCTGTTTGTCAAGTTTTTAAAGCATAGCGGTCACCGGCTCGGTTCCTTAAAAACCAACAAAGCCGGCAAAGACATTTTTATTCAGCGCGGCCTTCGTCATTCTGCCTGAATGGCTGCAAGGACGGATTCCATCATCGTTTGAATTTCCTTCAGCCTGGCCCGGGAGGCCGCCTCGAACCGAAGCACCAGAGCCGGCTGGGTATTCGAAGCGCGAACCAGGCCCCAGCCGTCGCCGAAAAGAACCCTCACCCCGTCGATGTCGATCACATTGAAGCGGTTCTTGAAATACGCCGTTATTTTTTTGACCACGGCAAATTTCCGGTCATCCGGACATTCCACGCGAATTTCAGGCGTTGTGAAGGTTTCGGGAACATCCGACAAAAGCGCCGACAGGGGCTTGCCGGTTCCGGATAATATCTCAAGAAGCCTCAAGGATGCATAGGTGGCGTCATCATACCCCAGATAACGGTCCGCAAAAAACATGTGGCCGCTCATTTCTCCGGCAAGCGCAGCGCCTTCTTCCTTCATTTTCTTTTTGATCAGGGAATGCCCGGTTTTCCACATGATGGGCCGCCCGCCGTTTTTTTCAATATCATCATAGAGGGTCTGGGAGCATTTGACTTCGGAGATGAATGTGGCGCCGGGTTTCCGGGAAAGTATCTCCCGCGAGAAGAGGATCATCAGTTTGTCCCCGTAGACGATATCGCCTTTTTCATCCACCACCCCGATGCGATCCCCGTCGCCGTCATATCCGATCCCCGCGTCCAGGTTCTTTTCCCTGACCAGGGAAATAAGGTCCTTCATGTTCTTTAGAACGGTCGGATCGGCTTCGTGGTTGGGAAAGGTGCCGTCCATCTCGCAATAAATGTCGTGAACTTCAAGATTCATCTGCTTCATGACGGGAAGAGCAACGACGCCCGCCGTGCCGTTTCCGGCATCCACGGCGATGCGAAGCCTTTTATTGATCGTTATGTTTTTCTGAACGAATGCCTGATACGCCGGCAGCACTGTTGCGGCGTCAAGGCTGCCGCCGCCGGCCGCAACAAAAGCCCTGCTTTCAATGATGTCTCGAATTCGCCGGATGTCTTGACCATGTATGGATCCGGAACCCAGACACATTTTAAACCCGTTGTACTCGGCCGGATTGTGGCTGGCGGTCACCATGACGCCGCCTTCCTGCTCCAGATGGTGAATGGAAAAATAGAGGACCGGCGTCGGACAGATGCCGATGTCGATCACCCGACAGCCGGTGGATATCAGTCCTTCAATGAGTCTTTCGGCATAACCGTCCGAGGAAATCCGGCAATCTCTGCCGACGGTAATCCGCGAGCAGCGGTTCTGATTCAAAAAAGTTCCGATTCCTTTTCCGATCAATACCACATCGGCCTCGGTCATATCCTTTCCCGCGATTCCGCGAATGTCGTATTCCCTGAACATTTCCGGATTCATGCGTCGATCTCCTTGGTAGTGCGGCCGCTATCGGTAATTGCGGTAGTCGATGCCGTATTGCTGGGATTTATAGGCGAATTTGCGAACGGTTGTTTTGACCAGTTGCGCCGCCAATGTGACATTGCCCCGTGTATTTTTCAGCGCGTCGATGATCATCTCTTTTTCAAGGTTGGCGACGGCATCCTCGAGGGCCATGGCCGGAAGCGTTCCGGATTCGGACCCGGTCTGCAGCGTCGGCGGCAGATGATAACTGTGAATGACCCCCGCATCGCAAAGCAGGACGGCCCGCTCGATGCAGTTCTCCAGCTCCCGGACATTGCCGGGCCAGTGATAATTCATCAGCATGTCGATGGCCGGTGTTGAAAACCTGCGAATATCCTTGGCGTTTTCCTTGGTGTATTTTTCCAGGAAATAATTGGCCAGAAGCAGAATATCGGTCTTACGCTCCCGGAGCGGGGGAAGGTAGATGGGAAAAACATTCAGGCGGTAATACAGATCACCGCGAAATGTTTCCTCTTCAATGGCCATCTCCAGATTCTTGTTGGTTGCCGTAATCACCCGGACGTCCACCTTGATGGTCTGGTGTCCGCCGACCCTTTCAAATTCTCTCTCCTGAAGGATCCGAAGCAGCCGGACCTGAACATCCAGTCCGACGGCGCCGATTTCATCCAGAAATATGGTGCCTTTGTTGGCCAGTTCAAACTTGCCCATCTTCTGTTTAATCGCGCCGGTAAACGATCCTTTTTCATGACCGAAAAGCTCGCTTTCGATCAGGTTGGCGGGCAGGGCCGCGCAATTGACTTTGACAAAGGGACTCTTCGCCCTCAGGCTGTTGTAGTGAACCGAGCTGGCCACCAGCTCCTTTCCGGTTCCGCTCTCCCCCCGGATCAGCACCGTGGCGTTGCTCTTGGAAACCTGGGAAATCATCTGAAAGACTTCCCGCATCCGGCTGCTGCTGCCGATGATATTGGTGAAACTGTATTTGGTCTCCAGCTCGCTGCGCAGCCTGCGGTTTTCTTCCCGGAGCTGTTCCTTCTCCAGATGTATGGTTTCCAGATTGATAACATGCCGGGCTATCATGGTTGCGATCACCGAGAGCAGCTTTTCCGCATTTTTCAACGAATAGGCTTCATCGTACTGGTGATCGACACTCAGCGCGCCGATGACCTGACTGCCTTTTTTGATCGGAACGCAAATAAAGGAGACCTCCTGATCCAGTTTCCCGCGCCGGGCTTCGGTGCGATTCAGGAAATGCGGCTCTTCGCTGATCTTGGGAATGGTGACGGCGTGACCTGTCTGAATCACCCTTCCGGTAATCCCTTCACCGAGTTTGTATTTCACCCGTTCCACGGCGGAGCGGGAAATGCCATGGGCCACTTCAATGGTGATTTCATTGGTCAGGGGATTCAAGAGGGTGACGGTGCCGCGAATCATGTTGATGGAGATGGACAGGGTATCCAGAACCTTGTAGAGGGATTTTTTCAGATCCAGATGCTCGTTCAGGTTTTTGCTGATTTCATACAGCAGGGTGACATCTTCGATTCGTTTCATGGGTTCCGCGTATGCCATTGGTCAGAGCTGTTTGTGGGAAAGAAAAGACACCATTGTTTTGCCGAAAACGCGCTGATCCCGGAGGTCAAATCCGCGCAGGTCCGAATCGACGGCCTCCAGAATGGAATGCTCGACAACGATGCAGGCATCCGCAGCCAGGGACTGGGTCAGTAAAAGGTGATTCAGGGCAGGACCGATCATATTCGCGTTATAGGGCGGATCCATGAATACCAGATCAAACAGCGGCCGGACATTTTTCAAAAAATTCAGGTTGCGGGCAATATCCCATCTCCGGACACGGGTTTTTTTCTCAAGGGAAAAAGCCCGGATATTTTGCTCAATCAAAAAGATCGCCTGATGCGCGCCGTCAACAAGCACCGCGGAATCCGCACCGCGGCTCAAGGCCTCGATGGCCATCGCTCCGGTTCCGGAGAAAAGATCGAGAACCACGGCCTGCCGGGTCCGAAATGACAGAATATTGAAAATCGTCTCCCTCAGGCGGTCTGACGTGGGCCTGGTCTGCTTTCCCTCAAGGCGATGCAGCTTTCGACCCCTGAGTTCTCCCGCAATGATTCTCATCCGTCATCCCGCTTCAGGTTTTGCGTTTTTCCTTCACCATTTCCTTGAGCCAGCCCACCCAGGGCTCCAGACCATCCTCGGTTCGGGCGGACATTTCAAATACCGGGATTCCCGGATGAATCCGAAGGATATTCCGGACCGCTTCGTCCCTATCATAATCCAAATAGGGGAGAAGGTCAATTTTGTTCAAAACGGCGGCATCGCACACCCGGAACATCAAGGGGTATTTCAGTGGCTTGTCTTCTCCCTCGGTGACACTCAGGACAACGGCTTTGGCATCTTCTCCGATATCAAATTCCGCCGGGCAGACAAGATTCCCCACATTTTCCACTATGAGCAGATCCACATCCGCCAGATCAAAGCTTTCGGCAGCCTTGGCAATCACGTGGGCGGCCAGATGGCAATCCCCGCCAAAGGCATCGGTATTGACCTGAACCACTGGTGCTCCGGTTTTGGCCAGCCGGTCGGCATCGTTGGTCGTGCTGACATCTCCGACAATGACGGCTGTCCGGACTTCCGGCATCAGCCGGCCGATGGTTTTTCCCAGCATCGTGGTTTTTCCGGAACCCGGAGAACTCATGACATTCAGTACAAACACTTTTTTGTCGGCAAACAGATTCCGATTCTGCTCGGCCAGGGTGTTATTGACATCCAGAACCTTTCGAACAACTTTAATTTCCATAGCCATATTCCTTCTTCAAATAAGTAGACGACGGCCCGTAGAAACTATGCGTTTGCGGATCTCTGCGCGCCGGTTGCGTCTTCTTCAATCTCGATGGATGCAATGTCCAGTTCCTGACCGGAGGTCAGCGCGATCGCGCCGCTGCCGCAACCGGGACAGGTGAATGCCGGCCCGTCGATGGTCCAGCGATGATCGCAGGACTTGCACCGGGCGGTCACGGGAATCTCTTCAATATAAAGCACGGCCCCTGCAATCGCGGAGTCTTTGGAGACGATATCAAAACAGAACCGGAGGCTGTCCGGAACCACGGAAGACAGTTTGCCGATCTTCAGATAGATCCCCTGCACCCGGCTGCCTTTCAGGTGTTCGGGGATGGAGGCCGCCGCGATCTCGACAACCTGCATGGCAATGCCCATTTCATGCATGAATACG
>JBBIPX010000069.1:0-12342 GCA_037442625.1 Desulfobacteraceae bacterium
GTGACAGCCGGAAGGGAATAACTGATTAGAGTTGTCCCGTTTGAACCGGTCATAAACCAGATCATATTTTCGCCGGTTGAGGTATTCCGCCATACAATGGCGCATTTATAGACCTCAAAACTGGCCGTGATGGTATGAGCGGCGGTTACATTGAGAAAGGTGTATGAAGTCACAGCTCCAACCGACACCCCGTCTACCAGAACATCCATTACTTGATAACCTGTGTTGGCAGTGATGATAAATGTCTGGTTGGCGCCTTGCGCAACAGAAACATTGCCGGCGGGGCTGATCGAGCCATTTGCTCCCGCCGACGCGGTGATGGTATATGTGTTAGCGGCTATTGCAAAGCTGGCAAGAATGCTGTGTGCGGATGTTATATTGGAGAATGTGTAAGAAGTTACAGCTCCTACCGAAGTTCCATCCACTTTAATATCGCTTACCTGATAGCCGGAGTTTGGGATGATGGAAAAGACCTGGGTTGCGCCCTGAGACACGGAAACACCGCCGGATGGGCTGATCGAGCCATTTACTCCCGCAGAAGCTGTTATTGAGTAAGTGGTCGATTTGGCCACAAAGGTGGCAGCGATGCTGTGTGCGGCTGTTACATTGGAGAATGTATAAGAAGTGACGGCTCCAACCGATATGCCATCCACCTTAACATTTTGTGCCACATAGCCGGTGTTTGGCGTAATTGTAAATGTTTGGCTGGTGCCTTTAGTAACTGAAATACTGCCGGATGGGCTGATCGAGCCATTTGCTCCCGCCGATGCAGTGATCATGACTGTGTTGCTGATAGGTATAAAACTGGCCGCAATGGTGTGATTGGCAGCTACATTGGAAAAGGAATAGCTGCTGACTGCTCCAACGGATGCCCCGTCAATGGTGACAGCAGATATTTTGTAATTGGCCGCCGGTGTGATGGTAAATGTCTGACTCATGCCGAGACTATCCACGACAGCGCTTGAAGGGCTGATGCTGCCATTGACACAAGATGCGGGCACCAGCGTAAAACATGCCAGTTCAGTGGAAAACGTGCTCTCATTACCACTCGCATCATAGGCTGTGACGGCAAAATATGCGTTTACGCCTTCTTGAATGCCGGTCAGTGTGTACTGCGTGACTTTGCCGACATTCACAGGCGAACCGTAGGTTCGGGATGCCGTTCCGTAATAGAGCTTATAACCGGCCACCGCAGGATCGGTATTGGCATCCCAGGCCAGTGTCACTTGGGCTGCCTGGCACTGGGTGACGATTGGTCCAGTACAGATCAAGAATAGCAGGCACGTGAAAAGAGAAAATAAACAAATTAAACCGGGGCGAAAACGTGAATATGAACTTTGAGTACTCATAAGACTTATCCTTTAATATTTTCAGAGCATAAAGGCATTAAAGAAGATTCCTTTTCCTGCTCGGTAACCATCCAGCCTTATATCTGAAAGGAGTTTACGCCAGGAAATTTGCATCCCAGATTTTCGGATGGTTTGTCTTAATCAAGCGAAACTTAACAATGAAACTCATCAGCAATATAGATGCCAATAACATCTATTTTTAAATTAAGGTTATGTCAAAGATGATATCTTTTGTCTGGTCTGGATATTTATTGGCATCCCGGGCCAGCGTCACCCGGTCTGACAGGTTTGACAGGAGCACACTACAGGAAAACCGGTCCTGAATAACAATTCTGACGTATTTCCAGAAACATCTATCAGAAATATTAATGCGCTCGTAAACGATCATGAATTGCTTCGGGAAATCACCCTCGGCAATGAAAATGATACCCTCTCGCTTTGGAAAAGGAGGGATATGTCTTCACGGTTAACTCAGTTACCGGATATTTTACGAAGCTGTCAAATATCTGACATCTCATAATGTAACTGATAGGAGCTAATTCAAAACTCACTAAAACCGTCACACCGGCTGAACCCGGTGTCCATAACAGTTTGAAATGACGGGTTTCAGCTTTCGCCGGAATGACTACGATGGACTTTTGCAATTGGCTCTAATGAATATTTGAGGCTTAAGCTAATGACATTATCCAAGACTTTTGAAATTACCTCTTGTAGAAAATCAAAAGTAAATATCACTTTATATCATTAAGTTATGTTGCCATGAATACCTGTAACGTGACTTCTGCATTGTTCAAAACCTGTGACCGCAGAAATCCTGTCCGTCAATTTCCTATTGAAAACCACAATCCTATTGTGGTGTTATCGTAATTGGGGATGGTCGGAAAGCATCGGCAAAAGCGGTTACGAATCCATCAATTCAATGAAATGTAAGTCATTTTGCGTGTGCGAAAACTTGAGGTTCTCTCTGAATTGTGATCTGGATTTAGCTGTGGAGATTTTCCAATCCAGAAAATGAATGTATTCGTTTCCCACGGGGTAAGGTTCAGTGCTGTCTTTCCAGTATCCGTTTTGATCGGGAAATGTCACGGAGAATAGCATTCCAGGAGTGAAGTTGACCGAAAATTCAGCCTGCTTAACGTCTGGTTTGTATATGGCAAACCGGTGACGCACCTCCTGGAACCCGGTTTCCAGCGATGTGATCAGCATGATAATCATGGCGGAAGCCAGGACCATTGTCAATGCTTTAAAGGGATATTTAAATGATAACAAGCGTTTGAATGAAAATATCCGCGGCATTGGCCGATTGATTGTCAGAGGCGTAAGGAGAAGTTTTTCCTGTTTTAAAAGGCTAAGTGTCTCTTCGGTAAAGGCAGGATCCGAATGAACGGTTTCCACAAAAACCATTTTGTCGTCAATATCCATTTCATCGTCAATAAAAAGACTGATAATTTCGTCTTTCATACGCCTCCGTTCTTCAGTATTTCTCTAAGCTTCAGCCTTGCACGATGGATTCTAACTTTGATGTTCGCCTCACTGTTTCCTGTAATCTCACCGATTTGCTGGTAGGAAAGATTCCCATCCCCAGCAGCTAGCGAGAGAATTTCCCTGTCGCCGGGTTTCAGTTTTTGCATGGCCCTGAGCACCTGCGTAAATGCTTCGCGTGATTCAATTGTTTGATCGTGAGTTGAACAGATATCTTCAACATCATCATCCGAGTATGTAAAACGGTTGTTGCGCCTAAAATGATCTGTCACTACATTCCGGGCAATGCGATACAGCAGCGGATATTGACCAGGTCTGGTGCCGTAATGCTCAACATATCGAACAAAAGATTCCTGCATCATATCTGCCGAAAGTTCATGGTCTGCAGTCATCCGAACCAGGTAACCGAATAATCTATCCTTTCCAGCGCGGTAGAATGCTTCAATGTCCTTCATTGTTTAATTCCACATAGTTTGATATGACTGATTTCCTGCCAACTGTTGGAATAGTCGCCATATTATCTATAACACTGTTGCTGAGTATAACGAAAACCGGATTAAAAAGTTACAGAATGCTTTAATATATTTTGCCCCTAATCTGTAAAAAGTGAGTATCCGATTATAAATAATACAATTAATCGTTGCCTCCTGCGGGAAGCCGGGTTGAATTTCACTTTTGATCATGGTAGTTTTAATCATGATAGAGACAAGACGCATACAGATTGCGTTGACGACGTCCCTACCACAAGATATAGTGGCATGTCAATGTGAATTTTCACATCGGTGTCAAATATTCTTGCGGGCTTTGCCAGGGTGAGCCGGTATGCATGCCCCCCTGCTTGCGTCAAGCAGACAGTGTGGCGTCCATGAAAATACACGCAGACGCAAGAATTATTGATAATCCGCTTTATGTCGTATCATCATGAATACGGATTAAGCCCATAAATCCTGCGGCAGTTAATTTTATCAATTGAGTCGGACCGTTGAAAGAGAGACAAACTTCAAAATGAACGGCAAAGGCAAGCTGGACGCCAGGCCCGGCCGCATGAAGTCAATGATCATAGCGATCCTGGTTACAGTCATCATCGGCGTATTGATAGTTGCGGGGAGAGCCTTTGATCTTCAACAGTTTTTTCGAGATGCACTGGGGTGGATTTCCGGTCTTGGCCCGCTGGGTCCGATGTTATTTATTATACTCTATATACTGGCCTGCGTGCTGCTTCTTCCGGGTTCTGTTCTGACACTGGGAGCCGGTGCGGTGTTCGGTTTGCTTCAGGGATTCATTGCCGTGTTGACCGGAGCGACGCTGGGTGCAACCTGCGCTTTTCTGGTCGGACGTTATCTGGCACGGGACCGGGTGGCAAGGTGGGTTGCCGGCAATGAAAAATTCAGGGCCATAGATGAAGCTGTGGCGAGGGATGGCTGGAAAATTGTTTTTCTAACCCGCCTGTCTCCGGTTTTCCCTTTTAATCTCCTCAATTATGCCTTTGGACTGACACAGGTCAGCCTCAAACATTACTTTTTTGCATCCTGGATTGGTATGATGCCTGGAACCCTGATGTATGTTTATATCGGGTCACTGGCCGGAGATCTGGCTGGCCTGGGTGCCGAGGGACGTGTACGCACGACCGCGGAGTGGATTCTCTACGGGATCGGACTACTATCGACGCTTGCGGTAACGGTTTTCGTCACGCGTCTGGCAAGAAAAGCGCTGTCCTCACGAATGGTACGTTGAATAAAATACATTCTTTTAAAATAAGGTGCGCATTTACAACATGAAGCAGGGTCGGGTTGCACAATGGCGAATCAGAAAAAACTGATCATCTTTACCCGCTATCCGGAACCCGGAAACACCAAGACGCGATTGATCTGTGCGCTTGGCAAGAGGGGCGCAGCCGAACTGCACAGGCATTTGACTGAGCGGATTGTCGGCACGGCGCGTGAAATCAGAGCCAAAACCGGCATTGTCATTGAAATAAGGTTTTCCGGCGGTGATTATTATAGAATGCGTCAGTGGCTCGGAGGGGACATGGCATATGCCGGACAGTTCGGCATGGACCTTGGCGATCGAATGGATCATGCCTTTAGAGAAGGGTTTGATCAGGGATATCGTCGGATTGTCATCGTGGGTTCGGACTGTCCCGGGCTGACTGCCGATATCCTGAAAAATGCCTTTGATGCGCTGGATCACCATCCTGTTGTTTTGGGGCCTGCCTTTGACGGCGGCTATTATCTTATCGGCCTGAAGCAACAGCTTTCACGTTTATTTCAGGGAATTCAATGGGGGACGGGGAGCGTTTTGGAGGAAACACGAAAAAAGCTCACATCCCAGGAAAATTCCTTTGTCCTGCTGGAGCGGCTGAGCGACGTAGATACGCCGCAGGACCTTCACGTCTTGGAAAAAATTCAAAAAGCCCAGCACAGTAGCAGCACGCTTTCAGTAATCATTCCGACCCTGAACGAGTCCGAACAGATCCAGGAAACCATCCAAAGTGCCCTCAAGGGATTTCCGCTTGAGATTATCGTTGTCGATGGCGGCAGCAGGGATGATACGGTTCAAGCTGCTTCAATGGCCGGTGCAATGGTAATTCAGGCGCCTCGGGGCAGAGCGGTTCAGATGAATGCCGGGGCCGTTATTTCAAGGGGGCGACATCTTCTTTTCCTGCATGCGGATACAAGGCTTCCGGGCGGCTTTCCGGTTTACATCCGCAACATCCTGAATGATTCGGCTGCCGGCGGCGCATTTGGCTTTGGCATCGAAGGTGCTTTTCCAGGACGCCGGCTGGTTGAGTGGATGACAAACTTCCGGGCGCGCCATTTTCAAATGCCTTACGGCGACCAGGCGATATTTGTTCGCAGGCGGGATTTTATAATTATGGGCGGCTACAAGCCCATGCCGATCTTGGAAGATTACGATTTCATTCGAAGGATCAGGAGATATGGGCGCGTTGTGATCGCGAATGCAGCGGTCCTGACTTCGGGCAGAAGGTGGCTTGAACTGGGTGTGCTTCGCACCACAGTGATCAACCAACTGGTTGTCGCAGGATATCATTGCGGCGTTGCGCCGGAAAAGCTGGCCAAGCTTTACAAAACCACGAATAAGGGAAGGAAGGGTTGCTGAATCCGGTCATTTTGATCCAGGCGCGGTGATATCTGGCAAAAGAATGAGAAAACCGGTATCTTGTTGTTCATTGAATTGCGGGAATAACTGTTGTTCAACGGTATCCACAAACGCTTTGAGGAGAATTCATCCTGTGAGGTATCCCAAGGAAGTTGTTTTGAAAGAAGGAAAGGAAGCTGTCATTCGTCCGCTTGAAAAACTGGACGGGAACCTGCTGGCCCGGTTCTATGCGGAACTGCCGGATTCGGATCGATGGTTCATGCGCTACGATGTCATGGATCCGAAAGTGATTCAAAAATGGGTTGACGGCATTGATTCGGCAACGGTTTTTTCCATTGTTGCGGTATCGGAAGATCAAATCGTCGGTCATGCTAGTCTTCACCTTCGGTGTTTCGGTAGCACCCGGCATGTGGGGCGGATCCGGGTGATGATTCAGCCTGCGTTCCGGCACATCCGCCTGGGAACCTGGATGCTTCTGGATATGATTCAACTTGGCATGGACAAGGGCCTTGAAGAGCTTCGGACGGACCTTGTCGTAGGCGTGGAAGATCCGGCGATCGAGGCTGCGTACAAACTGGACTTTTTTGAACGGGGAGAGTTGAAAAATTATGTCAAGGATTCCTGCGGCAATTTGCACAATCTTGTCATTATGATCAAAAGGCTGCACAAGAATTGGGGGGATTTTTGAGTGGAGAAAGTTCGCGTGCGCGCATGGGGGTGTGGATGAATGGATGAAACTGCGGCAGAGACAATTGTCTGGGAAACACCTGTCGGAAGGATTCTGATCCGGTCGTTCTGCGGCAGGGATGAAATCCGGATGTGCAGTTTCGACAGTCAGTTCGGAATCCATCCCCATTATAAATCTCTTTATACCCGGAAAGACACGATTGAAAATATAGCCGGAATGCCGGATGCCAACGTTGTGCTTGCTCTGATCGACTATCGGCACATCATCGGATTCGGAGTGCTGGTTCATCCCGATCCGGATGAAAGGTGGGCGGAGCTCGGTCCGGGGATACTGATCGAGATAAAAGCCATTGAAGTCTGCCGGGACTGGCGATCCACGGGAGTCGCCAGAGGCATCGTTCAACTGCTGTTGAATCATCCCCGGATTGAAGATATGATTGCCTATATGGTGGGATATTCCTGGACCTGGGATATGGACGGCGCGCTGAAGACCGCCCAGGAATATCGTGCCATGCTCATCCGGCTGTTCGGGCCATTTGGATTTCAGGAATTTCAGACCAACGAACCCAATATCTGCCTGAAGCCGGAAAATATATTCATGGCAAGAATCGGAAATGCCATTTCCAAAGAGGTTCAGACACAGTTCAAATGGCTCAGGTTCGGTGTGCCGCCGGGGGGATAAACTTAAAAAAAAGCAAGTACGAAAAAATCACCGATTTCTGGCCGGCTGAACTCATGCGCTGCTTCCATTATCCGGAATTGCCGGAAGATAGATATCCACGGTTGTACCCTGATTGACTTCGGATTCGATGAAAATAAATCCCCCATGCTTGTGAATGATGGAATATACGGTGGTCAGACCCAGTCCCATGCCTTTTTTAGGCCCAAGTTCCTTGGTGGTGTAGTAGGGGTCAAATATTCTGGGAAGATGTTCGGAAGAAATTCCCTGGCCATGGTCCTGGATCATCAAATGCAGATAATGCCCTGGAGAAATCGGGTGGGCGGGAAGCGGGGGGAGGCCGGAAGCGACAATATTTCTGATCCTTATATGGACTTTCCCGCCACCGGGCATGGCTTCCACCGCATTGCTCATCAAATGGGTGAATGCATAGCGCATCTGGTGCTCATCCACTTCGATTCTCCAGATGTGATCCGGCTTGTCAATGGCCACATCCACCTTTGGGCTCGGGATTCCGATTACCGAGGATTCCTTGAGCAGTTTAAGGACTGAAGAGGGTTTTTTTGTAGGGTACCCGCATTTGGACAGAATAATGAATTGCTGCGTAAGTTCATTGGCCTGATTGCAGGTGGATTCAGCCTTTTCGAGAATCTTGGCGGCCTTGTCTTCGGGGTTGAGGAAAAGCTGAGCCAGAGAAATGTTGCCCATGATGGCCATTAGCAGATTGTTGAAATCGTGTGCAATTCCCCCGGCAAGGGTTGCGGTGAATTCAAGTTGTTCGGCTTTTAAAATATCCGTCTGATTTTTCAATTTATCAGAAACGTCATGGAGGGTACAAAATATTGTATGTGTATTGGTTCGGGTATCGATTTGCTGAAAGATGCCAATCGAAACCCTGGCCATGGATCCGTTTTTCCTGAGAATGTTCAGTTGCAGGTTTTGGGTTTGTTCGTTGGAGTCGATGGATGAAAAAAAAGCGCGGAAATGATCTGAATCCGAAGGCGATAGTATGTCGTAGATGGATGCGCCTGAAACATCTACATTCGTATACCCCAGAAAGTGTTCGCATGCAGGGTTAATCGACTGAATAGACCCGTTCTCATTCAGTGTCAGGTATGACGCCGGAGATTTTTCATAAAACAGCCGAAACCGTTCTTCACAAGCTTTCAAGGCGTCCCGGGCTGATTTTATCTGAATCATGCCCTGAATTCTATCCGCCAATTCCAGATTGGAAACAGGGCAGGAAATATGACAGTCTACGACAGTTTCAGATTCTCTAACCTGTTCGTCGGACAATACCCTGGCGCTGTCCAGCAGGATGACAAGACAATTTGATAGCGACGGAACCGATTTTATCTGCCTGCAGATATCCGTACCGCCGGCATCCGGCAGTGTCGCTTCGACAAAGACGATATCCGGTTTCAACTTTTTGGCAAGATTCAACCCTTCGGCGCCGGAGCAAGCATATGTTACGGAATAGTCCGCAATTTCCAGGTGCTGCAGCATTTCCGAAGACTTCAATTGGTTGCCGTGAATCACTATCAGTTGTATCCGGGAGGTCATTCAGATGTTTTTCCTTTTGAACGGGCTGATTTTGAGACGACATATCACCTTGATCAAAGATGTCATATGGTCTATAGGATCAAAAAATAATGATGTTCGTGCCACGGCAGCATTTCGCTATGATACTTTCAGTCATCGGGAAAAGCATTTTTGATCGAATTCAATACAAAAATTTCCTGATAAGAGCAATTAAGCCAGGAAGCGCATTCTTTTGCCACGATTAAATAGTGTATTTATGGAACAACATTCTGTTGTTAGTATACTGGTATTTGTTGAAAATAACCACAGGTATATCGGCGGATAAAGGAATTAATTTTGATTATCGAGCAAACCGGATGCGTTGTCGACGGACTTTACATGCTGGGAATCCCTTCTATCCCCGTTTATCTGCTGGATGGAGAAAATCCGGCAATTATTGATGCCGGGTTCTCCTTTTTAGGCCACCACTATGCGGCTGCAATTTCCGAAGTTCTGGGAAGCAGGACACCATCCTATTGTCTGTTGACCCATTCGCATTTTGATCATTGCGGATCCGTTTCAGCGTTGAAATCGTATTTCCCGGAAATGAAGATTGTCTCTTCGTTACAGGCCAAAGCCACCCTGGCAAGGCCGAATGCCGTTGCGCTGATTCGTGAACTGAACCGCGCATCCATGGAATTGGTTCGGCGAAATGGTTTCACTGGTGATGTTTCGCTGGAATTTACTACCTTTGAAATCGACATGACCGTGAAAGAAGGGGACATGTTGAAGATATCTGCGGACCGGACCCTTCGGGTGGTTGAAACACCGGGTCATACGCGGGACTGTTTGAGTTATTACATTCCGGAGATTAAGTCGCTGATTTGTTCGGAAGCCGCCGGCAGCGCGGATCCCACCGGCTATATCGTTTCCGAGTGTCTGGTGGATTATGATCAGTATGTCAATTCCATGAAAAAACTGATGCTTCTCGATTTGAATGTGATATGTCTCGCCCACCGGTATGCCTTTACCGGAGCGGATGCAAGAAATTACTTTCCCCGATCCCTGAAATATTGCGAAGAATTCAGAATTCTGGTAGAAACCTTCCTTGCAGCGGAGCACGGTGATATTTTGCGCGTCATGACAAGGATCAAGGCTGTCGAGTATGATGTCAAAGACGAGCCAAAGCAGCCGGAACCCGCATATTTTCTCAATCTCGAAGCCCGCATCAAGGCGGTGGGCAAACGTGTGGGATATACCTGGGAATGAAACCCTGTGTTGATCTTCAGGTGACAATTGCCGGAATCAATCTGAAAAATCCGGTCATGACCGCTTCGGGAACCTTCGGGTATGCCAGCGAGTTTGTCGATCTGGTGGATCTGAACCGTCTTGGAGCCATTGTGGTCAAGGGCCTTTCCCTTGCCCCTTCGATCGGCAACCCGCCGCCCCGGATTGTAGAAACCCCGTGCGGGATGTTGAACGCCATCGGCCTTGAGAATGTGGGCATCAAAGCATTCATTCGCGAAAAACTGCCGTTTCTGCGGACCCTGTCTCCGCCGCTGATCCTTAATATATACGGGAAATGCATTGAAGAATATTGCGAGCTTGCCCGGCATATCGCAGATGTTGACGGCATTTCAGCCATCGAGGTTAACATTTCGTGTCCCAATGTCAAATCCGGGGGCATTGCCTTTGGCGTGGATCCCCAGGCGGCCTTTGATGTGATCAGTGCTGTTCGAAAGCGGTTTTCCAAACCCTTGATCGTAAAACTTTCCCCGAATGTCGCGGATATCGCGCAGATCGCGGGAAGCGTCGTGGATGCCGGCGCGGATTGCCTGTCCCTGATCAATACCCTGACCGGCTTGGCCATCGATATTGAAACCCGGCGGCCCAAACTGGCCAATATCACCGGTGGCTTGTCGGGTCCAGCCATTCGGCCGATAGCGGTTCGAATGGTCTGGCAGGTTGCACAGGCCGTATCGGTTCCGGTTATCGGCATCGGAGGCATCATGACGGCCTCCGACGCCATGGAATTTCTCATTGCCGGCGCCACCGCCGTTCAGGTGGGAACCGCTAATTTCGTCAATCCCCGGGCAACAATGGACATCATCGACGGAATAGCGGATTTTATGGATCGGCACCATATCGAGAAACTGTCCGATATCACTGGTACACTGAAAACCGAATAAGAGTGGGGTAGGGGCCGCTGAGTTAAGCACTATCAATACCCGTGTTTTTTATTGAAAAGAGGGTCGGATTTTTGTGTGCACTGTCCTGCAACATGGTTTCATCAAGAAAGGATAATATTATGGAATTCAAGAGCTATCAGGCCATTATCGATTTTGCCATTGAAAAAGAAATTGAGGCCGCCTCTTTTTATGAGGAAGCCGCCACGAATGAAACCCGGGAGGAAACCCGGAAAATGTTTCTCGATTTTGCCATGGAAGAGCGAAAGCATCAGTATCTGTTGGAAAATCTCGACTGCAAGGGCGAGTGCACACTGGTGACCCTGGATTATAAATTCAAATGGATCGGAGATTTAAAGCGCAGCGATCTCATGGTTGACATCGTCTGGCACAAGGGAATGTCTTACCGAGAGATTCTTCTTCTTGCCATGAAACGGGAAGAAAAGGCGCTGAAACTTTACAACGAACTGCTCCAGAAGTCTGAAACCGAAACTGCCAGAAACATTTTCAAAATACTCTGTCAGGAAGAAGCACGGCATAAGCTGGGCCTGGAAAAACTTTTTGATGATTATATGGCTCAAATGGGTGATTGATGGCGATTGTTTCAAATTTTATTGTCTTGATAACCAAACTGAAAGGAGTTTTTGCATGAGTCGAAAGCGGATCATGATCTTGAGCCTGATAGGCATGACGTTGTTTTGGAGTTCCTTGGCCAGCGCGGATGCGCTGATGGCAGGCAGGAAGGCGTCGGACTGGTCGTTCAAGGACTCCGATGACAAGGTTTTTTCGATGGAATCCTGGGCAGGAAAGGTGCTGCTGATCAATTACGTGGATCCGGATGAGTCAGACCTGAACGAACATTTTACCGATGCGATGAAAAAGGCAAAAGACCAGGGGCTGTTGAAAGATGAAACCTATAAGGGAATCGGTATTGCGGATTGCAAGGCCACCTGGAAACCCGATGCCCTCATCCGGACGATTGCCGGGAAAAAAGCCAAAAAATACAATACAGTCATATTGTTTGATTATGATGCCTCACTCAGAAATGCCTGGGGTCTGGAAACGGATACGTCCAATATCATTCTTCTGGATAAAAACCGGATCGTCCGGGCGATCGTCCGCGGAAAAGTACCGGAAAGCGAAACTGCGGCCCTCGTCAAGATGGCCATTGATCTACAGAATAAATAAATCCAGAGGACAGATGACAGATGACGGAAGCCAGGGGAAATTGTTTTTAGATAGCTTCCGTCTTCCGTCTTCCGTCTTCCGTCATCTGTGATCTGCTTTACTCCATCGGCGTTACCGGATGTGCTTTTAG
>JBBIPX010000069.1:12442-17263 GCA_037442625.1 Desulfobacteraceae bacterium
CTTCCGTCATCTGTGATCTGCTTTACTCCATCGGCGTTACCGGATGTGCTTTTAGATACTCCAGCCGGTTCAGACCGTTCACGTAGGCTTTGGCACTGGCCGTGATCACATCCGGGTCGGCACCTCTGCCCATGGCCTCAAGGCCGTTTTCCCGAAGCCGGACCGTGACCTCGCCCTGCGCATCGGTGCCGCCTGTAAGCGCGTTGATCGAAAACCGCAGTAGTTCGGATCCGGTTCCGGTAAGACCTGCAACCGTCTTATAGACGGCATCTATGGGGCCGTTTCCGTAATCCGCCCCCTGAATAGGGCGTCCGTTGATCATCATTCTCACGCTGGCCATGGGAAGAACCGTAGTGCCGCTGATGACGTGAAGATAATCCAGCGAAAAGACATCGTGGCTTTGCAGTATCCCTTCGGTGACCAGCACTTCCAGATCCTCGTCCACCACATGCTTTTTCTTGTCGGCAAGTTCCTTGAACTTGGTGAAAACCAGTTGCAGTTCGTCATCCGATAGATCGTATCCCATATCCTTCAAATGCGTCCGCAGTGCGTGGCGTCCCGAATGCTTGCCCAGTACCAGTTTGTTGGTGTTCAGTCCGATGTCTTCGGGTTTCATGATTTCATAAGTCATGGGATTTTTCAAAACCCCGTCCTGGTGAATGCCGGCCTCGTGTGCAAAGGCATTGGCTCCGACAATGGCTTTGTTCGGCTGAACCGGAATGCCGGTGATCATGCTGACCAGGCGGCTTGAGGGGTAGATGAATTCAGTTTTGATGCCGGATGTGAACGCCAGATAATTTGGCCGGGTGTGAAGGGCCATGACCACTTCCTCCAAAGAGGTGTTTCCTGCCCGCTCGCCGATGCCGTTGATGGTGACTTCCGCCTGTCTGGCTCCGGAAGAGATCGCGGCCAGGGTATTGGCGGTCGCAAGTCCCAGATCGTTGTGACAGTGAACGCTTAATATGGCCTTGTGAATATTTGAAGTATGGGACATGACATACTGAACCAGTTCGGCATATTCCTGCGGAATGGCGTATCCGACCGTATCCGGCAGATTGACGGTGGTGGCGCCGGCTTCGATTGCTGCCTCAAATACCCGGCATAAATAATCCCGGTCGCTTCGGGATCCGTCTTCTGCCGAAAACTCGACCCGTTCGGTCAAAGATCTGGCATATTTCACGGCCTCAACAGCGGCTGCGATGACTTCATCACGACTCATCCGAAGCTTGTAGGTCAGATGGATATCGGATGTGGCGATAAATGTATGGATCCGGGGAAAGGCGGCATGCTGAATGGCACCCCAGGCCCGGTCAATGTCATTTTTGGAGGTGCGGGCCAGAGCCGCGATCTCGGTGCGTTTCAATTGTCCGGAGATTCGGGATACTGCCTCGAAATCACCGTCCGAGGCTGCCGGAAATCCGGCTTCCAGCACATCCACGCCCAGTTTTTCAAGCTGGGTGGCCAGTCGCAGCTTTTCGCCGGTATTCATGCTGGCGCCGGGGGACTGCTCGCCGTCTCTTAATGTGGTGTCAAATATGATTACGCGCTCGGTCATGATATTGCTCCTTTTGGAAAATGTCTGTTGGACGGATCCGTCAGCGAATGATGCGACTGACGATCCCGCTGTCGTTTCGGCAAAAAACAGTTGCAACATCTATCCAAGCATGGGCCGCAGGACATTATCGAAAAACCGTCCCGCGGCATTTGTTGTTTCCTTGCCTTTCAGCATGTAAAACTTCCTTTTAAAATTTGTTCAGCTTTCAGACTTCAATCTGCCAAGCTTGTACTGAAAACTGTCAGCGAGGGCATGCCAGCTTGCCTCAATGATATCCTCGGACACACCGATAGTGCTCCATACATGGTCTTCATCCCTGGATTCGATGAAAACTCGAACTCTGGCGGCAGTCCCCGCCCGTCCGTCAATGACGCGCACCTTGAAATCCACAAGGCGCATGTGATCCATATGGGGGAAAAAATTATCCAGGGCTTTCCGGAGCGCATTGTCCAGCGCGCTTACCGGGCCGCTTCCTT
This sequence comes from Desulfobacteraceae bacterium, assembly GCA_037442625.1. Lineage (GTDB taxonomy): Bacteria > Desulfobacterota > Desulfobacteria > Desulfobacterales > Desulfatirhabdiaceae > RAAP-1. The sequence continues at coordinate 14,474 of JBBIPX010000069.1, forward strand.
CGGCTGCCGTGATTTCCTGTTTGCCGTCAACCGAAATTTTTATGGTTGCATGGGCCGAGCAGGGCTGGTTTTTGTCTTTTTCAATGGTTACCCGGAACGATTCCAGCTCGAAAAGCGGTTTGAACTGTTCGGTCAATTTTTCCAGCAGAATTTTAAAAGAACCGTCCGCCACGTCAAATTGATAGCCCTCCTGTTCCATTCGTTTGATTTCAGAGACGACTTTCTGACGATCCGAGCCGTTCAGTTCGACGCCGAGCTCCCTAGCCTTGTATTCCACGTTGCTTTTGCCGGAAAGATCGGAAACCAGCACCTTGCGCCTGTTTCCGACCTGCTCCGGTTCGATGTGCTCGTATGCCTCGGGAAGTTTCATAATTGCACTCACATGAATCCCGCCTTTATGGGCAAATGCGCTTTTTCCCACAAACGGCATGGTGTTCTGCGGAATCATGTTGGCGGTTTCACTGACGAACCGAGACAGTTTCTTCAGCCGCGACAGATTATCAAAAGAAACACAGTGGCGATTCATTTTCAGGCACAAAATGGGAATGATACTGGTCAAATCGGCATTTCCGCACCGCTCCCCGTATCCGTTGATGGTTCCCTGTACCAGAACTGCTCCCGCATTAACTGCGCAAATGCTGTTGGCCACGGCAAGGCCGGAGTCGTTGTGGGTGTGAATACCGATTCTGACGGTAGATTTTGACGAGCGGATTTTATCTGCAATGAATTGATGCACCTTTTCGATGATCGGCCCGATTTCATAAGTCAGCGTTCCGCCGTTGGTGTCGCAGAGAACGATGCTGTCCGCGCCGCCTGCCGCCGCCGCCGCCAATGTGGACAGGGCATAGTCCGGGTTTGCCTTGTAGCCGTCAAAAAAATGCTCTGCATCATAAATGACTTCCCGCAAATGGCCTTTCAGATATGTCACCGTATCGTGGATCATGGCCAGGTTTTCTTCCAGGGTATTTCCCATGATTTTTCCCACATGAAGATCCCAGCTTTTGCCGAAAATGGTGACAACCGGGGTCCGGGCAGCCAGAAGCGCCTGTACATTGGGATCATCACCCGTTGCATAGCCGGGTTTTCGGGTGGAACCAAAAGCTGCAAGCTTGGCATGCTTGAAATCAATCTGCTGGGCCAGTTCGAAAAACTGCAGGTCTCTGGGATTGGATCCCGGCCATCCGCCTTCGATATAATGAATGCCGAAATCATCCAGGCGCTGAGCGACCATGATTTTTTCTTCAGCCGAAAAATTGACATCTTCCCCTTGTGTTCCGTCCCTCAGGGTGGTGTCATAAAGGTGAATCGGTTCCATAGGTTTCCCTTTCGTAAAAACATCCCCCATCCTCTGTCCTTACACTTTAATCTTTTTTATCGCGGTTTTCGGGTCGCAGTGAGCGGACCGCTGCGCCTGCCTGCCACATTTCAGACCGGCGAATGGCTTCAAGCTCCTCATGGAGCCTTTCGCGGTAATCCGGGGCGCTGTTTCGCTCCAGGGTTCTGCGGGTTTCCTTTCCGGAAACCACGCTTTCATAAAGCTCATCAAAGACAGGTTTGACCGCATCCCGGAAGCGCGGGGACCAGTCCAGTGCCCCTCTTTGGGCCGTTGTGCTGCAATTGGCAAACATCCAGTCCATGCCGTTTTCAGCTACGAGTCGGATCAAACTCTGGGTGAGTTCCTCCACGGTTTCATTAAAGGCCTCGCTGGGGCTGTGACCGTGTTTCCGCAGCAGGGTGTACTGGGCCTCCATGACCCCGGCCAGACATCCCATGAGAACGCCGCGCTCGCCTGTCAAATCGCTGTGAACTTCTTTTTCGAATGTGGTGGGAAAAAGATAGCCGGAGCCGATGGCAATGCCGAGTGCAAGGGCGCGTTCCCGGGCTTTTCCCGTATAATCCTGATGAACGGCAAAGCTGGAGTTGATGCCGCTTCCCGCCAGAAAATTTCTCCGGACCGTCTTTCCGGAACCTTTCGGTGCTGCCAGAATCACATCCACGAAGTTTGGCGGAACAATTCCGGTCTGATCACTGAAAACAATGCCGAACCCATGAGAAAAATACAGGGCGTCACCATGCTTCAGGCAGGGTTTGATCTTGGGCCAAGCCGCCATCTGGCCGGCGTCGGAAAGCAGATACTGGACAATGGTTGCTTTTTGGGCTGCTTCTTCAAGCGATAAAAGCGTCTTTCCGGGAATAAAACCATCTGCAACGGCCCTGTCCCAGGAATTGCCGCCTTCGCGCTGACCCACGATGACCTGAAGGCCGTTGTCTTTCATGTTCAAGGCCTGTCCCGGTCCCTGAACACCGTATCCCAGTATGGCGATGGTTTCATCTTTCAGTACCGATCTTGCCTGCTCCAGTGTAAATTCCGAAGCGGTGATCACTTCTTCCATAACGCCGCCAAAATTGATTTGTGCCATTTGATTTACATCTCCTTGTTTTGTGAATATGGGTTGTAGGTTAAATGATGACTTTATTTCGGTTCCCGAAACAGGGCAACAATACCGGTTCTGGCTATTTTTTTAATGCCGATCGGTTTCAGCAGATTGATGATGGCGGCAAGTTTGCCTTCATCTCCGGTGACCTCGATGATATAATGCTCGATTCCCGTATCCACGACCTTGCATCGAAAAATATCCACAATCCTTAAGACTTCCGCCCGGTGCTCGGGTTTGGCCTTGACGCAGATCAGCGCCATTTCCCGCTGCACGGCCTTGGATTTGTCCATGTCCCGGACCTTGATGACATTGATCAGTTTTCTGAGCTGCTTTTGAATCTGTTCCATCACCA
>JBBIPX010000070.1:0-17148 GCA_037442625.1 Desulfobacteraceae bacterium
AGGCAATCTCGATAATTTCATGCGCATCCGGCGCATCCTTGGGGGATACGGACATCGTGAAAATATCGTCGGGCGGCGCCGCCCAGGGATCTTCCAGGATGCCGCCTTCATAGCTGATATGCAGCAGGTTAGCATCCGAGCTGTACGGCTTTGCGGGGGTCGTGGGAACCTTGATGCCGTGCCTGCCGGCAAACTCCATCAGGGCGGTCCGGGAAGTCAGCCGCCATTCCCGCCAGGGCGCAATGATGCGGATGTGCGGGTCCATCGCAAAATAGGTCAGTTCGAACCGCACCTGATCATTGCCTTTTCCCGTCGCCCCGTGGCTGACCGCATCCGCGGCTTCAACCTTTGCGATTTCCATCTGTCTTTTGGCGATCAAAGGCCTTGCCAGGGAAGTCCCCAGAAGGTACTGGCCTTCATAGATGGCATTTGCCCGGAACGCCGGAAACACATAATCCCTTACAAAGGTTTCGGACAGATCCTCCACATAGGCTTTTGATGCCCCCGTGTTGAAGGCGTTTTCCCGGATCTGGTCCAGATCTTCGTCCTGGCCGATGTTCGCGGAAAATGTCACGACTTCGCAATCATAGGTTTCAATGAGCCATTTTAAAATAACCGATGTATCCAGGCCGCCCGAATAGGCCAGCACGACTTTTTTGATCTGATCGGACATGTGTTAGTCTCCTTATCTATGCGGCGGACAGCCGGCGGCCCGCAGCGTGTCAACTATTTTGTCATGAGCGCTTCGAGAATGGCCTTGTTCATGTGCATTTTATTCTCGGACTGATCCCAGATCACCGGAAGGGGGCTGTTCATCAGCTCTTCGCTGATTTCCTCACCCCGGTGCGCCGGCAGACAGTGCATGACGATGGCATCCATTCGCGCAAGGCTGACCAGTTCCCGGTTCACCTGGTAGGCCTTGAATACTTTTTTCCGTGCGATATGCTCGCTTTCCTGACCCATGCTGGCCCACACATCGGTATAGACGACATCGGCGTCCGTCACGGCGGCAACCGGATCGGAAATCACGCGGATGCTGCCGGTTCCCGTATCCAGCGCCCGCTTTAAGATGGCGGCATTCGGATAATACCCTTCGGGGCAGGCCAGGACCAGATCCAGCCCCAGCGTGGCCGCGGCATTGATCCAGGAATGGGACACGTTGTTGCCGTCTCCGACCCAGGCGATCTTGAGCCCCTCGTATCCGCCCTTGTATTCGATAATGGTCATCAGATCGCTCAGCACCTGGGTCGGATGATAAAAGTCCGTCAGTGCATTGATGACCGGAATCGTCGCATAGGCGGCAAAGCCTTCCAGAAGATCCTGGGAGAACGTGCGGATGGCAAGGCAGTCCAGATAGCGGGAAAGCACCCTTGCCGTGTCCATGACAGGCTCATCCCGGGAAATCTGGGTATCCTTGGAACTGATAAAAATGGGCGCCCCGCCCAGTTGAATCATGGCGGTCTCGAAGGAAACCCGCGTTCGCGTGGAGGGTTTATCAAAAATCAGCCCCAGGGATTTTCCGGAAAGCAGGGTTTCCCGGATGCCTTTTTTTCGCCGCTCTTTCAGCTCAATGGCTCTTTGAAACAGATGGTCGCAATCCGGTTTGGTCAGATCCAGCAGTGTCAGCAAGTCTTTCTTCAAAATGTTCACCTATGATGGCTTCGTAAACGGTCCAATTATTACAAAATTTCATCCAGGCAATGGATCAACTGGTCGATTTGCGCCTTTTGAACAATCAGCGGCGGAACAAACCGCAGGGTATTGCCCTGAACGCAATTGATCACAAATCCTTTTTCAAGGCAGGCCTGAACCAGCGGCAGGCCGTCGGTGTTCAGTTCCATGCCCAGCAAGAGGCCCAGTCCGCGGACATCCACAACCGAATCGTGCCGACTTTTAAGCTCCAGGAGCCGCTCCTTGAAATATTTTCCCACTTCGGCGCAATGCCCGATGATATTCTCCCGGGCAAGGGTTTCCAGGACGCAGAGGGCGGCTGCGGTCACCAGCGGCGTTCCGCCGAACGTCGAGGCGTGGGATCCGGGCACAAACGCTGCGGCCACGGATTCTTTGGCCAGCATGGCCCCGATGGGAAGACCGTTGGCAAGGGCCTTTGCAAGGGTCATGATATCGGGCTCAACCCCGAAATGCTCGTAAGCAAAGAGTTTGCCGGTTCGGCCGATGCCGGTTTGAATCTCGTCAAAAATCAGAAGGGTTCCGGTTTCATCGCAGAGCCTGCGGATATTTTCAAGAAACCGGGGGTCGGCGCCGCGGATGCCGCCTTCTCCCTGAACCGGCTCAAGCAGTATGGCGCAGGTCGATGCGCTGATTTTCTCCCGGACAGCCTCGAAATCGTTAAACGACACAAAGTCAAAGCCTTCCAGAATGGGGGAAAACCCCTGCTTGATTTTATCCTGGCCGGTTGCCGAAAGGGTCCCCAGGGTTCTGCCGTGAAAGGACTGGATCATGGAAATAATCCGGTACCGGTCCGGCGCCCCCCTGTCCTTGAAATATTTCCGGGCCAGCTTGATGGCGGCCTCGTTGGCTTCAGCCCCGCTGTTGCAGAAAAAGACCCTGTCGGCAAAACTGTGATCGACCAGCCAGGCCGCAAGTTTGGTCTGCGGCATCGTATAATAGAGGTTGGACACATGCACCAATGTCCGGGCCTGTTCGCACAGGGCAGTTGCAACCGCCGGATGGGCATGACCGAGATTGCACACCGCAATGCCGGCGACAAAATCCAGATAAGACCTGCCCTCGGTATCCCACAGGGTGCAGTCGCTGCCCCGTGAAAACACGACCGGGGTCCGCTTGTAGGTTGTTGCCATCACTTTGTCCGCTTCCGCCATCCAGTTGCGGGTATCCATTTGCGAATGCGCCACTGTCATAAGGTAACCTCTGTTCCGATGCCTTTGTCCGTAAAGAGTTCCAGCAGCAGGGCATGCCGCCGGGTGCCGTTGATGATATGCACTTTCTGGACCCCGCGCGCCACCGCCGCCAGGGCATATTCCACCTTGGGGATCATGCCGCCGGAAATGGTTTTTTCCTGAATCATGCGGTGTGCGATTTCCGCGTTCAAAGAGGAAATCAGGGCCCCTGTCGCATCCAGGATGCCGTCCACGTCGGTCAGCAGAATGAGCCGGCCGGCGGTCAGCGCCATGGCCACATGACCGGCCACCAGATCCGCGTTGATGTTGTAAGTCTCGCCTTCCGCCCCGGCGCCGACCGGAGCGATCACCGGAATGAATCCGTGCTCGGTCAGGGTGAGAATGATTTCCGGATTTATCCGGGTCACCTGCCCCACAAGGCCCGGATCGATGATCTCCGGCGGACTGTTTTCATCCGGCTGATAAACGATGTGCAGTTTTTCAGCCGTGATCAGCCCGCCGTCTTTGCCGCTCAGGCCCACGGCCTTGCCGCCGTGCCGGTTGATCTGGGCCACGATGGCCTTGTTCAGCTTGCCGCCCAGAACCATTTCCACCACATCCATCGTGGGCTCGTCGGTCAGCCGCATGCCGCGGACAAACTGCGGGCTGATGCCCATGCATTTGAGCACCGAGTTGATCTGAGGGCCTCCGCCATGAACGATGACGGGATTCAGACCGATAAATTTCAGCAGCGTGATATCCCGTGCGAAATCCGCTTTGAGCTGTTCATCCACCATGGCATGGCCGCCGTATTTGACCACCAGGGTCATTCCGGAAAACCGGCGGATGTAGGGCAGGGATTCAACCAGGATGTCTGCGACATTGGGGGTCATGACAAGTCTTCCTCTATAAGATATACCGGCTCAGATCTTCGTTGCTTTTGATGGCTTTGAGCTTCAAATCCACGCGATCGGCGTCGATGACAATCTTTTTTTCCGGCAGATCCGGCGCATCGAAGAGAATGTCGTCCAGGAGGCACTCCATCAGGGTGTGCAGCCGCCTTGCACCGATATTCTCGGTCATGGTATTGACTTCCTCCGCAATGGCGGCGATGCGTTCGATGGCGCTGGTTTCAAATGTCACATCAACGCCTTCTGTTTTCAAAAGCTCCGTATACTGAAGCACCAGGGCGTTCCGGGGTTCGGTCAGAATTCTGAAAAAATCCTGCCGGTTCAAAGAATCCAGCTCCACCCGGATGGGAAAACGGCCCTGAAGCTCCGGTATGAGATCCGAAGGCTTGATGGTGTGAAAGGCGCCGGATGCGATAAACAGGATATGGTCGGTTTTGACAGGTCCGTACTTGGTGGTAACGGTGGAGCCCTCCACAATGGGCAGCAGATCCCGCTGCACCCCTTCCCGGGACACATCCGGGCCGTGGCCGCCGCTTTTTCCGACGATCTTGTCGATTTCATCCAGGAAAATGATCCCTGCCTGCTCCACTTTCTCCCTGGCCTGCCGGATCACCTTGTCCATATCGATCAGGTTCTGGGCTTCTTCCTGGGAAAGCAGATCCATGGCCTCCGGGACCCTGATCTTTCTGCGGCGCGTATTCTTGGGCAACAGGCCGCCCAGCATGTCCTTGAAATTGATGCCCATTTCTTCCATGCCGACATTGGAGAAAATTTCAACCGTCGGCATGGACCTGTCGGGGACATCCAGATCCACAAATCGGCTGTCCAGCTTTCCGGCGCGCAGCATCCCGCGGAGTTTTTCACGGGTTGAAAACGATTCATCCCCGCCAGCGGTCACCACCTCAAGCTGGGTTTCCTTGGCGGCATCCCCCTGCTGAGGCCGGGGTTTGGGGGGGAGCAGCAGATCCAGCATTCTTTCTTCTGCGATGGCTCCGGCTTTGGGTTTGATCGTCTCCTGCTCCCGGGTTTTCAGCAGATTGATGGTCAGCTCCAGCAGATCCCGGATCATGGATTCAACATCCCGGCCCACATAGCCGACCTCGGTGAACTTGGAGGCTTCCACCTTGTAAAACGGGGAGTCCGTCAGCTTGGAAAGCCGGCGGGCGATCTCCGTTTTTCCAACGCCGGTGGGTCCGATCAGGATTATGTTTTTCGGAGCGATTTCATCGCGAAGATCTTCGGCGACCTGCTGCCTGCGCCAGCGGTTTCGCAGGGCAATGGCCACGGAGCGCTTGGCGCGGTGCTGCCCGACAATGTATTTGTCCAGTTCGATGACAATCTCGGATGGCTTCAGGGAATTCATGGGTTACCGCACAATTCTTCTATGGTGATGTCCGTATTGGTGTAAATGCAAAGAGAGGCTGCAATGGCCATGGATTTTTCCACGATTTCGCGGGGCTCCAGGGTCGAATGCCGCACCAGCGCCGTTGCGGCCGCCTGAACGATCGCGCCTCCCGAGCCGATGCCGATAACGCCCTCATCCGGCTCAATGATATCGCCGTTTCCGGAGAGCAGAAACATCCGGCTGTCATCAACAGCAACCATCATGGCCTCCAGCCGCCTCAGAAATTTATCGGTCCGCCATTCTCTGGCCAGCTCGACCGCGGCCCGGGTAAGGTTTCCGTTGAACTGTTCCAGCTTGCCCTCAAGCCGCTCGGAAAGATGCAGGGCATCCGCCGTTGCGCCGGCAAACCCCACGATGATCTTTTCGTTATAGATCCGCCGGACTTTCTTGGCCTTGTGCTTGACAATGGTGGTGCTCAGCGTCACCTGGCCGTCGCCGGCTACGATTACCCTGTCCTTGTGCCGAAGCGCCAGTATGGTCGTTCCGTGAAACACCACTTGGGTCACCTCACTTTCTGGGATGGGCCTTGTCGTAGGTTTCCATCAGTTTATCCATGCTCACATGGGTATATTTCTGGGTCGTGGACAGGCGTTTGTGCCCCAGAAGCTCCTGCACAACCCTTAAATCCGCGCCGGAATCCAGCAGGTGCGTCGCAAAGCTGTGCCGCACGGCATGGGGAAACACCGGCAGGGAAAGGCTGCACTTGAGCGCCCATTTGTCCAGTACGCGGGCAACCGACCGGGATGTCAGGCGGCCGCTTCGATGATTCAAAAAGAGCGGTCCGTTTTCAGAAAATCCGATGCCCGCCCGGCGCGCCAGGCACTGCCGATAGGCCGCAAGCGCGGCCAGCGCCTTTTTCCCGACCGGTGTCAACCGCTGCTTGTTTCCCTTTCCGCAGACACGGACCACGGACTGGTCAAAATCCACATCATGGGCATTCATGGCCGTGAGCTCTGAAACGCGGAGGCCCGCGGAATAGAGCATTTCCAGTATGGCGCGGTCTCTCATATCGGAAAGCGAATCCCCGCAGACCGAATCCAGAAGCCGGAACATCTCGTCTATGGGTAGAAATACCGGGATAGGGTTTTCGGTTCGGGGATTTGGAATCATCTCCGCGGGACTGGCTTCCAGTATGCCCTGCCGGACGAGAAACCGGAAAAACGACCGGATGGCGGATAGTTTTCTGCCGATGGATGTCTTGGTGTTCGTTTTATACAGATAGCCGATATGCCGCCGGATCGACAGTGCGTCTAAAAGATCCGGGGAGATGTCCCGAATATCCTTTTCCAGAAACACCGCGCTTTGCGAAACAAATTCCTCGAGATCGTGCGCATATGCCCGGCAGGTATTGGCCGAATATCCTTTTTCAGAGGACAGGGCTTCAATGAAATGCCGAACCAGCGAAATTACCGGACTCAATTCACGGAAGTTCCTCTTTCCAGTCGATCAGCGTATGAATATCCTCCCAGGAACCGACTTCATGAAACGGATGGTTCCGCCGGTTCCAGGGCTGTTTGAAAACGACCGGTTCAACGCCGGCATCTTTCAACTGGAAACAGGTCTCAAGCCGGTCTTCGACAAAATAATCGACCCGGTGATCCCGCAGGATTTCCGCCTTGGCGTCAAAGGATCCTGTTGTGATCAGATGTATCGCGTCGGCATTCAGCGGCAGAATGCTTTGAATCCAGTCCAGAATCGGACCGGTATAAGGCCGGGCCGTTACAAACAGAATCGGGCTGCGGATTTTTTCAAGCCGGGTCAAGACCTCCACGGCGCCTGCCATCGGTTTGAGCGGAACCGAATAGTTGCCATCCTGTATGCGCTGAATAATCGTTTCGATCAAATCCTCATCCATTTCTAGACAGTCCTTCAGCATGTAAGAGGTGATGTCTTCATAGCGCAGATGCTGAACCTGATAGTCTTTTCTGGCAATGTCGAGAAACAGCGTCATGGTGTCCGCAAGAACGCCGTCAAAATCAAATGCAATGGAATGCGGATCAATCATTATGTCTCAATCCATACGCAAAGCCGCAAAGCCCGAAAAAGAGGCGATATGTTTTCCAGGTAGCCTTGCGCCTTTGCGAAAAATTATGCCGGCCTGCTTAGGCCTTTCGGGTCTGTTTTTTCAGGCGAATGATTCTTTTCTTGTAAATTCTGGCCATCCGGAGGTTGTCTTCACTCACGGCCGCAGCCTGAACCACCTTCAGCTCCCGCATCTTCTTCTTGATCTCACGGACAGTGGTATTGGTTTTTCCCGAAACTTCCTCCACGATCCCTCTGGCTTTTTTTATGCCCGTGATGAGCTCGGGCTTGTTCATCCCGTACACCCCCGTCAGATCCGTCGTTTCCTTGGCCAGATCCCTGAGCTCTTTTACCGTCATCTTATCAAGCGGTTTTTCTTTTTCTGCCTTTTTTTTACTTCCTCCCATAACAACTTGCTCTCCTTTCCATGGTTAAATGCACAAGCGGGGGCGATTTTCTTGCGCCTCCGCATATAAAATTTTCTTAATAATCTATTTTATTCAATGCTGTCAATCGGTTTTCCTAACCGATCAGTACGGCGGGCGTTCTTGAATCATCCGACATCACCCCGAACGGGAAAAAGGCGACTTCCCCTCGATCCGCCTGTTATCAAGGGAGGGCACAGTTACGGCTTTAATATCTTGTCCAGATCAACCGGTTCTGAAATCAGTTTTTGGTCCAGCATGATCCGGCAGGTCTGCTTCCATGCGGCAACATCAATTTTTCCGATAACACTCTCCGGCCTGGGCTGGATGAGGCCACGGGTTGCCGCAAGCTGCCTGCGGATGATCTCAACCGGCGTGTCCCTGTCGAACCGCCGGAGAACGGAAACCGCCTTTTCGCTGTTTTCAGGCGCCATTGCTTCCTGCCAGCCTTCGATCAGCGCCTTTCTGAAATCATTCACAATCGCCGGCTGATCGCTGAACATTTTTTGAGATGTCACCACGGAATTGGCCACGAACTTCACCCCGAATGCATCGGGATCGAAGAAGGCCACCTTTTCGCCGGCCTTCTCCAGCTTGTCCTGAATGATGATCCCCTGGGCATTGACGTAAACCGGCCACAAATCTACCTTTCCCTCGTAAAACGGGGTGTAATCGTAGCGGACGCTGTACAGGTCGACCGATGTTTTACTGATGCCGAATTTGGCCAGAAGAATCCGCATAATGGTTTCGTCGTTTCCGCCGAAAGTGACCCCCAGGGTTTTTCCCTTGAAATCCTTCGGGCTGGCGATCGTCATCCTGCCGGCGCGATACACCCATTGCAGGGGATTCACCTGAAAAAGCTGTGCAATCACGACAATCGGAGATCCCTTGGCCGCGGCCCGAATCACCTGGTCCGCCGACGCCACGCCGAACTGCGCATAGCCCAGCTCAAGCTCCTTGATGGCGTCATGCTCCGGACTGCCTTCCTTGACCGACACCATCAAGCCGTGCCTGGCAAAAGCCCCGTGCACATCCGCGTAGAGATCGCCCGCAACGCTGGTGTTGAACAGCCACTTCAGGCGGTACGTCACCGGCGTCAAGTCCCCGCAGTCGCCGGCTCTCCCGAGCAGAACAAGCCAGAGGCCCACCCATACGATTGTTTTGATCTTTTTCATTCAGCCTTCCTTTACCGGCGTTTTAACCCCTCTATCTTCGATCTTCCGGCTCCTGTCTTATGCCTGGCATTTTTTCTGAACCAGGCTTCCGATCCATTCCAGCGCGGTCAGATAGATAGAAGTGCTGATGCCGATCAGAAACAGGGCCGTCAGAATTTTCCCAAGATCGCTCTGGTACAGCGCAGTTCGGATACTGTAGCCGATGCCGGCATCCGCCGCGATGAATTCCGCAACGATCGTTCCGACCATCGCCATGGTCGCGCTGCCCGCAATGACAGTTGTCAGCTTGTTGATGTTTTCATAAGCCCTGATCCGGACCTGAAGCCGCCAGTTCATCCGTTTCGTCGCCACATAAAAGTGCTCAATGCTGTCGACCGGTTCGGACAAAATGCCGATCACGGACAGCAGCAGGGGGAAATAACAGATCATCACCGCAATCAGCAGCCGGGTGATCAGTCCGTCCCCCAGAAGAATAAAAATAATCGGGGCGACCGCAACGATCGGATATGCCTGAATGTTATAGGCGGCCGCCTTGATCAGGGAACCGATCCAAGATTTACGGCGCCCGACGATTCCCACCAGAAAAGCCATGATGATCGAAATGACATGGCCTATAATCGCAATCCACAATGTATCCAGGACACTGATCACATATCTTGCAAAAACAGCCCTGCAGGTCTGCCAGATTTCGACGGGTCCCGGAATCACATAATCCGAGAGGTTCAGGAGATATTTTACCAGAAGCAGCGACAAAAGTCCCAGAAAATAGACCAGAACGAACTGCTGAAGGCGCCTATGAAGCATGAACGATCTCCAGCATGGTCTGCTCCAGTTCCTTCATCACAAAACCGGTTTCACGCATCAGGTTCCGCCCGGAAATCACCTGGGCCTGCGGCGGCTTGTCAGGGCTTCGCAGCACGACTATCTGATTGCAGAATTTGGCGATTTCCATCATGTTGTGCGAGATATACAAAAAACTTTTCTCCGGGAACAAGGTCTTCAGGGTGATGATGATGCGGCCGCGGGTGGTTTCATCCACATTGGCCAGGCTTTCATCCATGATCAGAAGATCAAATTCCTGAAGCAGATAGCGGATCAGGTTGGCGCGGTTTTTCTGGCCCAGGGACAACTGGCTGAATCTGGCATTCATCACAGGTTTTATGCCGAAGGCATCCACGAGCGCGTTCAGCCTGTCCCGGCCCGAATCCGGTGTGGCGTCCGCCATCAGATCTCCGATGCCGGCCCAGCCCGGAAACCGCTCCATGTTGTGGGTATAAAGGACTTCGGAAATCCGGCCGGATTTGATCTGCCCGGAATATCCGGTCAATTCCCGTGCGATCATTCGCGCAAGGGTCGTCTTTCCCAGGCCGGACTGGCCAAACAGTGCATGAAACCCCGTCCCGGTCACCCGGCAGCTCAGATGATCAAATACGGGGATATCGCTTTGGGGATATTGATAGGAAATGTCCCGGCATTCAATCATCACGGGTGCGCCTGTGCCGCCGGCCGCCTGTCTGGACGCCCGGCGCCTTTCATATATCAAAATGCGCCTTGATCTTATATACCTTGGTGGCCGGCAGGTTCAAAATATCGGTAATGCCCGTTTCCCGGGATATGGTTTTGAGATTTTCCTCGATTTCCGTCATGGACGGCGCGATAAAGGTGAACCAGATATTGAATGCATCATCTCGCTGATAATGGTGGGTGACGCCGGGATACTGGTTCACAAGCCTTGCAAATTCGTCGATTTTATCTTCCGGAACCTTGGCCGCGCAAAGCGTGCTGACGAATCCGATTTTTCCGGGCACGATATTTCCGCCGATTCTGCGAATGATGCCGGAATCCTTCAGCCGGTTGACCCTTTCAATCACCGTCTCTTCGGTCAGTCCCAGGTTTTCCGCGATTTCCAGAAAAGGCCGAGGGGTAAGGGGAAAATCAGACTGAATCCGGTTTAGGATATTTTTATCCATTTCGTCAAATCGCGACATAAAAAAGTCTCCGGAAAAACATCGTCCGGAAAAACAATCTCCCGGATCGGCCAGATGGGAAAAAGCTGCCATTCGTGCAATTTATGAATTGAACAGATGCACATGCACCTTGCGGCTGCGCGGACCGTCGAATTCGCAGAAAAATATTCCCTGCCAGGCGCCCAGGTCCAGCCGGTTCCCCGCAACCGCAACGAGCTGCGATGCGCCGACCAGCGTCGATTTGACATGGGCCGCCGAATTTCCCTCCATATGGCGGTATCCGGCTTCTCGTGGAACCAGGGAGTCCAGCATCATCAGAATATCGGTTTTAACGCTGGGATCGGCGCATTCATTGATGGTGACGCCTGCCGTGGTATGGGGGACAAACAGCATGCAATAGCCGCTTTCAATGCCATCCGCGGACGACACCACCTGCTGGATCATTTCGGTGATATCGATGAATTCATCCCTGAATCGGGACATCACATTGAGAATTTTCATTTTTTCCTGAATATTTTCATGGCACAACCGGTTTTCTACTGTCTGTATCTAAAACAAACCGATGAAAAATTCAAATTCTTATTTTTTTAATACATATCCCAGCCAGGTCTCCCGGCTCCCGATTGCAGAAGCATTTCTGGAAAACGACGCCGTCTCAAGGTCCAATTCTGAAAATATTTTTCTGAGGGCCGCATCTTCCCAGAGATAAAAAATTCTTCCGTCCGCACGGCGGATGAATCCGTCGCCTTCTTTCAGCGTCAGAAGCACCGCGCCGGGAGAACATATATCGGAGAGAATTTTCTGAAGCGTTGCGGCAAGCCGCCCATGGGGAACATGCACCAGGGAGCCGACCATCATGACGGCGTTCCATGCCCCTGTCGAATAATCAAAGCCCTCCAGATCCCCTTCGATGACCGGACACCCGCTGTGGCTTCTTGCCAGCCTTGCCAGGGATGCGGAGCGCTCCAGTCCGGTGGGTTCAAATCCGCGCTGTTTCAGCCAGAGCAAATCCCTGCCCGAACCGCAGCCGATATCCAGAATACGGGCTTGAAGCGGCAGATGCAGAACAAAGGGGGATAAAAAAACGGACGGATCCGCCGAAAAAGTCCTTGCATGGTATTCAACCGCTTGAATTTCGTAATAATCACTCATCGGCATTTCTTTCTCAGCAATATTTCACTGCAGCCGCCTTTCACAAGATCCTGCAGTTCGGCAATTGCAACAAAACCGGTGTATTTGTAAAACGACAGGGCCGCCGTGTTGAATTCGGATGCCGTTGTCCAGACATTGACCGGCAAGCCGCGGCATTCATCCGATATCCAGTCGATAAGCGCTGTTCCCAGACGCCTGCCCTGGTACGGTGGAAAAACCGCCAGCAGTTCGAGATACGGTCCCCGAAGCCAGGGATGCCTGACACAGATCACGCCGGCCGTCTCTTCGGACGCAACGACCGCATACCGATGCAGCGATGGATCATCCCGGATCAGATAGTCAAGCAGGCCTTTTTTCGTGTAGCCCAGACGCAGCCAGGGATCCATTAAGGCCAGCATGCCGGATACCGCACGGGCCCTTTGGTCATCCAGCACCTGCAAGCCCCAGGACGCCAGGTTGTAGCGGCTTTCCGCAAACGGGTTTTTACCGGCTGCCATTCGGGTTTCCGGCTGCTCTGTCATAATGGAGATTATCCCCTGGCACAAGTTCATAACATTCCCTGCTTGAAACAGCAGGCCCCAGGGTCAAAAGCCTGCTGACCGTAACAAAATCATATCCCAGCACGCGCAGTCGCGGCACAAAAAGAGGCAGGGACGCAGCCGTCCCGTATCCGCGGCCGTTGGCATGGCAAACAATGATGGCGCCCGGCCGGACCTGCCGTAAAATCGTCCGGGCGATTTCCCCGGCGGACCGCTCCTTTGCCGGGTCTCCGGTGACAATGCTCCATTGAACTGCGGGCAAACCGTATTGCTTCAGCTTGTCCAAAGCCGGGGGGCTGCATGCGCCGTAAGGAAACCGGAAAAGCAGCGGTGTTTTGGGGATGCTGTCCATTTCCCCGGGGTCGATTTGTTTGGCAATGACGCGATCCCGGAGCAATTCCCAAATCAATTCATACTGGGCCTGTGTCCAAAGGATCTGCGCATCCATGCGGCCGGCGTCAATCATCCGGAAATTTTCATGGCTCCAGGAATGATTGCCGAGCTCAAAAAGCGGATCCGCCATAAGCTGCATGGTTTTTTCAGCGTGAGACAGCATCCACTTACCGCCGGCAAAAAAAGTCGCATGGACGTGATTTTCCCTCAGGTAATTGATGATATCGGCGTCATAACCGGATTTTTCGTTTGCCGATTCACAAAGGTCGAAGGTCAACGCGATGATTTTTTGGTTGCCGGCAGGTATTACACTGCGGATGGAATTCTGCATTTCAGGAAGCAGCGGCGGAAGGAAGTTTTCAGGATTCAAACGCTGGGGCGGATTTCGGTTCTTTCGACGGACGATCCGTTTATCTTCGGGAGTTCCCGACAATTCATCAGGCGTCCAAAGGGCATGGAGAATGGCGAAAGAACCGAACCTGACCTTGCCGGAAGATGGCGCTCCGGAATCGGGCGCATCCATGCAATCCCCGGCATGAGAAACCGCGCAAGAAACAACCCATAACGACATAACGAGCAGTAAAAGGTGCGCCCGGATACTTGCCCCGCAAGTGGATAGTTCCCTGCACGACAGACGTCGGCGGATCACGGCACAGGAATGTCGAGTGATGCGGCGCTGTTGTCTTGCTTCCGCAATCACCTTCATGACTGGCTCCGTGAGCTCACACGAAAAACTGTTCGATCCAACGTTCGGCGGCATCAGGGATGTTTTAAAAAGAAAAAATGAAAAAGACAAGTAATTTTATGGAATGGCCCATATAAACCGAAACGCCATGGCATGCTTTATCCCGGTCATGATGCCGATCGCCGGCGGTTCAGGTGCCAAAAAAAAGGTCCTGCAATTGCTTGCAGGACCTTTGAAAAGCGTAAGGGCCGACTCAGTGAAGAGAAGGTTTAGACGCAGCCGGTCGGTTTCGGAAGGCCGGCCATTTTACAGGCTCCCTTGCCCGGACCTGACGGGAAGAGCTCATAAATGTGTTTCAGTTTGAATCCGGTGACCTTGGAAAGGACGCGGACCATCGGAGCGATGCCGTTCTTCTCATAGTATTCTCTAAGCATGGAAATAACCTTGCGGTGTTCTTCGTTCAGCTCGTCGATACCTTCTTCTTTTTTCACATACTGTACCCAGCCTTCCGACCAGTTTGTATATGAATCAATAAAACCGTCTTCATCAACCACAAATGTTGACCCCTGAAATTCGATCTCTGGCATTTACTTTCCTCCTTGGTTTATTGGTATTGTTCTAATGGCAATCTGCCTGCAATCTTATTGAAATAAGTTAAGTTAACTATAGCATCAACCGGATTTTGTCAATATGAAAAATAGAGACGACAGGATGATCTGGCTGAAATTCGAAGATTCTTCAACCAGAATGGCACAGATCCTGAGTCCAATATCAGGCATTCCTTAATATTCCTTGGGCATGGCCGTGAGCTGCGCCAGCGTGAACACGGGTCCGTCCTTGCAGACGAATTCCTTCCCCACATTGCACCGCCCGCACATGCCGATGCCGCACTTCATCCGGTTTTCCAGCGACATGATGATATGGTCATGCGCATATCCCATCTTGTCCAGGACCGGCTGGGTAAATTTGATCATGATGGGCGGCCCGCAGATGATGGCATAAGTGTCGGCGTCCGCCTCGGGCGCTTTTTGCTCCGTGATGGTCGGCACGAATCCGACATTGTATTTCCAGCTCGGATCGTTTGCCGCATCCACCGTGATGTGCATGTGAATGTCATCGCGGCGCTCCCAGGCGGCCAGCTCATCCCGGTACAGCAGCATGCCGGGCGATCTGGCGCCGTAAATGACGTTGATGTCCTTGAATCTTGAGCGGTTTGCCGGATCCAGCATGTAGACGATGGAGGATCGCAGGGTGGTAAAGGCGAATCCGCCGCCGATGATCACCACGTTCTTACCTTCCAGGGCCTGCCAGGGATAGGAATTGCCGAGCGGACCCCGCAGGCCCATAATGTCTCCGACCTTCATGGCATGCAGAAACGTGGATACCAGGCCCACCTTGTTCACGGTGAATTTCACAAACCCTTTTTCCGTCGGGGAAGAGGCGATTCCGATGGGGATCTCCCCTTTTCCGGTCACCGACAGCTCCGCGAACTGGCCGGCCTTGTAGGCGAATTTTTCTTCGTCCGTTGGATCCAGAAAGACGAATTTGAAAGTCTTCAGGTTCTTGTCTTCGGTTTCGGTAATGATTTCATCAATCCTTACCGGATAAGGCAAATATGGATTTTGCACAGTACTCCCCCTTTCTGGCTAAGCCGGGCAGACGCAGGCTGCGGGATCATAATCATTCATCTGGTTGCAGACCTTGCGAATATCAATGTTCACCGGACAGAGGCGGATGCACCGACCGCAACCCACACACTGGATTCCGTTGTCGTATTTTTCCACATAGTATTTGAGCTTGTGCATGAACCGCTGCCGCACCCGCTGCATTTTGACGCTCCGGGGGTTATGCCCGGTGCCGTGTATGGTAAAGAGCGGGAACATGCAACTGTCCCAGTTCCGGAGCCTGGCTCCCGAATTCCCTCTGTTTTCATCCTGGATATCAAAGCACCAGCAGGTCGGGCAGGAATAGGTGCAGGTGCCGCAGTTGATGCAGGAAAATGCGGTATCTTCCCAGAACGGCGCATCGTAGAGCTGCGTGGTTTCCTTGGCTTTGAGCTTATCCGTAAAAACCCGGGAACCGATCTTGGATTCGGCCGCCTTTTTCAACACGTCTATTTTTCCGGCATCGTCCGCCTGTGCTTTCCATCCGGCGGCCGCCAGAAATGCCTTGCCTTTATCGGTGAGGGATTTAGCCAGATATCGATCGCCGGAATCCACCAGCAGCACATCCAAGCCGGCCTCATGAAAAGGGCCGCATCCGGCGGATGTGCAAAAACAGGTGGGGCACGGGTCATTGCAGGCAAACCCCACAAATGTCATGGCATTGTAAGCTTTGAGCCAGTAGGGGTCCTGATATTCGGGAGCGTCGAAATTTCGCTTTACCAGCAGAAACGCCGCCGCATCGCAGGGACGGATACCGATCACCGCTTTGGGGCTGATATCCTTCCGGACTTCCTGCAGAATGTGATGATCCGGCCGACTTTCGTCCAGCGTATAGGTGAACATCGGCTCCGTCTGCGGCTGAACCAGAAATTTCGGAGAAAGCCGGGTGTTGGCATAAGCCATGTCCGGCTGTTCA
Source organism: Desulfobacteraceae bacterium (assembly GCA_037442625.1). Lineage (GTDB taxonomy): Bacteria > Desulfobacterota > Desulfobacteria > Desulfobacterales > Desulfatirhabdiaceae > RAAP-1. The sequence goes on from JBBIPX010000070.1 coordinate 16,116, forward strand.
TCCTTGCCAAGGGCTTTAAAACTGTGCCACTCTTTTTCTTTTACAGGGCCGAACACCTGATACGACGATTTCGCCTTTTCAATGCCGGCGGCCCATTCTTTTTTATCGATGGTGAGAACTTTCATGGTAACAGACCTTATTTATTTAATAAAATCATTGGGGTCATTCGGTTTGTACGTATCCAGCGGCGGACGCTCATCCAGGGTCATGCCGGCTTCCCAGCCAAACATTTCCAGGGCGTCTTTGTTGAGTTTGCTGGTAAACTGCCGGACCTTGATACCCACCGGACAGGCCCGCTCGCAGGCGCCGCAGTCCGTGCACCGGCCGGCGCAGTGGTAGGCCCTTAAAAAATGAAAGGTTCGGATATCGATCGGGTCCTGGCTTTTTCCCACCCACTGGGGCCGGGATTCATCCACGAAACACGTCGGGCAGTAGCAGAGCGGACAGGCGTTGCGGCAGGCGTAGCATCGGATGCAAGGAGAAATCAGATCCTCAAAATACTGCCATTTTTCCTGTTGCGTCATGGCTTCCACCCGATTGACATCGGCGTAGCGGTCGATGCCCGTCTGCTCCTGCACCAGATCCCCCACCAGTTCGTCATAGATCACGGGATTGCGGTGAATGCAGATCGCGCAGTTTTCCTGGAGCACATCAAGCTTCTGAATAATTTTTTCACTTCCCTGAAATTTTATTTTCAGCGCATCTCCGTCATCTGTTACATCCAGGATACCGTCTCCGTAAAGGGATGCAATCTTTCGCTTGTCCACCATCCCCTTGCAGGGAACGCCGATGATATGCAGTTTTTCCCGCTTGATTTTGTTCTCGATGATATGGGTGACGATGTTTCGGGAATCGCATCCTTTGGCCACAACCGCAATCTTTTCCTTCCGGTCGGTCAGATAGTTTGCCAGGTTGATGCCGCAGTTGCCGTCCCACACCAGTTGATGGACATCTTCGGGCCGACGGATAAAACAGGGTTCATTCATCATCGGCAGGGTTCCCTTACGAAACCCGATGACCATATCAACGCTTC
>JBBIPX010000071.1:0-3763 GCA_037442625.1 Desulfobacteraceae bacterium
GATCCATGACAACTGGTGGCAGACGGAAACCGGCGGCATCATGATCGCCAATTTTCCGGCCATGGAGATCCGGCCCGGTTCCATGGGGCGCCCGATTCCCGGCATCGAGGCCGCCATCGTCCGTCGTATCGATAAAGATACCGTAAACGTGATCCAAGAGGCCGGCGTTCAAGGCGAGCTGGCACTCCGGCCGGGCTGGCCGTCCATGTTCCGGGGCTATCTGAACGATGCGGAGCGGTATCGCAGGTGCTTTGCCGGAGGCTGGTACCTGACGGGGGATCTTGCCATGCGCGATGCGGACGGATATTTCTGGTTTGCAGGCCGCGCCGATGACATCATCAAAACCTCCGGCCACATGGTGGGCCCCTTCGAAGTCGAAAGCGCGCTCATGGCGCATCCGGCAGTTGCAGAGGCGGGTGTCATCGGAAAACCGGATCCGCTTGCCGGGGAAATCGTCAAAGCGTTTGTCACCCTCAAGCCAGCATTTTCGCCAACTGATGCGCTGCGTCTGGAGCTCATCGGTTTTGCCCGTGCAAGGCTCGGTTCGGCCATAGCGCCCAAAGAGATCGATTTCAAGCCGGAGCTTCCCAAAAACAAGGCCGGAAAGATCATGCGGCGGCTGCTCAAAGCGCGTGAGCTGGGCCTGCCAGAAGGGGATCTATCGACACTGGAGGATTCCAACTGAAAACTGTCGACTTCGTAAAAATTATTCAACAGCAAGAACCGGTTCAGCGATGGGGACGGTGTTTCTTTATGGAGTGATGCGATGACGATCCGCAATCTTGATTTCATGTTCAATCCTTCTTCCGTCGCCCTGGTGGGTGCCAGTCAAAAACCGGGCTCCATCGGTGCTGTCCTTGCCCATAATTTGGTGAACGCCGGCTTCAAAGGCGACATTTTTTTCGTGAACCCGAAATACAAAACCATAGAAGGGCTTCCCGCCTATCCGGATCTGGACGGTTTGCCAAAACCGCCGGGTCTTGCCGTGATCGCAACGCCGCCGGACACCGTGCCGCCACTGATTGAAAAACTCGGCAGACTGGGTACCCGGTCGGCAGTGGTTATCACGGCCGGATTCGGCGAAGGCGGCAGCGAAAAAGGACAACAGTTGTGCGCCCGAATGCTTGATGCGGCACGCCCCTATCTGCTGCGTATCTTGGGTCCCAACTGCATGGGGATTATGGTTCCCCGGGCGGGTCTGAATACCAGTTTCGGCCATGTCCAACCCCTTAAGGGAAACATTGCCTTTGTCGCCCAGTCGGGAGCGGTTCAGGCCGCTGTCCTGGACTGGGCGACATCCAGGGGAATCGGTTTTTCACATTTTGTATCCGTTGGCAACATGTCGGATGTCGATTTCGGCGACATGCTCGATTATCTGGCCACTGATTTCAGCGCCAAAGCGATACTGCTTTACATCGAGTCGGTCACCCATGCCCGAAAGTTCATGTCTGCGGCCCGGGCCGCTGCCCGTATGAAGCCGGTGATCGTAATCAAGGCCGGACGCCATGGTGAGGGAGCACGAGCCGCCGCTTCCCATACCGGCGCATTGGCAGGCGCCGATGAAGTCTACGATGCCGCTTTTCTGCGGACCGGAATGCTGCGGGTGATGGACATGCAGGCGCTATTTGATGCCGTGGAAACCATTGCCATGTCCCATCCGTTTCCGGGTGACCGCCTGGCCATTTTGACCAATGGCGGCGGTATGGGTGTGCTTGCCACCGATGTTTTGATCGATAAAAAAGGCCGCCTGGCAGAGCTGTCTCCTGAAACCATGGCCTGCCTGAACAGCGTGCTCCCGCGTACCTGGTCGCACAATAACCCGGTGGACATCGTCGGCGATGCACCGTCGGGTCGTTATATCGATGCGTTAAAAGCGCTTCTTGAAGATGATGGGGTTGATGCCTTGCTTGTTTTAAACTGCCCTTCGGCAGTGACTTCAAGCACGGAGGTCGCCCGGGCGGTGGTCAACACGCTGAAGGAAAGCGGTTCAAAGGCAGGCTCCAAAGGTATTTTCACCAGTTGGCTGGGGATTGATTCCGCCCGCGAGGCCCGTAAGATATTTGCTGAAAACAGGATTCCGACCTATGAAACACCGACTGAAGCGATTCGCGGATTCATGCAGGTGGTTCGCTACCGCCGCAGCCAGGAAATGCTCATTGAGACACCCGCCAATATACCGGAAGTCTTCGAGCCTGAAACGGATAAGGCCCGGGGGATCGTCAATTCGGCTTTGTCCCGGGGCCGAATGTGGCTGACAGAAACCGAGTCGAAAGCCGTTCTGGCTGCTTACAAAATTCCCGTGGTCCAGACATGCGAAGCGGCAACCCCCGAACTGGCGGGCGAGATCGCCGCAAGGTTCGGGGAATCGGTGGCGTTAAAGATCCTGTCCCCGGATATTATCCACAAGTCTGATGTGGGGGGCGTGGCATTGGATCTTTCCTCTGAAGAATCCGTCATAAAAACCGCCCGGGCCATGAAGGAACGCATCCGCGAGAGACTGCCCGGTGCGACAATCTCCGGATATACGGTACAGCCGATGGTGCACCGCCCCGACGCCAGAGAACTGATTGTCGGGGTCTGTGAGGATGCGCAGTTCGGTCCGGTGATTCTGTTCGGTCAGGGCGGTACGGCGGTTGAGATCATTCGGGACAAGGCCGTTGCCCTGCCGCCGCTTAACATGAAACTTGCCCGGGAAGTCATGGGCCGAACGCGCGTATACCGGCTGCTTGAAGGCTACCGTGGCCGGCCTGCAGCGGATCTGGACGGTATTGCGCTGACCCTGGTCAAGGTATCGCAACTTGTCTGCGATATCGCGGATATCGCCGAACTGGATATCAATCCGCTGCTTGCCGATGAACTGGGCGTGCTGGCACTGGACGCACGCATCAAGGTGGTCAAATCGCATCTTTCCGCTGTGCAGCGGCTGGCGATTCTTCCTTACCCCAAGGAGCTTGAAAAGACCCTTGCACTTCCAGATGGCCAATCACTGCTGCTTCGCCCCATACGGCCGGAGGATGAACCGGCGTTTCATGCGCTTTTCTCCAGGCTCTCCATGGATGAGATCCGCCTGAGATTTCTGCATCCCATGAATTTTATGTCCCATGAAATGGCTGCGCGTTTGACTCAGATCGACTATGACCGGGAGATGGCGCTGGCCCTTTGTGAGCCGGCCGCTCAAAAAGAGCCGCTGCTGCATGGCGTGGTGCGAATTACGGCGGAACCGGACAACGAACGCGCGGAATTCGCCATCCTCATTCACCGCGACATGACCGGCCTGGGCCTGGGCCCGATGCTCATGCGCCGTATTATCGATTACGCCAGGAACCGGGGCATCGGGGAGCTTTTCGGGGAAGTGCTGGCCGAGAATGGGCCCATGTTGCGGCTCTGTGAGGCTTTTGGATTTAAAAAAAGACAAGATCCGGAAGAACCCGGCGTGATGATCATTTCATTGGCGCTGTAGGGGGCACCGGTGATCGGAGAAGGGCTAAAGGGTGCATTTCGATTTCAAATACGCAATGCAACCATTTAGCGTTGCAAGCTGCGGGTAGTCTTCCTCGGGAATTTCCACTTGCAGATGCTTTTGAAGCGCAACGGCAAAGTTCACAAAATCAACCGAATCGAAATCGAACTGGTTGCGCAGCCGTTTGGCGGGATCGATATTATCGATATCGGCATCCGGTGCAATTTTGCCGATAAGCTCCAGGGCCACTTTTTTGATTTGATCTTCGGTCGGCATATATCGCGCTTTCGGTTCAAGTTTGAC
>JBBIPX010000071.1:3863-17142 GCA_037442625.1 Desulfobacteraceae bacterium
CTAATCACAGGGTTCGGCATCCCTTACGCGTTGCGGAGAATTGATGACAGGAAGCTGCGAGAACAGAAGAAATTTGAAGCCGATCTTGCTCGACAGGGCAAAATCATAGAGGCTCAATCGAAGCTCCTTGACGATCTGTCCGGACTGCTTTGGAAGTGGCGATATCTTGCAAAGAAAGTGGTCTACTACGGCGCTTACGAGGACATGGAACGCTACGACATGGCCAAAAAGGACTACGACGAAAGTGTCTGGGACATTCTCAATCAGTTCAGGGCGGAGATCAGCAGGTCCAGAAGGTTGGTGTCCGAGCGCGCTTACAAGCGGTTGGATTCTCTATACAAATACGTTGTACACGACATCGATCCTAAGGTAAGCGACATAATCAGGTCCGAGGCGCTTGATGTTAAGAAGTCCGAGGAGATTGCCGGTCGATTTAGCAAAGAGGTGCCCAGAAGTCTTGGTGATACAATGGATGATCTGGCCGCAGCGCCATATCTAAAAGTTAAAGCGTCTCCGGACTGTCTTTAATGGATGCCCCGGTTGAATTGCGATGTTGATCATGGCGTCTCCCGGCGTTTCCGCCGCGGACAAGACTTGCCCGGGACATACCCGTGCCCGCGATAACAAGGCGGCCGTTGCCGAAGCCATGCGCAGCAACCTCAAAATCGCTGTCATTGCGGATGATATCACCGGTGCCGCAGATACCGGAGTGCAGTTCTGCCCGGCGGTCGGACCGGTTTACATGGCCCCCTTTGACGGAGAATGGACCGCCGATACTTTCCTGAAAGCGGGAATGGCAGTTTTTTCAAATACGCGCCATACGGATGCGGCAACAGCAGCCGAAATCGTCCGCCTGGCGGCCGAAAAAATCCTTTGCCTGAAGCCGGGGATGATTTATAAAAAAATTGATTCCTGCCTGCGGGGGAACCCGGGCGCTGAAATCGATGCCCTGCTCCGGGCAACCGGTGCGGCGGCCAGTTTTGTCGCACCTGCTTTTCCCTTGCAGGGGCGAACCACCGTGAACGACTGCCATCTGATCCACGGGGTGCCGGTCGCCGAAACCGAAATCGGCCGGGACCCCCGCTGCCCGGTTCGGGAATCGCGGCTTTCGGTGCTTCTATCCGCCCAAAGCCGGATGCCTGTGGGGCATGTCGATCTGGCCTGTATCGAAAAAGGTGCTGCCGCGCTGACAGCGCGCGTCGGAACCCTGCTTGACCAGGGCTGCCGGCATATCGCATTTGACGCAGCGCGAACATTTCATCTGGATGCTGTTGCCGGCCTTATTCGCGGCTGTTTTCAGAAGATACTCCCGGTCGGTTCAGCCGGCCTTGCCGGCAGCCTGTCCCGAATGATGGCAAGGCAATTTCCCGGCCCTGCAACAGAAAGCCGGCCGGGCATCAATAAATGGCTGTTTGTCTGCGGCTCGGCATCGCGGGTTCTGGCGGATCAGGTTGCAAAACTGGCCTGCTTCACCGGCTGGACCCATGCGGCGATGGACCCGTCGTTGCTGGCGACCGGCGACGGCTTGTCATGTCCGGAACGGTGGGTGGCCGGATCGGCCGACGCCGGGGCGGCCGGGAGTCTGATCTTAAGCATCAGGCCGATTCCGGAAGCCGGACCGGCCGCAGTCCCCGCGCAGGTGGTTCGGGGATTGGCTCATGTTGCCGCGGCGCTGCTGGCCGCGGTAAAGCCGGAAGGGGTTTTTCTTTGCGGGGGGGACACGGCAGCGGCGTTCTGGCACCGGATCGGCGCAGACGCAATAATCATCCGGGAAGAGATTCCGCCGGGCCTGATGCGCGGCGAGTTTGTCGGCGGTCCGTACAGCGGTCTTCCCGTGGTCACCAAGGCCGGCGCTTTCGGGCATGCGGACACCTTGAATCAGCTTGTCAATTCCTTAAAATCAGAAGGCTTTCAATCATGAAACGGTCATCCGGTTTACCCTATCTTGGAATCACCATGGGAGACCCCGGAGGCATCGGCCCAGAGATCTGCGCCAAGGCGCTCGCCAGTCCTGAGATTTTCAGTATCTGCCATCCGATCATTATCGGCGATGCGACCGTCATGGCCGATGCAGCCGCATTCTCCGGCCTGGATATGACGATCAACGCCTGCAGGAATGTCTCTGACGGCCGGTTCATTCCCGGAATCATTGACGTGTTGGACCTGGGGAACATGCCGATGGCTGAACTGCGGCATAAATCCGTTACCAGCACGCAGGGCAGGGCCGCATTCGCGTATATCGAGCGGGTCATCACACTTGCGCTTGCAGGGGAGATAGACGGCACCGTGACCGGACCGATCAACAAGGCCGCCATCAACGCCGCCGGATACCATTATGCCGGTCACACCGAAATCTACGGTGAGAAAACCGGGACAGCCGATTACGCCATGATGCTGGTTGACGGGGATTTCCGGGTGGCCCACGTTTCCACGCACGTATCCCTGAGGGAAGCCTGCGAGCGGGTCAAAAAGGATCGGGTTCTGAAAGTGATACAGCTCACCCACGGAACCTTGATGGGGCTTGGCATCGATACGCCCCGGATTGCCGTTGCAGGCCTCAATCCCCACTGCGGCGAAGGCGGCCTTTTCGGCAGCGAGGATGACGTCGAAATCGCTCCGGCGGTGGCGTCCGCGCAATCCGCAGGTCTCCGGGTGGCGGGGCCGCTGCCGGCGGACACGGTATTTTCCAAGATGAGAGGCGGGATGTATGATGCCGTTGTGGCCATGTATCACGATCAAGGCCATATCCCCGCCAAGCTGATCGGCTTTCATTACGACGATCGCACCGGTACATGGAGTCGGATGGCGGGCGTCAACGTGACCATCGGGCTTCCCATCGTCCGCACGTCGGTGGATCACGGCACAGCCTTTGATAAAGCCGGAGAAGGCCGCGCCAACCCCCAGTCCATGATTGAAGCCGTCGGGCTTGCGGCAAAGCTTTCAAGATGACGGAGAATCCGCCGAAAAGGCGCCGTCATCCGGACCCCGCCTGCAACGGTATCGGGCTGCTGTCCATTGCTTTGCCTATTGATATCCTGTGAAAAACCGTTTAATGAGGGTATCAGGGTGCCGCGCTGCTCTTTCCCGCCTACGATCAGATTGTTCCAAGGGGGGGGGCGGTTCGATTCCTTGGACAATCCAACTAAAAAGGAGATCCCGATGCCGATTATCACCATTTCCAGAGGAAGCTATTACTACGGCAAATCCATCGCTGAAAAACTGGCGCACAGGCTGAACTACGCCTGTGTGTCCCGGGATGAAATCATCGAGAACCTTGATGAATTCCATTTGCCGGAAATCAAGCTGGTAAGGGAGCTCAAAGACGCCTATTGCGTGCTTGACCGGTTTCCCCACGGAAAGAAACGCTTCATTGCCGCGATCCGGTCGGCAATACTGAATCGTTTTCTGGCCGGCAACGTGGTATATCATGGACTGGTGGGGCATTACTTCGTCAGCAACGTTTCACATGTGCTCAAGGTCAGGATTGTTTCCGATATCGAAAGCAGGGTGGCGGGCGAAATGACCAGAGAAAACATTTCCGAGGAAAAGGCGCGCTACATCCTGAAAAAAGACGATGAGGAGCGGCGCAAATGGGCCATGTTTCTTTACGGCGTTGATGTCGCCGATCCCGAGGCATACAACCTGGTCATCCGAATCGGCCATTTGTCCGAGGATGATGCGGTGGACATCATCGCCGGCGCGGCCTCCCTTTCTTCATTTCAGGAAACGGTAGAATCCAGGGCCGCTCTGGCGGATCTTGCACTTACCGCAACGATCATCCGGAAGCTGTTCGATTTTCCCCATGCCGATGTCGTTTCCAGGGAAGGTCGGGTCAGGATCACGCTCAAGGTTCCGGAGGGGCAGCAACCGCTGATTCGTGACCGGGTGGATCAGGTCCTGTCGACCATTGACGGGATAAGCGCATACATGATTCAGTTTGACGCTTATTTCTAGGATAACCCCGGGAGCGGGGGGCCATCACCGGTCTTTTTTCAGGCTTGCCATTGCCTGACCGCTCGCGCGGCTTGCCCGCCGGAAAGGACATCACGGAAAACCGGACGGAAAGGCGCAAAGACGCTGTTTGCCCGAAGCGTATGAAACCGGACGAAAGGGGGAGGTAAAATGGCCTCAAATGATTGGAAAATTCACAATTCTGACGGCGGCAGGCGGGTTGTCGTCACCAAGGATCTGCCCGGAGACAGGTGGCTCCGGTTATTGATCCGGGCCGGGTGCAGGGTTGAGGTGTGCAATTCAACCGATGCGCTGAGCGTCTCGCAAATCAAGGCCGCCATCGGCAGGCGCTGCGATGCGGTTATCGGGCAGTTGACGGAAGACTGGGGGGAAACCCTGTTTGCGGCGCTCGGGTCCGCCGGCGGCAGGGCTTACAGCAATTATGCCGTGGGCTACAACAACGTGGATGTGGCCGCCGCAACCCGCAATGAAATTGCGGTCGGCAACACGCCGGGGGTACTGACCGAGACAACGGCCGAGATGGCTGTTGCGCTGACCTTTGCCGCGGCTCGGCGGACCGGGGAATCCGAAAGGTTCCTGCGTGCCGGCAAATATCTTGGCTGGCTGCCGTCCCTGTTTCTGGGAAAGCGCCTTTATGGGCGGACCGTCGGCATTGTGGGGGCGGGGCGCATCGGCGCGGCCTACGGCCGCATGATGGTTGAAGGTCACAGGATGCACCTGTTGTATTATGATCTGAATCCCAATCCGGATCTGGAAGCCTGCATCAGGGATTATGCCGGATTTTTAACAGCCCGCGGTGAGGCGCCCGTAAGCTGCCAAAGATCGAACACGCTGGAAGATCTTCTGAAAACAGCCGACTGCGTCAGCCTTCACACGGTGCTGGACGAATCGACCCATCATCTGATCAATGCCCGGCGTCTGTCCCTGATGAAGGCGGATGCCGTACTGATCAACACGAGCCGCGGCCCGATCATCGACGAGGCGGCGCTGGTCGCCCATTGCCGAACTCACCCCGATTTCAGGGCCGCACTGGATGTCTTTGAAGACGAACCATTGCTGAAACCCGGCCTGAATGAGCTGGAAAATGTCGTCCTTGTTCCCCACATCGGATCGGCGACTTCCTGGACCCGGGAGGGAATGGCCATTCTGGCCGCAGCCAACGTGGCGGGCATTCTGATGGGGTTTCCGGTTTTGCGGCAGCCGGATATCACCCCGTTTCTGGATGAAAGTCCGCCCCGGGCCGCACCAAGCATCATCAACGCTTTGGATTTGAATCTGGCGATGGTGTAATCGGATCAATGGAATGCCTCGGATGCGGCGGTGTTGCCGGGCTGGAATTTAGGCCGGTGCCGTACAACGTAAAATCGCTTGCACGGGTCAAGGACTTCGGCTATAGAATATCAGCCTTTTCCGGACAAGGAGTCAGGGGCACTCGGGCCCTCGGCTGTAAAGAAAATAAGCCGGTCCCCAAACAGGATACAGGTGGCGAAAACGGATAAGTCCATCAGCAGATTGCATCCCGACGACAGTGTTGTTGTGGCGCTAAAACCACTGCACCGGGGGCACCGGCTTTCCGAAGAAAACGCAACTGTGCTCGACGACATTCCGGCCGGCCACAAGGTGGCCGTACGGCCAATCCCCGCCGGCGCCGCCATCATCAAATACGGCCAGATTATCGGTTTTGCCGCCGCCGATATCGCGGCCGGCCGCCACGTTCACACCCACAATGTAACCTTGCAGGACTTCACCCGGGACTGCGCCTTCGGCCGGGATGTCCGGCCCACACCGTTTGTTTCCGATGCCGAGCGGCGCTTCTTCGAGGGATTCCCGCGTCCCGGCGGTTCGGTCGGCATCCGCAACTACGTGGGCATCCTCTCCACGGTCACCTGCTCCCTTGGCACGGCACACCTCATCGCCAGGCGCTTCGACGCCGGAGTCATGGCCCGTTATCCAAACGTGGACGGCGTGGTGGCTCTCGGAGCCGGCAGCGGCTGCTGCATGACGCCGGGAGGCGATGCATTCACCTACCTGCAGCGTGCTCTGGACGGGTACGCCCGGCACCCCAATTTTTCAGGCGTGCTGATTCTCGGGCTGGGCTGCGAGCAGAACCTGGTGGAATCCCTGCTTGGAGCAACGGGGCTGTCCCCCGGCGAGCGGGTGCGGACCCTGGTCATCCAGGATGAAGGCGGCACCCAAGCTGCCGTGGAAAAAGGCGCTGCCGAAATCCACGATCTTCTGGAGCAGGCGGACCGGGCAAAGCGCCGCACATTCCCTGCCAGTTTTCTTAAGCTGGGGCTGGAATGCGGCGGCTCCGACGGCTACTCGGGGATCACGTCAAACCCGGCACTGGGCGCTGCCGCCGATCTTCTGGTGTATCAGGGCGGCACGGCCGTACTCAGCGAAACCCCTGAAATCTACGGCGCCGAGCATCTGCTGACCCGGCGCGCGGTCAGCCGGGTAGTGGGCGAAAGGCTTGCCGCACGCATCCGCTGGTGGGAGCAGTACACCGCACGAAACGGCGGGCAGATCGACAACAATCCCACCCCCGGAAACAAGACGGGCGGCATCACCACCATTCTGGAGAAATCCCTGGGGGCGGCAACCAAGGGCGGAACCACGAATCTTGTGGAAGTGGCCGGCTATGCGGAGCCGGTACAGGGGCCCGGCCTTGTCTTCATGGACACCCCCGGCTTTGATCCGGTTTCCGTCACGGGACTTATCGCAGGCGGCGTGCAACTGATCTGCTTTACCACCGGTCGGGGCACGGTTTTGGGCTCCATCCCGGCCCCCACCCTGAAGCTGGCTTCAAACAGCGATTTGTTCCGCCGGATGCAGGGCGACATGGACATGGACTGCGGACAGATTCTGGATGCGGGACTGAGCATTGCGCAGATGGGGTCGCTGATTTTCGATCGGGTTCTTGAGACCGCATCCGGGAAAAAGACCCGGAGCGAACTGGCATTCCAGGGACAGTGGGAGTTTCACCCCTGGTACATCGGTGCGGTCATGTGAAAGGCGGTCGGTGGAACGGTTCATCGTTTTTGTTGATCGGGTGTTGCCGGCGCCGGGAGCGGCTCTTGGCGCCGAGGGAAGTGCGGACTTTCAATCCAGAAGGGGCCGCGCAAACAGCGTTGCGCCCCCCAAACGCAAGGAGGAGAAAGTATGAGACGAGCTTTAATGGTATGCATGGTTTTTATCGTGGCACTGTCGCTTTGTACCGGACCGGCTCTGGCCGAGCAGAAGGTGATCAAGATCGGCGCCCTGTACCCCCTGACGGGCAATCTGGCTGCAACGGGAATGGATTGCAAGCGCGGGGCGGACCTGGCGGTGGAGATCATCAACGGCAAGTTCGACCTGAACCTGCCGTTTGCTAAAGAAGAGGGCATTCCCGGCCTTGGCGGCGCCAAGATCGAGCTCATTTACGCCGATACCAAGGGAGATCCCAAGAACGGTCTGGCCGAAGCCGAGCGGTTGATCACCCAGGAACATGTGGTGGCACTGATCGGCGCCTACCAGAGCGCGGTGACCAAGACCGCAAGCCAGGCGGCCGAGCGGCTGAAAATCCCCTTCGTATGCTCCGATTCTTCTTCGCCCACCCTGACCGAACGCGATTTCACATATTTCTTCCGCGTTTCCCCGCATGACGGGACCATGGCCCGCAACCAGTTCGAATTCCTGAAAGATCTGGAAAAACAGAAAGGCAAAAAAATCAAGACGGTGGCACTGATCTACGAGAACACGGAGTTCGGCGCCAACGTGGCCAAAATGCAGCAGCAGTATGCCAAGGAATTCGGCTATGAGGTGGTGGCCGACATTCCCTACCCGGCCAACTCCAGTGACGTGACGAGCGAGGTGGGCAAGCTCATCTCCGCCAAACCCGATGTGGTGATGCACGCCGCCTACATCACGGACGCCATTCTCTTCACCAAGACGTTCAAGGAGATGAATCTGGTGCCCCAGGGCTTTTTGAACATGGCGGGCTATATCGAGTCCGACTATCTGCCCACGGTCAAGGCCGACGGCGACTATTTCTACGTGCGCTCCACCTTCGCCCTCGATCTTGCCAAGAAAAAACCGATGGTGGGCCAGGTGGCCGCGCTCTACCAGAAACAGTACAACATTCCCATGGGCGAGAACACGGCCAGAAGCTTCTCTGCGCCCTTTGTCCTTGCCGACGCCTTCAACCGCGCCAAATCCACCGAACCCGAAGCTGTCGTGAAAGCCCTGCTTGAAACCAACATTCCGGGCGATCAGATCATCAATCCGTGGAAGGGGATTCAGTTCGATCCCAAGTCTCACCAGAACATCCACGCTTCGGCCATGCTGGTGCAGATCCTGGATCAGGCCTATTACACGGTCTGGCCCTTTGATGCCGCCAGCCGCGATCTGGTATGGCCGTTCCCGGCCTGGAAGGGCCGCAAGTAAAAAGTCCGGTTAAATCCTGACCGCCGGAGGCGCCTTGCCTCCGGTGCGCAACCGCCTGGAGTATTCATTCATGGAACAATTCGTGCAACAGATAGTCAACGGCGTGCTCATCGGGCTCGTCTATTCCCTGCTTGCCATCGGCCTCACCCTGGTCTGGGGTGTCATGAACGTGCTCAACTTCGCCCACGGCGACTTTCTCATGCTCGGCATGTTCCTCTCCTACTGGCTCTATACGCTGGCGGGAATCGATCCCCTGTTTTCCATACCGATCAACGCCGTGGCGCTCTTTCTGCTGGGCATGTTCATTTACCGGTTCATCATCAGCAAGGTGATGAAGGGTCCGGGCCTGGCCCAGCTCGTGGTGACATTCGGCATCAGCATCTTTCTCTCGAACGTTGCGGCCCTTATCTGGACCCCGAATTTCCGATCCATCGAGCACACCCTGCTTTCCGGCACCTGGGATATCTCCGGTATCAAACTCAGCATTCCCAAGTTCGTCAGCTCCATCGGCAGCATCCTCGCCTCCTTCGGGGTGTTCTGGTTTTTGAGAAACACCCGCACCGGCAAGGCCATCCTGGCGGTTGAAATGGACCGGGAGGCCGCCCTGATCATGGGCATCAATACGGAGCGCATCAACTCACTGTCCTTTGCCATCGGTTCGGCCCTGGTGGGCGTGGCCGGAGCCCTGCTGGCGACCTACTACTATATCTATCCTTTCGTGGGCGGCACTTTCGGCCTGGTCTGCTTCTGCATCGTGGCCCTGGGGGGATTCGGGAGCATCGAGGGCGCGTTTATCGCAGGCATCCTGGTTGGGGTGGTGCAGACGCTGGGCGGCTATATTTTCGATCCGTCCTACAAGCTGGCCATTGTTTTCGCCATGTATCTGATCACGGTCTGGATCCGGCCGCAAGGACTGAAGGGGTGGTAGCAATGCAAAATATTTCGGGTAAACAACTGGCCGCGGGCGGCGCCGTGCTGGCGCTTCTGGTCATCCTGCCGCTGGTGTCTTCATCATTTGGCCAGCATGTCATGATCATCACCTTCATGTTCGCCATGTGCGGCGTGGCCTGGAATGTGATGGGCGGCTATGCGGGCATGTTCTCCTTCGGGCAGGTGGCCTTTTTCGGAATCGGAGCGTATACTTCCTCCTTTATGGTGTTGACCTTCCATCTGAGCCCGTGGATCGGGCTGGTGGCGGGCGGCGTCCTTTCCGCGCTGCTGGCGGCGCTCATCGGCTATCCCTGCTCCAAATTGCGCGGACACTATTTCGCCATTGCAAGCATCGCTTTTGCCGAGATCGTCCGCATCGTTTTCAACAACTGGAAAACTGTGGGCGCGGCCGAAGGGCTCACCCTTCCAATGGTGAAAGAGTCCATGGCCCACTTCATGTTCCATTCCTCCAAGCTTCCCTACTATTACATCATGCTGCTCTTTCTGCTGCTGGCCGTTGCCGTCTGCTACTGGGTATCCACATCCAAGATGGGGTACTACTTCCGGGCGATCAAGGAGAGCCATGAAATCGCCGAGGTCCTGGGGGTGAACGTGGTCCGATACCGGCTGTTCGCCATCATGATCAGCGCCTTTCTCACCTCAATGGCCGGGACGTTTTACGCACAGTACATTCTCTACATCGACCCCGAAAGCGTGATGATCCTTGCGATTTCGGTCCAGATCGTGCTGGTGGCCATGCTGGGCGGGGCCAGCACGGTGCTGGGGCCGGTGGTCGGGGCGGCCATTCTGATCCCGCTCTCCGAATACAGTCGTGCCTGGCTGGGCTACAAGGGAACCGGGGCGGACATGATCCTCTACGGCACCCTGATCACGATCATCGCCATGTACCAGCCGGCGGGCGTGTGGGGTGCCTTCAACAGTCGGATGCGGGGGGGCAAATGAGCGCAGCGCGGTTATTGGATGTGCAGTCCGTCAGCAAGTATTTCGGAGGGGTGCGGGCCAGTGACGATGTCTCCTTCCACGTGGACAAAGGCGAGATCGTCAGCATCATCGGGCCCAACGGTGCCGGAAAGAGCACGCTTTTTAGCTGCATTACCGGGTTTCACCGCGTGGACAAGGGCCGGGTCTTTTTCAAGGGCAGGGATATCACCAACCAGAAACCCCATATCATCGGCAAGCTCGGCATTGTCAGGACTTTTCAGATCGTTCAGGTCATCAGCGACATGACGGTGCTGGAGAATGTCATGACCGGCGGCTTTCTGCGGCAGAGCCGTGTGGCGGATGTGCGCCGCGATGCCCGGGAGATGCTGGCCTTCACGGGACTTGCGGACAAGCAAAACCACAATGCGGTCGAGCTGAGCATTTCAGATAAAAAACGGCTTGAAGTTTCCATGTCCCTTGCCATGAAGCCCGAGCTGATCATGCTCGACGAATCCATGGCAGGACTTACCCGCGTGGAGCTTCGGGAGATGATCGATCTGATCCGCAAGGTGCGCGAAAACGGCGTTACCGTGGTTGTGGTCGAGCATGTCATGGAGGCGGTGATGGAGCTCTCGGACCGGGTGATCGTGCTCAACACCGGTCGAAAAATCGTGGAGGGTCCGCCCAAGGAAGTCGTGGCAAACCCCGAGGTGATCCGGGCCTACCTGGGAGAGAGGTATAATGCTGTCCGTCAATAATATATCCGTAGGTTACAAGGGGCTTTTGGCCATTCAGGACGTCTCCTTCGAGGTCAAAAGCGGTGAGGTGGTATCGCTTATCGGCTCAAACGGCGCAGGCAAGACCACCCTGCTCAAAACCATCCTCGGCCTGATGAAGCCCGAGAAAGGTGAAATCCGCCTGAACGGCCGGGTGATTTCCGGATTGCCGGCGTATGAAATCGTCAAGAAGCGCATCGCCCTGGTGCCCGAGGGGCGGCGGCTGTTTTCGCGCCTTTCGGTGCGGGACAACCTGCTGCTGGGGGCTTATGCGATTTCCTCCCAGACGCAGATTGCCGAAAGCCTTGCGTCGGTGCATCGGATGTTCCCCTGGATCGCGGATCGCGCCGATCAGCGTGCCGGGACGCTTTCGGGCGGCGAGCAGCAGCAGGTGGCAATCGCCCGGGGGCTCATGTCCCGTCCGGAGCTTCTCATGCTGGATGAACCCTCCCTGGGCGTCATGCCCAAGCTGGTCACCGAAATCTTCAGCACGGTCGCGCACATCGCAAGCGAGGGCGTCACCGTGCTCCTGGTGGAACAGAATGTGTTTGAAGCCCTGCAGGCCTGCCAGCGGGCCTACGTGCTGCAAACCGGCCGCATCGTCATGGCGGGAACGGGCAGCGAGCTCTCCCGGTCCGATCTGGTGCGAAAGGCCTATCTTGGCATGTGAGCGGGGCCGCCATGGATGAAAGAATGAAACAAAGACTTGAGGCCATTTTCAGGGCCGGGCTGAAAGCCGTGGACCCGGAAGCTGCGATCCGGCGTCATGTGCAATTGGCGGGGGATCAATTAATCGTCGGCGATAAGGCCTACCCTTTTTCCGCCTTTGAGCGGATCATCGTGACCGGCTTTGGAAAGGGAACCGCGCCCATGGCCAAGGCCCTTGAGGAAATCCTCGGGGACCGGCTCACGGAGGGGTGGATTACGGTCAAGTACGGTCATGGACTGCCGCTGGAAAAGATCCGCGTCATGGAGGCGGGGCATCCCATTCCGGATCCTGCTGGGCTCAAGGCCACAAAATTCATACTGGACCAATTGGGGGGCTGCACGGACAAAGATCTAATCCTGTGCGCCTTTTCCGGCGGGGGCAGCGCCCTTTCCCCGGCCCCCAGGGCACCCATCGAACTGAGGGAAAAACAGGAGACAACGCAGCTTCTCCTTGATTGCGGGGCGACGATTTTTGAAATCAACGCCGTGCGAAAGCACCTGTCCCTTTGCAAGGGGGGGCAACTGGCCCGGATCGCATATCCTGCAACGCTTGTTTCCCTGTTTCTTTCGGATGTGGTGGGAGATCCCCTGGATGTCATCGCATCGGGTCCCACGGTTCCGGATCCGAGCACTTTTTCCGACTGCATCCGCATTGTCGACCGCTATGGACTGAGGGAGAAGATGCCGCCTGCGGTGCTGAAGCTCCTGTGCGACGGCGCTCTGGGGCTTGTCGCGGATACGCCAAAGGCGGGCGATGCCGTTTTCAGGAAGAGCCAGAACCTGATTGTGGGGAGCAATCGCGCAGCGCTTCTTGCCGCAGAAGAAAAGGCCCGGGCGCTCGGTTACAACACCTTGATCCTTTCCTCCTTTGTTCAGGGCGAGGCAAGGCAGATCGCAAGGATCGTTGTTGCAATCGGAAAAGAAATTCTGGCTTCGGGTCATCCCGTCGCAGCCCCGGCATGTATTCTGGCGGGCGGTGAGACCACGGTCACGATTCGGGGAAGCGGCAAGGGCGGCCGGAATCAGGAACTGGCCCTTGCGGCCGCACTGGAAATGGACGGGTGGCCGCAGATGGCCCTTCTTTGCGCAGGGACCGACGGCACGGACGGGCCGACGGATGCGGCGGGTGCGTTCGCCCATGGCGATACCTGTCCGGATGCGCTGTTAAAGGGGATCAATCCCGAAAAATTCCTCATGGCAAATGACGCCTATCATTTTTTCAATCAACTGGATGATCTTTTCATAACCGGTCCGACCCGCACCAATGTCATGGATGTCATCTGTCTGCTGGTCGAGGGTGAGCGATAATGGATCGAGAGAAAATTGCGGTGATTCCCGGAGACGGCATCGGCAGGGAAGTGATCCCCGAAGGGCCGCGAACCAGGGATATGGAAGGAAGCGCCGGCGCCGCCGAGGTCGGCGAAGCAATTGCGGACGCGCCGTAAGGTGAAAGCGCCTGTTAAGAAAGTAGTTACGCGCTTTCGTATCGGGGCGTGACGTAAGGGCCCTCCGGGATCACGGCGATG
>JBBIPX010000072.1:0-2705 GCA_037442625.1 Desulfobacteraceae bacterium
CCGTTGCCGCCGATGATCGGAACCGATTTGGGAATATCCAGTTTCCGGGCCTGGCTGACAATACCAGAGGCTTCTTCCACCAGGGCGGACACCACGATGGCATCCGGATTCATGGATTTGATCTGGGTGAGCTGCGGCGAAAAATCACGGTCCCCCTTTGCAAAAGTCTGTTCGGTCAAAATGGAGATGCCGGCGTCATTCAGGGCTTTTTTAAACGCTTCGTAACCGGCCTTGGTGAACGCATCGTCATTGCCGTAAAACAGCGCCACTTTGCTGACCTTGAGTTTTTCCTTGGCGACTTTGATGGTATTGGGAATTACCACCATTTCCGTTAGCGAGTCGCGAAAGATAAAATCGCCGATTTGCGTGATGCCCTCTGCCGTGTTGCTGATGCCGAGTACGGGCACGCCCGCCTGCTGGGCGATGCGGTCGGTCACCTGGGCGGTGTTGCTGAGCGTCGGGCCGATGATGACCGACACTTTATCGGCGTTGATGAATTTGTTGAACACGTTGATGCCCTGCTGGGGCGTGCTGGCGTCGTCGTCAAAAACCGGTATCAGTTTGAGGCCGGTCGCTCCGGCAGCGGCATTGATTTCATCCACCGCCAGTTGCACGCCGTTCTTCTGGGTGGAACCGTAGCCTGCGGCAGCGCCGGTCATGCTGAAGGCAAGGCCGATTTTGGCCTCCTTTCCAGCCGCCTGCGCAAAGTCCGCATGAACGGTCATCAGAAGCGTCAACCCCGTCAGAAGGACAATTCCCATTCGAATACTGCGATAATTTTTTTGCATACCGTTCTCCTTTTGTCCGAATCAACTTTTAAAACCTCGTTGGTTACAAGCCGGCTGAAAAAAAGGCAGTCCGGATAACGCAATCACTTCATTTTCCAAGCTGCCAGGAAACCAGATAGCTGCGGGCGTTGTTGAACGCAGAGCCGGGACGATCCACCACGGAAAACACAATTTCTTCCACCCCGTCATTGTTCAGATCGCCGATGGCCATATCGGTGATCTGACCGGATACATCCGTGGTTCTCCATTTCATCCCGAACGCCAGCCCCTCCCACTGCAGGCATTCAATATGCCCGCTTTTAAAAATCCGGAGATTGGGCAGGAGATTGCGCATGTAGTCCTTGTTATTGACCAGAATCACTTCATTTTTTCCATCTTTGTCAATATCGGAAATAAAAATACGCTGCGGCAAATAATAGCGTTTTTTTCGCAGTTCCTCGCTGGAGTCGTTCACGTCAACAGGGTACGGCATGTAGATCCCGCTGCCGGTAAACCGCTCCGAACTCGTCCATTCCACATCTCCGGTTTGATCGAAAACGCGCAGCCGAAGACCGGCGGTCAGGGCAACCGTCTTGTCCCTGCCGTCATTCAGCGCATTGCCGGAAGTGAATGCGTACAATGAAAAACCGCGGGGAACTTCCGCCAGGGAAGACGCGGCGTATGCGCCGTCCTTCCATTTCAATTCGTGGATGCTTTTTGTGAAAAGCTCCACCATTCCCCGCTGCTGCCCCAGGAGCACCGGTTTTTTACCGGGCGCCGTCATGACCCTGAAATACCATTCGGCATCCTGAACAATCTTAACAAGTTTTGATCCGTCCCATTCCAGGACATAGGATTTCAACAGGCTTTTGTCCTTGTACAGATTGGTGACAAAGATCTCCGCCCGGCCATTCTGGTTGATATCGGCCACATCCACGCGAATGGGGGTATTGTCGATCTCACCTGCGTACTCTTCTATCAGTTCAAGTTTTCCGGCCGCGTACCGGTATACCGAGACGGAATTGTCGCTAATGACGACCACCTGGTTTTGTTTGTTGCCGAGAACATCGCCGATGGCCAGACTTTTAATTTCGGATTCGAATTTAAGGCTTCTCCAGACGGCGGCCTCGGTTTTTCCGTCAGACGCCATCATCCGGATCGGTGTCGAACCGGTGGCAACCGCGCCTGTCCACAGGGTGTCCGGATGGCGGCGGCTCTCGTCCTCGGCCGTCTGTTGCTGCTGGGCCTGAAGCTCGGACTGGGAAGGCCCCGGGGTTTTAGCCCCCAGAGCCTTCAAGATTTCTTCTGAAAATGATTTGACATGCTGCAAGACATCCCCCCGGGTTTTCCCGGTACGGCTGAAGACAACAGGGGTGGATTCATCCGAGACCCGGACAAGCCAGGCATCGGTGCGGGCGGCGTCGCTTGTAACCGTGACGGTACCGTAGCATACATAATCGGTCTTCAGTTTCGCGGCAGCGGATACGGCCGCCGCCTCGTCGCTGGATTTGGAAATTTTGGCGGCGGCCGCTCCTTCAACTGTGACGACATCGACGGCCCCGTCCGAACCCAGGCGGGATGCCAGCATCTGGGATATGCCTTCCTGGAGAAATGACAGGTCGCTGTCGGACTGGATTTCAAACGGCAATACCAGTATGCGGGACGCACCGAAGGCGGAACCGAAAGAAGTCAGCGATAAAAAACACAGGGCAACGCCGGAAAAAAATTTAATGAGCCGCAAATTAGTTCAACTCCCCTTTATGGACGATAAAAGTCCAATTTATAGCCTTGTTGAGGCCGTCAATGTTCAGTTTCGGATGGCCTGGCAATAGCCAGAACGGTTTGCATGTCAATATCCAGCAATTTTACTATCTCATCAGGTGTCAAGCCTTTTAACAATAATTTTCGGATGGTTTGGTGGATTCCTTCCTGGATTCC
>JBBIPX010000072.1:2805-14731 GCA_037442625.1 Desulfobacteraceae bacterium
TGGATTCCTTCCTGGATTCCCTTCTGGATTCCAATTCTTTCGATGCTGGTTATATATGGCATTTTCTTTTCCTCCTCGTATTTCATCAGTTCAACGGAAAATCTATTCTCCAGACCTTCCGGCAATACCATGACCCAGTCTATAAAACGAAACAACTCAATTATGTCTCGCCTGCCAAAAAATAACGGTCCAGAATCTCTTTCCAGGGGCTGTCGAAATCCGACCGGGGATGCACCATATCGCAATAGAACCTTCCAGCACCGGGTAAAAATAATTTGATAATTATGATCGGCTACTGTATAGAAAAAAAAAGATTTTATAAAGAATTTTGTTTGCAGCGTCCGGCAGTTGAGAAAAAGGCAGGTTTTTCCTAAATGAATTATTCTTCCCAGGCAGGCAACCCGAATACGCGTTCAAATCAATTTGAAACGCCTTTGTTATTTGGTCTGCGTGGGCGCGGCAATGAAAAATAAGGTCGTTCCGCCAAAAATAATATTGATAATACTTTAAGTTTTTTCTTGATTTAACGAAAAATATCTGCAATAGAAAAAAACGAAAAAGGTCAAAAAATAGCGAAAGGAGGTGGTGATTCTCGTTATTAGGTTGATTTAATTAATTATTAGGTTGATTTTCTGTTTAATCAAAATTATTTGAGGAGGGATTTAGCATGAAGAAATTTTCTATAGTGTTGGTTGCGGTCGTTATGGTACTTGCCCTTACCATGCCGGCCGCGGCGTTTGAAAATGAATTCGGCGGTTTTTTTAGAACCAGAGCATTTTCAGAATGGGGTTTTACCGGTGCTTCCAGCGCAAATGACGGCAACTTTTCAAATTCCAAGGACACCCAAAGAATTGACACTCGTACCCGGCTGTTCTACACCGCAAAATTCAGCGACAATCTGAAATTCGTCAACAAGTTTGAAATGAATGCGACCTGGGGCGGATCTGTCGGTACGGTGAGCAATTCAACGGGTACAGGCCTCACTGGCAACTCCGCTGCCTCCGCCGGAACTTACGGTCAGCTTGCCGCTGACGGCGCAAACGTTGTCGTCAAGAATTCCTATGTCGATTTCAAACTGGCCGAGCAGCGGTTTACGGTCGGTGTCCAGGATTTTACGCTGGCCAGAGGGTATCTTTTCGATGATGACGCCGCCGGTGTCAAGGCAATTTTCAAGGTCAACGATGCCATTTACCTGCCGTTGATTTATATGAAACTCTATGAAGGCGGCTCGGGATGGATAGCAAACCAGAAACCGAACAATGTCAATACCAATGCTGACAATTTTGACGTAGACGCCTATGTGTTTTATCCCAGCATTTTCATAACCAAGGACCACGTCCTGAAACCGCATGTTGCGTATGTGACATCTGAAAATTTTACCCGTTTTGCAACAAAGGGACTTTCTGGTTCCCAACTGGATCCGTTTTACACTTTCGAGCCGACCAAGGTTGGACTCTGGACAGCCGGTCTGGAATATGACGGCAAGCTCGATAACTTCAATTTCGGCTTCACGGGTATTTTCGAGTTCGGTAGCATGAACGTCAATCCTAGCGCAGCCGCAAACTTAGCAGTAAATCACGCAACAGACCCATCTGGTCCTCACCCGATCAGCAATGTCAGTTTCAATGGCTATTTGTTTGATCTTCGCGGCGGCGTTGACCTGGGTCCCGCAAATATTCATGCCAAGGGGATTTATGCTTCCGGTGACGGAAAGGGCGATGCCGCTAAAACCGGTAAGGAATACGGATTTTTTGTTCCCGGCTATACCAACAACGTCGGTGGAAACATCAACAACTTTGATCAGGCCAACTGGGCGGAAATCATGGGTTGCGGTATGTTTGACTATCAGTTCCCGAGCGGCGCACTCGGCACCCAGATATCCAACGCCATCATCTTCGGCCTTGGCGGATCCTACAAGCTGATTCAGGATCTGAAATTCAGCGCCGACCTCTGGTATGCTCAGGCAGCCGATTCCATCACAGTGGCTCGTAATGCGTATGGAACGCCCCTGTACGCCGACTATTATGGTACGGAAATTGATCTTAAGGCCACCTACATGCTCGTCGACAATCTGAAGCTCGATCTTGTTGCCGCGTATCTGTTTGCAGGTGATGCCATTACCAAATCAACTTACGATTATTACACAGCTAATAATTTACCGCAGCCGGCAGCCCAAAACCCGATTGAAATCGGTGCCCAATTGTCTCTTGCTTTCTAATTGGCGCATGGCTGTCTGATTTTGTATCTCAATAAAAAACCGGCCGGGATTTTCCCGGCCGGTTTTTTTTATGGCCGGATGCGACCGTCAGGATGCGCCGTCCGGAATCGTCAAACCGATTTCCTTCCAATACCGCTCGCTTCTCCTCAGATTTTCCAGATCCGGGTCGGAACGAATCGCCTTCCAGTTGCGGTATCCTTTTTCAACGGCTTTTTTCAGCCAGTCCGCGGATTTGTCCGGCGCATTCATCCGGGAATACACACAGGCCAGGTTGTAATACGCCGAAGGGTTGCCGTCCGCATTTAGTGTCACGGCAAGGGTGAATTGAACCCGTGCCTGCTGCATATCCCCCCGGCTGAACCAGAAAATGCCAAGATTATAATGCGGCTCCGAAAGATCGGGATTGATCGAAACGGCTTTTTCAAACTCTGCCCCGGCCTCCTGCACCTGGCCGCTGCGATACAGAAGAATCCCGTAATTGTTATGGGCCATGGCCTGATTCGGATCGATTTCAAGGGATTTTACGTAATTTCCCATGGCCGCATCCGTGTTGCCCAGTTTTTCAAGGCTGACCGCAATATTGTAATAGGTGTTGGACCGGTAGGGCCTGGTGGAAACCAGGTGCCAGTTCATGGCGATGGCGGCAAGCCCCGTCAAGACTATCGGCAGGGCCAGTTTCCGGTAAGCGCGTCGATGCAGGCATTCGATGCCATGAACAAGCCCTGCGGCGGCAAACGGCATCAGAACGGGAAATATGGGATACCGGAACCTGGAAAAAATAAAGAAAAGCGCGATGCTTGCCATGTATGAAACAACCATGAGAAGGTAAACGCCGAGCTGTTTCCGCCGCTCCCATGTCAATGCTGCCCCGAGAACGGCCAGAGGCCCCAGCACGCCGAAATGAAGGAAGAACATCAGAAACGAGAGGATTCTTGACCCGTCTGCTGCAACATACTGACTTTCGGAATCACTGATCTCGGCAAAATTCCAGACAAGAAACCATTTTCTCACCATCAAGCGAAGCCATCCGGAAACATCCGCCCGTATCTCGCTCAGCGCCTTTGCATACCAGTATTCGGAGACAGCGGATGACGCGAGCTTTCGCCCGGCTGCGTTTTCGGCAATACGGATTGCATCCCGGCGCTCATCCTGCCAGTCTCCATGCCCCTTGATCACGGGATTGTACGTGCCATCCGCATTTTTGTGGTTGCCGATGTAAAAATTAAAGCCGGAATTGGCCGTGATCAGAACCAATTCCCTGGATACCACCCAGTTTCTGGCTCCGACCGGCAGCAAAATGAGGCCGACGCCAAGAATACAGGATACAATCCAAACCAAGGCTTTTTTCCGTTCCTGAATGTGGACAAAGAAATACACCAGAATCACCGTTACCAGGATCACCATGGCGTTCTCCCGGACCAGGGCCAGACATCCCAGCACCATGCCGACCCCCCATCCGGTTTTTGGCTCCCCGGCATCCCATGACCTGGGCAGCAACACCATCAGGAAGGACATCAGAAATAGCGCCAAAACCTCTTTTTGAATCAGGCATTCGGTAAAAATCGCCGTTGGGCAAAGCGCCAGAAGCATTCCGGCCACAAGCCCGACCCGTCTTGAGAACAGGGTGTTCCCGGCTATCGCTACCAATGCGCAACTGAGTGATCCCAAACCGATCTGGATCAGCCTGACCAGCATTAAATCCCGGCCTGCAATCGCATAAACCATCGCCAGGAAATAGGGATAAAGCGGCGCATTGAAAAAAACCTGATCGCCTGCCCAGTTGCCCGCGGCTATCTCGCGGGCCCAGGTGTCAAAGAGCTGCGCATCACCAAGAAGCAGGGGGAAAGCGTCCGTGTGCCGGATTTGCAACAGATAAACGACTCTGACGATCAGGGCGAGCATAAATACCAGGGCGTAGGCAGGCCAAATTCTTGCCGGAAAATCCGGCTGCAGGGGTCGGATTTTTGAGACAGCGGCCGTGGAACGATTTTTTTTCATAACAAGTTTCCGATGTGATTTTTCTTTTGGCAACCCGAAATATCCATGATAATGGAAAGCGATATAGATTGACGGCATCGTAAAAAGTCCGGATGCTGCGTTGCGCTGCATCCTTCGTCGTTGCGGCGTACCATAAGTACGGCAGGCGGAACGCCGGTCCTCAGGATTTGCGCGCCTTGCCTGCGGACTTTTTTACGATGCCGTGCGATTATTGACATCCAATTAACTTCCCTGAAGTTGGTTGGTGATACAGCGCCGCAAAGCGGCGTAACATAGCTTTTTACGAGTTCATCAAACATGAATGTAAATAAAGGCCGACCCGGCCCCTGGAACCTTCGCCGCGGCTGCCTGCTTTTTTTGCTGCTCTGCCTGATTCCGCTTCAGGCCGTCACCAGTATCCGGCTGAAGTCCGCTTCGGTTGAAGAAGGCGTTCATCTGTATGCGGGGACATACCGTTTGCTGACCGGCCGTCAGAACGCCCCGCCCGGATACCCATGGCTGATTCGGGCTTATGCGGCATTACCCCTTTGGTTCTCGAATGTCAAGCTTCCGGAAAAAGAACCGCCGCCCGATGACATCTATCCATTCGAATCGGGGTCCCGTTTTCTGTATCAGTTTAACGACGCGGATTCAATTCTGTTTAAAGGCAGATTGATGATCGTCGGATTGTCCATCCTGCTGGGTCTGTATGTTTTCCGGTTTGCCAAAGACCTTTCCGGCTGGACATCCGGGTATCTGGCTTTGGTGTTTTATGCTTTCTGCCCCAATATCCTGGCCCATTCCAGACTTGTGACTCTTGATCTGGCGTTGACCGCCTTTGTTTTTATCGCCGTTTATCATTACTACCGGGCGCTGAGCGATCAGCGCTTGACCGATATGACCGGTGCGGCATTTTTTACGTTTCTGACCATGAACGCCAAGTACACGGGGCTTCTCCTGTTTCCGATATTCATTCTGATGAACCTGTTGTTCAGATATCCCTCGGGAAAATCAAAGGATGCTCCGATCCGTGCCGGCTTTCAGGGTTCATCTTTTCGAATCACGCCCGCCCGCCTGTTTTTGCTGGTATTTGCTTCGGCAGTAACGCTGACAAACGCCATTTACCTGTTTAACGGCAGCCTTTCATCCATTCGGGATTACCACAAGGCCCTGCGGATCCGGCCGGATGCCGTCGAAAGCGCCATTTTCCGGGATCTGGCGGAAATACCGGTTATTTCCAGGCTTCCGGCCTGTCTGCCGGCAGATTATCTCAGGGGTCTGGATTTAACGTTTCATGAGGATCGGGAAAGTCAACACCCCAACTGGTACCTTGGGAAGCTTTATCCAAAAGGCGGGAACCTGCCAAGCTATTATCTGACTGCCTTTGCACTCAAAACACCACTGCCGTTTCTGATTATTTTGACGCTTTCCGGCCTGTCGGCGTTTTATCCGGTCCTTGCCCGGAAAACAGCGGACCGGCACGGCAAAAAGCTGAAAGGGAAAAAGAGCATTGCAAGCCCGAAAAACCGATCCGCCGCCCTTCCGGATTCAGCTTTTCGATATCAATCGGGGATTCTTTTGATTCCAGTTGCCGTTTTTTTTCTTTTTTTCAGCCTGATCTGTCAGTCTCAACTCGGGCTGCGACTGATTCTGCCGATCTATCCGTTTCTATTTGTCGCGGCCGCTGTGATGACCCGCCGCATGTCGTCACAGCGGAAATGGACTGCTTTTGCTGTTGCTGCATTGACGGGCTGGTTTATTTTGTCTTCACTTTTGATTCATCCCGATTATCTTTCCTATTTCAATGAACTGGCGGGCGGCCCTGATCAGGGGATTGATTATTTTGCGGATTCCAATATCGACTGGGGACAGGATATCAAGGGACTGAAGGCTTACATGGACCGGAAAGGTATTCCGGAAATCAACCTGATCTATTACGGGCCGAACGGAGCCCCCGAAACCCGGTATTATGGCATTTCGCAGGCTCCGCCGGAGCGGGCTGCGCGAAGTCCGTGGGCCATCAGCGCCACATGGCTGTATTATGCCGATGTCGGTGCCATTCGAAACGCCATTCCCTTTTCGCTGAAAACCCGTCTCCCCGATGACAGGATCGGCCATTCAATTTACATTTATTTTCCGTGACCCCCCGGGGGGGGATAGACATACCATGGGAAGGGCGCCATCGTTTTGTTCTTGATCTGAACCATCGAAACGCCATAGTATCCGTCCATCATGGATTGAATGCCGAAGAAGGCAAGACAAATCGTTAATTCCGGAGGTGTTCCCAATGCGTCTTAGAAACCGATTCATAAAGCCATCCTGCTTTTTAATGATCGCTTCCCTTTGCCTTTCAGGTTGCGGCGGTAGTCTGTTCAGCTATAAAGGGGACAGGGTGGATCGAATGGATCTCATGGTCCCGCTTCTGGATGGAAATCAGGAAGGGGAGTGGAAAACCAGCGAGCTTTCAGTAAAATACCGGTACCAGAAAACGCCCGATGGCTTGAAGATAGGGGGAACGACCGCCCTGGCCGGCGGACTCGGGACGGGTTTCACCTATATTTCACACCTTGCAGTCTACCTGTTGTTACTTGACGACCAGGGGGTTGTCATTGAAAACACCCTTGTTTATGCGGGAGAAAACAATCTGTCTTTTCCAACACCCATGGAATTTGAAAAAACAATCCCCATGCCTGACGGCGTCCGGAAAATTTCCTTTGCATATGATGGCGATCTTGATGGAACATACGACATCTGGTACAGACCAGCGAGACAGTAAAAAAACAATTCCGGAAATGAGCCGGATATCCGATTGCAAAACCGCCGCTTCCCGGCTATTTCCCCATCACAGCTTCATCCGCTTGAACAGAAATTCGGGAAGGAGCCGGATCAGGACCATGATGTATCGCCAAAACCATTTCGTGTAGATCACATCCTTTCCCTTCCGGACTGCCCGCAGGATATCCTCGGCTGCTTCATCCGGCTGTGCGGTCAAAAGCGGGGGAAGATTCATGCCCCGGGTCATGGCTGTCAGGACAAAACCCGGCTGCACCGTAAGCACCTGAACGTGCGCGGAGGACAGACGGTTTCGCAGCCCCGACAGATAGGCTGTAAAACCTGCTTTGGCGCTGCCGTAAAAATAATTGCTTTGCCGCCCGCGTTCACCGGCAACGGAACCCACCCCGATGATGAGCCCTTTCCTGTTGATTTCAAAGTCCCCGGCTGCCAGATTCAATATGGAAATGACGCCCACATAATTTGTCAGAACAATGCGTTGTACTTCGCTGAAATCTTTTTCAGCCAGTTTATGATCCCCCAGATATCCCACAGCGCAAAAAACAGCGTCCGGACGTTCGGGAAGCGTTTCCCAGAAAGCTTGGTGTGAATCCGTATCCAGAACGTCGAATGAGACCAACGCGGCATGCTTTCCATACCGCACCTGAATATCATTGGAAAGTCTTTCCAATGAAGCGGTGCTTCTTGCTGCAAGGATCAGCCGCCAGCCTTCCGCGGCAAATCGGCGCGCCACCGCGCGCGCGATGTCCGAGGTTGCCCCCAAGATAAGCATGCATCCCATATCGTTAATCTCCGATGCCAAGGCGCTGAGATTGAAGAGAATTAAACCGATTGTCGGGGTCCCATTCGGTTTTTACCCTGCGGAATCTATCCAAGGATGCGGCGTAACCGCGCTCGAAAGTAGCTCGGCGCATTCGGGCATCTTTGGTCAGGTAAATCCGGCCCCCGTAATCGCATACCAGGGCGTCCAGTTCGCTTAGCAAGGAAAAAGCTTTTGGGGTAACCGGGAAATCCAGCGCCAGAGTATACCCCTCCATGGGAAAGGAAAGGTTCCCGGCGTTTTCTTCCCGTGGACCGAACAGTTTCAGAACAGCCAAAAAAGAACCCATGCCACTTTCTGCAACGCGTTTGAGGATTTGCGTCAGACCTTCCGGAGCCACAGCCCGGGGGATGACGCACTGGTATTGAAGAAATCCGCGTTTGCCGTAGATCCGGTTCCATTCATGCAGGGCATCCAAAGGGTAAAAAAATGAATCCAGATCGACAATCCTGCCGGCTGTGCCTTCCGGATGGCGTCCATAATAGATTGCATTGAATGTCTTGACGCTCCAGTGATTCAATATGAAACGGGGCAGGTGAACAGGCACGGTGACTGTAAATTTATCCGGAACAGTAAGGGGTTGACGCGCCCTTGTGATGTCAAGGTCCGCGATATGGGCATGTTCCCCCCGAATCATGATAGACCGGCCAAGCCCTGCACCCGATTGCAGACAATCGATCCAGACCACTGAGTAGCGCCAATGACCCGAATGCTCGAAACAGTCCATAACTTCTTCCAGATTGCGGCACTTGACAGTCTCTTGGCGAATATAGGCCGTTGAAATGGGAACCAGGTGAAAAGCGACCCGAAGAATGATTCCCGTCAGACCCTGGCCGCCACAAGTGGCCTGAAAAAGCTCAGTGTTTTCAGTGGATGAACAGCGGATGACATTGCCTTCACTGTTTAATATGTCGATCCAGAGTACGTGCCTGCAAAATGTTCCTGCCACATGGTGGTTTTTCCCATGAACATCCGATGCCACGGCACCGCCAACGGTGACCAGTTTGGTGCCGGGAGTAACAGGCAGGAACCAGCCTGACGGCACGAATATCCGCAAAAGTGTTGCCAGGGAAATCCCTGCTTCGCACACGAGAAGACCGGTTGCAGGATCAAAGTCGATGAGATGATCACAACATGTGGATGAAAGCACTGCCCGGTCGTTCAAGGCGCTGTCGCCGTAGCAGCGACCGAGTCCGCGGGCGATGAGCGAAGAATTCGACAACAGGAGCCGACGTGCATGTGCATCGGAGAGAAAGTGGTGCAGTGTGGTGTTGACTTTGGGATATTGTCCCCAGTTGGAAAGTTGCATAAAATATGGTTGATGCTTTCAGGTTAGACGGGAATCAGAAAAGTTCGCAGCGTATTAATACAACAACGCCGTTGTCACCAATCCCCAAGCCAGGAATGTCAGCAGAATCTGCCGGTCTCGGAACAAATCCATCACCGGGTCTTCCCCCTGTTTCTTCCGGTACAGCAGATAAAGATATCGAAACAGACCGTAAATCACCAGCGGCGATGTATAAATCAGCTTGTCCGTGTGATGCTGTTTTACCGTTTCCGGCGCCACCGTATAGAGGCTATAGGTGATGATCGTCGCGCTTGCCATGATCCCGATGAACTTGTCCAGAAGATCCTCGGAGTACTGCGCCAGCACCTGCCGGTGTTTGGTGTCGCCAGCATGGGCAAGTTCCGCACGACGCTTTGCAAAACCCAAAAACAAGGTCACCATCAGGCCGCAGACAATCAGCCATTTTGAAGGCTCAATTCCGATCCCCACCGTTCCTGCCAGAATCCGAAGCATGAAACCCGCTGCGATAATAAACACGTCCAACACCACAACATTTTTCAGGCCGAAGGAATAGGCCAGGTTCATCATCCCATAGGCCACGACGATAGCAAATACGATTTCGCCGGCAAGCCATGCCACCGGCAAAGCCGCTGAAAGCAAAAACACGGCCAAAACTTTTGCCTGGAACGGCGATACGGCGCCACTGGCGAGGGGACGGTTCCGCTTTGCCGGATGTTGGCGGTCCGCTTCAATATCAGTCAGATCATTGATGATATAAACAAAACTTGCCATGAGACTGAAGGAAATGAACGTAAAAATCGCAGCCGCGACAAATTCGGGTTTAAAAAAAGCCCTCCCGAACAAAAGACCCACAAGGACGAATCCGTTCTTGATCCAGTGTGCGGGACGAAGTAAAATGAACAAGCTCAATTCAGACCCGTTTGAAGCTGATTTTTCAGGATTTCATTGACCTGCCGGGGATTGGCCTTTCCCCTTGTCTCCCGCATGACCTGGCCGACAAAAAAGCCGAATACCTTTTCCTTGCCGCTTTGGTAGTCCAGAACTTCTTTCGGATTATCGGCAAGTACTTTCCGGACGATCCGTTCGATTTCGGAAGAATCGGTGACCTGAACAAGTCCTTTTTCCTGAACAATGGTTTCAGGCGGCTTTCCGGTTGCGGCCATGTCGTCAAAAACGGTCTTTGCGATTTTGCCGCTGATGACTCCTGTGTCGATCAACTTCAGCAGCGCGGCAAGTGCTTGCGGAGAAACGGGGGACTGCTGAATATCCTTGCCCTGGGCATTCAAAAGCGCAAGAAGAGAGCCCATGATCCAGTTGCCGGCCTGCTTTGGATTTGCATCGTTTTCGATGCAGGATTCAAAATAATCCGCAAGGTCGCGGCCGGCGGTCAGAACTTCGGCATCGTAGGCAGAAAGGCCGTAGGCGGCCACGAACCGCTCCCGCCTGGCATCCGGAAGCTCCGGCAGGCTTTGCGTGATCTGCCGGATCCAGTCGTTGTCCACGGTCAGCGGCAACAGGTCCGGATCGGGAAAATAGCGGTAGTCATGGGCTTCTTCCTTGCTGCGCATGGATGTGGTTTGGCCCTTGTCCGGATTCCAGAGCAGGGTGTCCTGTACAATCCGTCCGCCGTCCATCACGACATCTTTCTGCCGGTTGATCTCGTAGAAAATGGCTTTTTCAACATGTTTGAAGGAATTGAGGTTTTTCAGCTCGGTCCGGGTGCCGAAAGGCACCGTTCCCGCGGGCCGGATCGAAACATTGGCATCGCAGCGAAAACTGCCTTCCTCCATGTTGCCGTCGCAGATGTCCAGATATCGCAAAATGGATCGCAGCTTGCGCAGATAGGCCCCGGCTTCTTCCGGAGAGCGGATATCGGGTTCGCTGACGATTTCAATGAGCGGAACGCCGGTGCGGTTCAGATCCACCCGGCTGAAGGATTGATCCGGGTCGTGCAGGAGTTTTCCCGCATCCTCTTCCATGTGTATCCGGGTGATGCCGATGCGTTTGATTTCTCCGTCCAGTTCGATATCGATATGCCCGTCCAGGGCGATCGGAAGCTCATACTGGGAAATCTGGTAGCCTTTGGGAAGATCCGGATAAAAATAGTTTTTCCGGGCAAAGCGGCTTTCCGGCGAAATCCGGCAATGGGTTGCAATGGCCATGCGAAGGGCAAATTCCACCACTTTTTTATTTAATACCGGCAACACACCGGGCATTCCCAGACAGACCGGGCACACGTGGGTATTCGGCTTTGCGCCGAATTCGGTGGAACATCCGCAGAATATTTTGGATCTGGTTTTCAGTTGGGCATGAACTTCAAGCCCGATAACCGGTTCAAATTCCATAAAAGCGATCATCCTTTCAGATACGACAAACAAAGGCGCATGAATCGGGCATTTCCGGATATGAAAATGATATCTTCGTTCTTTGGGAAAAGGTTATGGATGGGGGTCTTTCCAGCAGGCCGACTGAAATCCCCCCTGCCCCCATTATTCAAAGGCGGGGATCATTTTGATGCGGCTTCTCACATAAGTCAGGTGCCGGGGACAAGTGACTTCATGACCTCCAGAGCCTCCGCGGAAGATGGATATATCCGGAAGATACGGTCCATCCGGGTCAGCTTGAACAGGGACATCACCTGGTCGCGAATACCGCACAGGCAGATATCCCCTTTTCCGGCCAGCAGCTTCAAAAGGGAGATAATGGCGCCCAGTCCGCTGCTGTCGATAAACTCGATAAAGGATAAATCCAGAAGGATACGGGAATTGCCTTCCTGTATCCAGGTTACGAGCTGCCCCTTGAAATCGGC
>JBBIPX010000072.1:14831-17074 GCA_037442625.1 Desulfobacteraceae bacterium
ATCTGCAAATAATCCGCGTAAGCGGCTTCGTGAATCCGCGTGTAAGATGAAAAATCCGCCAGATGAAAATATTCATCCCCTTTTTCCAGGATATGGTGGTAAAGCCAGCGGAAAAGCCCGGGTTCCTGCGGACAGAAACGGTTGTCCCAGAATGCGTCCATTACCCGCCGGATGCTGTCATCTTTCTGATAATAATTCAGAGCGCGGTAGGCGCCGGTTCGTTTCATTTCCAGAATCTCGCGGGTTTTAAGTCCGAAAATATAGATGTTGTCTTTCCCCACTTCTTCCCGCATTTCCACGTTGGCCCCGTCCAGGGTTCCGATGGTGAGTGCGCCGTTCAGCGCAAATTTCATGTTTCCCGTGCCGGAGGCTTCCGTTCCGGCGGTTGAAATCTGTTCGCTCACTTCCGCGGCGGGAATGATTCTTTCGGCAAGCGATACCCGGTAATCCGGAATAAAAATCACCTTCAGCCTGTCTTTGGTCCGCCGGTCCTTGTGGATGACGTCCCCGACATTATGAATGAGCTTGATGATCTGCTTGGCCGTCCAGTATCCGGGGGCGGCCTTTCCCGCAAAAATATAGGTCTTGGGGACGGCCGGCTCAAGGCCGTCTTCGATAATGCAAAAATACTCATGAATGATGTGCATGACATTCAGGAGCTGCCGCTTGTATTCGTGAATCCTTTTGGCATGGATGTCGAAGAGGGAGTCGGGATTGATTTTCAGGCGCGTGGTCTGATAAATGATTTTTCCCAGTTGCTCCTTGTTGGCGCGTTTGATTTTCCGGAACCTGTCTTGAAAGGCCGCATCTTTCGCAAACGGCTCCAGGCGGCGAAGCCGGGACAAGTCCGTGATCCACTGGCTGCCGACGGTCTCGCTCAACAAATCGGCCAGAAGCGGATTGGCTTTCAGAAGCCACCTGCGCTGGGTGATGCCGTTGGTTTTGTTGTTGAAGCGCTCCGGCCATCTGGCAAAAAAATCCGGGACCAGGGAGGTTTTGATCAGATCGGTATGAAGGGCGGAAACGCCGTTTATGGAATGGGATCCGATAATGGCCAGATGCGCCATTCGCACCTGTTTTTCCCCGCCTTCTTCAATCAGGGACATCCGGCTCAGCCGGTCCGTATCGCCCGGCCACATGGCCGCGATTTCGCTCAGAAACCGGTGGTTGATCTCGTAAATGATCTGAAGATGCCGGGGCAGCACGTATTCCAGCAGACCGACGGGCCATTTTTCAAGGGCTTCGGAAAGCAGGGTGTGGTTGGTATAGGCCAGGGTTTTCCGGGTGATGCTCCAGGCAGGTTCCCATTCCAGGGAATGCTCGTCCACCAGAATCCGCATGAGTTCCGCAACCGCAAGCGCCGGGTGGGTGTCGTTCATCTGGATATTGACCTTGTCGGGAAATCCCTCGAATCCCTGATGGGTTTGAAGGTATCTTCGAATGATGTCCCGAAGCGAGCAAGCGACCAGAAAATACTCCTGCACCAGCCGCAGTTCTTTTCCCGTATCAAAGGTGTCGCTGGGATAAAGGATTTTGGAAACGGATTCGGATTTGATTTTCTGTTCAACAGCCCTGAAATAGTCGCCGGCGTTGAAAATCTGGATATCGAAGTCGGAGGAAGGCGTTGCGGCGTACAGCCTTAAATAGTTGACGGTCTTTGCGCCGTAGCCCACAATCGGAATGTCGTGCGGAACGCCGATAATCACCCGCCAGTCCATCCACATGGGGTTGTAATTTCCGTCCAGGTCCTGTCCATGCTCGATGCGGCCGTAAAGCGGAATAATGCAGGATTCCTCGGCCCGCTCGATTTGAAACGGACCGGCCTTGGAAAGCCAGTGATCGGGTTTTTCCTTCTGGTAGCCGTTGTCGATTTCCTGCCGGAACAAGCCGTATTCATAATGGATGCCGTAGCCGAACCCCGGATAATCCAGGGTTGCCAGAGAATCCAGAAAGCAGGCGGCCAGCCGTCCCAGGCCGCCGTTCCCCAGGGCCGCATCGGTTTCCTGCTCCCGGACTTGTTCCAGGTCGATGCCCATATCCTGCAATGCCGTGCTGCAGGCATCGAATATGTCCAGATTGGTTAAATTGCTTCCCAGAGACCGGCCGATCAGAAATTCCATGGATAAATAATACAGCCGCTTGGCGTCCGCCGCCGCATACCGGGCCTCGGTTTCCAGAAGCTTTTCCAGCAGCCGGTCCCGCACGGACAGGGTCAGGGCGAGATAGACGTCACGCAGGGTTTT
>JBBIPX010000073.1:0-16655 GCA_037442625.1 Desulfobacteraceae bacterium
GCAAAGAGTCCAGCAACAGGAACAACAAAGAATCCAGCAGCAGCAACAGCAAAGAATCCAGCAGCAGGAGCAGCAAAGAGTTCAGCAGCAGCAACAGATGCAGCAGCAAAGAGTCCAGCAGCAACACCAGGAACAGTCGAGAGTTCAGCAGCAACAACACGATTTCTGTCAGAAGAATCCCAATGCCCCGCAGTGCAAATAGCAGCGTTTGCGGATATGGATCTCAGCGCCTCAACCTTGAT
Source organism: Desulfobacteraceae bacterium (assembly GCA_037442625.1). Taxonomy (GTDB): domain Bacteria; phylum Desulfobacterota; class Desulfobacteria; order Desulfobacterales; family Desulfatirhabdiaceae; genus RAAP-1. The sequence continues at coordinate 243 of JBBIPX010000073.1, forward strand.
ATGCTCAACCAGGAGGGGTGCTGAGATCATTTTCGAATCGACATATCCAAAGAACAAGCCTTGTCTGACTCCCAGCCCTGACAATTCCGGAGATGCCATGGCGAAATTTTAATTAAAGCGAAGCAACAGAGTAACCGTCGATTTTAAAATTATGAAAATATCGGAGGGGCCGAGTATGCCATGTATGATGGATCATATTGTCTTGAATGTGGAAGACGACGAGAAAATGATCGCATTTTATTTGAATATACTGATGCTGGCGCCTGAACGTCTGGAGGAATTCCGTGCCGGAAAGGTGCCATTTCCGTCTGTGCGACTGAATCCAAATACGATTATCGACCTGTTTCCGAAAAAACTATGGCAGTCGAGCGAATTGACCGTACAAGGCCGCGAGAATTTGAACCATTTCTGTATATCTCTGAGTAAGGAGATGTGGGCGGAACTAATGGAGCGAATCAAGGCCAACAAGATCGTCATAGAGCAAGGACCGGTTCCACGCTGGGGTGCGCACGGCACTGGAACCTCTATTTATTTTCGTGATCCGGAAGGAAACCTGATCGAGGCGCGCTATTATGAAGGCCATAATACCTTGGAGAACTGCCTCCTTGGATCAAGGACATCCCGGGAGTGGTCCAGATCAAATGCTGATTGCGGCAATGGCCCTTGAAATGAGGGTCTGCAAGGGCGAAGGAAACACGCCCGCCCACAGCACGCCGCAAAGAATCATTGCAAGGGCCAGGCGCGCTGCCGTGCCAAATCCGCTGGTAACGGCCGTGACAGTATTTGGCTTCATGAACATGACGACAATGACCTTTAGGTAGACATAAAGGGACAGGATGGCCGATGCGATACCGATCATCGCCAGGACGAAATACCCGGCCTGCAGAACAGCCTTGAACACCATGAATTTTCCGATAAAACCGGCCGTGGGCGGCAGTCCGGCCAGGGAAAGCAGGCAGATGGAAAGAAGCGCGGCCTGCCAGGGGTGGGAATATCCCAGGCCGCGGTAGCTGTCCAGTGCGTCCAGGTCGCTCTCAGGCGAGGCGCAAAGCGTTGCGATGACGCCGAAAGCGCCCAGATCCATCAGGGCGTAGGCAGTGAAATAAAATATAACCGCCAGCCCCCCGTCCGCTCTGACGGAAAGAGCCCCCATGACCGCATATCCCATCTGGGCCACGGACGAGTAGGCCAGCAGGCGCTTTACCCGCGTTTGGGCCAGAGCTGTGACACTTCCAATCAAAAGCGTGGCTGCTGCAAGCATCCACAGCACCGGCGCGGAGCGTTCCCAGAGCCAGTTCGAGGACAGGATCAGGATGCGAAGGAGACCTGCGAAAACGGCGATCTTGGACCCGGCGGTCAACAATGCCGTTACCGGTGTAGGCGCTCCCTGATAAACATCCGGGGTCCACAGGTGAAAGGGAACCAGGGATATCTTGAAACCGGCCGCTGTCAGAATCAGCCCAAGGGACAGGAGCATCCCGGTTGCGGACCCTGTCGATTTGGTGGCGGTCAGACCAACGGGCATGTCGAGCGTTCCGGTTGCGGCGTAAAACATGGCAATGCCAAAGGCCAGAAAACCGCTGGAAACCATCCCCATGATCAGATATTTCAAGGCCGCTTCAATGCCCGACGGGGCGTCCCGCCGCATGGCAATGAGAATGTAAAACGACAGGGAAAGCAGTTCAAAACCCAGAAAAAACACCAGCCATTGGGTTGCGCCGGCCACCAGCGACATTCCAAGAACCGCAAGAATCATGAGCCCGTAGAATTCATCACCGGCCACCCGCCGAAGACCCGCATGCCGATGGCTGAAGAGCAGCGCGAATAAGGCGGCCATGGCAAAAAGAACGTTGAAAAAGCGTGCGTAGTCGCCGACATCCAGCATCTGAAAAAACGGGGCGCGGCCGCCGTCAATCAAAAACGCGGCGATTGCAGCGCAAAGAACCGTTCCGGTGGCCAGGCCAAAGAGCAGGTGTTTCGGCTTATTTTTCAATAAAGCACCCGCAGTGAAAATGGTGATGCCGCCGGCAGCCAGCAGGAGCTGGAAGAAAACGGATTTCCAGGATAATTCGGTCATGGTTTGATGATCTCTTTAAAAGTCAAATTTCATGGCGTCAATATCGGCAGTCCCTTTACCAGGTCCGGTACGGTCAGGGCCGTTCCAAAGAGTTCCAAGGCTGGCCCCGGATGTAGACCCAGCCAGAGCGCACCGACAGTGAGCGGAATCAGTATGGTGAGCTCCCGGCCTGTCAGGTCCGCTATCCCTGGACTGATTCTGGCTTCTCCCCAGATGCTTTCCCTGAGCATCCGCATGACATATACCACGGTCAAGAGAAGGCCGATGAAGCCGGCCGCGGCGGCCCAAGGCTGCCGGGTGAAAGTTCCGATCAGGATCAGCATCTCGCCCACAAAATTGTTAAGGCCCGGAAGTCCGATCGAAGCCAGGGAGAAAAACAAAAAAAATCCGCTCCACACCGGAAGGGTTTTCCACAGTCCGCCCAGATCGGATAGTCTTCGGGTATGCAGGCGTTCATCCAGCATGCCGATCAGGATAAACAGCGCGGATGTTGTGATGCCGTGGTTGATCATCTGAAGCAGGGAACCGCTCAATGTCGTTAAATTCCAAACTGCTATTCCGACAATGATCAGCCCCATGTGGCTGATGCTGGAATAAGCCACCAGACGCTTTAAATCCGTCTGCGCCAGGGCAATCCATCCGGCATAAAATATCCCCGTCAAACCCAGGATCAAAAGCAGGGGGGTAAATAACTGGGCTGCATGGGGAAACAGCGGAAAGGCAAATCGGAGCAGGGCGTATACCCCGGTCTTTAGAAGGAGGCCTGCCAGAATAACGCTTCCGGCCGTGGGCGCTTCGGTGTGCGCGTCCGGCAGCCAGGTGTGGAGCGGAAACATTGGAATTTTAATGGCAAATGCCAGGGCGAAAGCTGCAAAAAATGTCAGCTCCAGGGGCAGGTTGAAGGAAGTTTGAATCAGTTGATGCAATGCGAATGTGGTTTCGCCGCTTTGGCGTGCATGTAGAAGGTGCAGGCCCAAAAGCGCCAGGAACATCACCAGGCTTCCCGAAATGGTAAAGAGCGCAAACTTGACCGCGGCATAGATGCGCCGTTCGTGCCCCCAGATGCCGATCAGGAAGAACATCGGAATGGACTGAAGCTCCCAGAACAGATAGAAGAGAAAGACATCCATAGCCAGGAACACCCCGAGAACACCGGTCATCATGGCAAGAAGAAAAAAATGAAACGCGGCCACATGCTCTTTGATTTCATTCCAGGATATCAGCACGGTCAGCGCGCCGATGACCGTGGTAAGCAGGATCAGCATCAGGCTGATTCCATCCAGCGCAAGGGTGAAGCGGATTCCCAGCGCATCCATCCAGGAGAAGTCTTCGACCCGCAGCCAGTTTCCTCCGGCAGGTTCACGGAAATGGGGCGTCAGTGTGAAAAGAAAGAGCACCAGAACCAAATCCGCCAGCATGACCGTCAGCGCCAGCAGGCGGCATGTCCGTTCGTTATGCCAGTACAGCAGCGCAGCCAGTGCGCCAAAAAGGGGCAGAAAAACGATTGTGCCAAGCAGGGGAGAGGTGTTCATATCAAAAGATACCACCATGCCAGGGTCAGGCTGCAAAGAATCAGGGCAAATCCGGCAACCATCATGGATACATACCGAGAAACCCTGCCCGTTGTCCAGAGGCGAAGCGTTTCCGCCAGAGTCAGAAAGGACCTCGCGCTTTGATTCAAACCGGCATCCAGCCAACCTGCGTCCACCTTCTGCCATAATAACCCGGCCGCGGCCCGGTAAGGTGCGGTGATACGGGTCTGGTAGAGCCGGTCCAGATAAAAGCCGTTCCGGAACAGGGCCTGCATTTTTGACAGTAATGTTTCCGTGCCGGTTTCAACCGACTCAACACGGGTGCCGTAATAAATACAGGCGACAATCACCATGATGATCGTAAGAAGTGCGGACCCCAGTTGCATGGCGGATTCCATTTTCGAAGATGCGTGAAGCTCCATCGCAGAGCCCGGAACCGCAGCCAGATACTGTGCCAGCCATTCCTTTCCGGCCCAGTTGAGGGGAAGATTCAGAAATCCAAGAAAAACGGAAAAAAAGGCCAGCGGCCACAGGACACGGGTCATAACATCGGGGACGGATGTCGGGGATGCCTTCGCCGGGCCGGATGGCGATTGCGATTTTCCAAAAAAAACAATAATAAACAGCCGGAATGCATAGAGCGGTGTGATCATGGCGGCCATCGACGCAATCACCCACAGGAGCTTGTACCCTGCCTGGGGTTGAAGGAATACGGCCAGAAGGATGCGGTCCTTGCTGAAAAACCCGGCCGTCAAAGGAAAAGCCCCGAGGGCCGCGGTTCCCGCCAGAAACAGCCAGAACAACTGCGGCATTTTTTGCCGCAGGCCGCCGCCCATCCGGAAAATATCCTGCTCCTCGTGCAGGGCCTGAATGATGCAGCCGGCGCCAAGAAACAGCAGAGACTTGAAAAAAGCATGGGCAATCAGGTGAAACAGGCTTCCCGCCACATCCCCGGCGCCCAGGGCCAGAAACATATATCCGACCTGACTGATGGTGGAATAGGCCAGAATACGTTTGATGTCTTTTTGAATCAGGGCTCCCAGTGCCCCGAAGCATATGGTGAGGATGCCGACGCAGGCAATGACGGCCATCAAAGGCATGGAGGCCTGAATGACGGGGAAAAACCGCATCAGGAGATAAACACCGGCCGTGACCATGGTGGCGGCGTGAATGAGGGCCGATACGGGGGTGGGCCCTGCCATGGCATCCGGAAGCCAGACCGAAAGGGGAAGCTGCGCGGACTTGCCGATTGCAGCCAGAAACAGAAAACAGCCGATGATCCCGGCCCTGGATGCGTCTATTCCAGCGGCACTGTCATGAATGCCGGAAACGGAGAGATGACCCAGAGTGACCCAGCAGATGGCAATGGCGATACCAAAGGCCACATCCCCCAGACGGGTGACGACAAATGCCTTGGCGCCGGCGTTTGCAGCCTCCGGTTTTTCATACCAGAATCCGATCAGCGCATAGGAACAAAGCCCCACCGTTTCCCATCCCAGGTAAAGAAAAACCAGGTTGCCGGCGGTGACAATCACCAGCATGGCAAATACAAAAAGGTTCAGAAAGCAAAAATAACGGATATATCCGTTATCGTATCGCATGTACCCCACCGAATACAGGTGCACCAGGCTGGACACAAAAGTGACCATGAGCGCCATCACCGCCGCCAGGGGATCATAGTAAAGATCCAGGCCGACCTGAAACGAACCTGCGGCAAACCACCGTGCCAGGGTCAGGCTGTATGCTTTCTGACCGGATAAAAGAAAGGCGGTCAAGGCCAGGATAAAAGACGCTGCAACGGCGGTGCAGGCGATGGTTTCAACCGCCCGACGGGACAGATGTCGCCCGATCAGCGAAACAAGCAGGGCACCCAGCAGGGGAAACGAGAGCAGAAGAAAAAGTACCGGTTTCACATCATCCCTTCAGGAGACTGAGTCGATCGGCATTGGTGGATCCGGATTGCCGCTGGAAGCATATGATAAGCGCCAGGGCAACGGCGATTTCCGCAGCCGCGGCAGTCATGACAAACAATACCATGATCTGTCCATTCATATCCAGCCAGCGCATGGCCGCGGCGACAAATGCGATTCCAGCAGCGTTCAGCATGACTTCAACGCCGATCAGGATTAAAAACAGATTTTTCCGGGTCATGGCGCAGGCTGCGCCCATCACAAACAGCAGGATTGCGAGAAACAGCATGTGAGTAAATGGAATGGTCACGGGGTATCCTCCGGATGATCGGCCCGCCGCCCCAGATAATGCGCACCGATCAGCGCGGCAAGCAGCAGCAGGGAAGCGATTTCGACCGGAAACCAGTAATCCTTGAATAAGATGTTTCCGAATTCCTGCGGCGTTCCAGTTACGATCGGCGGGCGCAGACGGTTTCCGGGATCTGCGAAAACAAGGAGCCCTGAGATGAGCGCGCTGGTCCCGGCCAGAATCATGGCCGGAAGCCATCGCTTGACGCGCGACGGCTTGTCAATGGAAGGCGGCGTATCCTTGACCATCATAACCACAAAGAGAAACAGCACCATGATGCCGCCGGCGTAAATGATGACTTCAAGCGCTGCCAGAAGCGGTGCGCCGAGAATATAAAACAGCACGGCGGTGCCCATAAAGGAAATCACCAGATAACAAACGGCGTGGACCACCTGCTTCCGGGTGATGGCCAAACCTGTCGCGCCGACGACAATTGCAGCGGCTATATAAAAAATGATGTTGAATACGGTCATCGACTTCCTCAATCAATCTTTGGCCTTTGGTTTTTGAAACCCCCGACTCCCCTTTACAAAGCGGGAATCGTTTTTGTCGGTTCCGACATCCTGCATCCTGCATCCCACATTCCGGATTCTGAATTCAGAAAACCCGGTTGGTTAGAAAAAATCATCATGGCATCAGCGTTCTGATGTCCGAAGGTTTCTCTTCCCCGATATGGCTTCCCTTGTCGCCGAGCATGGCAACACCGGCATGACGGTAAAAATTGTAGTCGTTGTTCTTGCCGCCGTGATCGACCAGCAGGTCTTCTTTTTCGTAAAGCAGTTTGAGTATATCCTTCTGGCAGGTTTCAAAATGCGGTGTGAGTTGAATGGCCAGTGTCGGGCAGGCCTCTTCGCAAAATCCGCAATAAATGCACCGGGCAAAATTGATGCGAAACCAGGCCGCATGACGCCTGCCGTCCGATCGCTCGGCCGACTGCATCGAGATGCAGTTTACCGGGCAGACTCCTGAGCACAGATAACAGGCCACGCACCGTTCATCCCCGTCCGGATCGCGCGTCAGGATAATGGTTGCACGCGTGCGCTCCGGAAGCTGGCGTTTGAATTCCGGATACGGCTCGGTGATGGGCTTTCGGAACAGATGCCGTAATGTCATGGCAAACCCGCTCAAAAGTCCGAAAGCGCCTTCGAATACGGATTGGGATAGGGGCTGGTTATTGTTTTTCATGGTTAATTTTTAAGCACCAGCAGGGCAGCGCCGGTGATAATGATATTGACCAGCGCCAGGGGCGTCAGAAACTTCCAGCCCATATTCATCAACTGATCGGATCGAAAGCGCGGAAGCGTCCCCCGGATCCAGATCATGCCGAATGCAACGGCGGCGATTTTAAAAAGCAGCCAGATGATTCCGGGAAGGAAAGGGCCGTGCCAGCCGCCCAGGAAAAATACGGCAGTTAATGCTCCCAGCGTCACCAACGTGACATATTCACCCAAAAAAAACAATCCGAATCTCAGACCGCTGTATTCGGTGTGATAGCCTGCGATCAGCTCGTTTTCAGCTTCCGGCAGATCAAAGGGGATGCGCTTGATTTCCGCCATGGCGCTGAGAAAAAAAACGGCAAAGGAAACCGGCTGCAAAAAAATGAACGGATACTTGGCCTGTGCGGCAACGATATCCACCAGGCTGAAGGAGCCGGCCATCATGACGATCGGAACCAGAGACAGCCCGAGCGAAAGTTCATAGCTGATCATCTGGGCAACACCCCGGATGACTCCCAGAAGGCTGTATTTGGAATGGGAAGCCCAGCCGCCCAGGGCCACCCCGTAAACGCCAAGGGATGAAAGTCCAAGGACCGCCAGAAGCCCTACATTCAGATCCGTGATCACCAGCGGAATCCGTTTCCCCCACAGGGTAAGGCTGTCTCCAAAAGGCACCACGGCGAAAATGAGGATGGCGGTTGCGGCCGACACCGCGGGCGCATAGCGGAAAATCACGCGATCCGCATCCCGGGGAGTAAGATCTTCCTTGGTCATCATCTTGATCATATCCGCAATCGGTTGCAAGAGTCCGAAGGGGCCGGCGCGATTCGGCCCGATGCGGATCTGCATCCGGGCCAGAAGCTTTCTCTCGGCCAGCACCAGATAGGCGGCTCCGAGCAACAGGGTCAGCAGCGCAGCTCCAAGTTTGATAATCAGCAGTACAACCCCTAGTATCCACTCGGCTGACATTAAAAAAATCCTTCGTGCGGCAATTTTGCGTTCATTCTGCCTTCTTTGCCAGTGCGGATTCCGCGCGGCCGAGAATCGGGGAATACGTGGAAAGTTCCTCGGTCCCGTAACATGAATCAGCCTTTAAAGAATTCCATTGAGAATTGCCGGCTGTTTCCGGAGAGCTGCCGGCACTACCGGGTTCAGGTTGGATATTTTTGGGGAAAATGCGAAGATCATCCGGAATCTCGGCGCGGTTTTCAATGCCCAGTTCAGATCCAATCCGTGACCAAAGTTCATGAAAAGAGCCGGGGGCCGGCGGTGTTGATAAAATGGCGGCTTCAAGATCCGATAGAACCTGCCAGGCAGCTTTGGCGTCTGCACCGGGTATGTCGCAAGGAAACTGTCGCGGCGGATGGCTTCCGCCGGTCAATTGCGACAGGGGCATGCCACCGGCGTGAACCGGAGTCGACCGTTGCAGTCGGCATTCCTGATTGATGAAGCCGGCATGAGTCTCAAAAAGCGTCAGCGTGGGGAAAATGATTTGCTTCAAAGCGGATGGGTTCGACAAGGATGGTGTCTCGGAAATATACCCGATCGTACGATTCGGAAGATAATCCATTACAATTAAAAGTTCGAGTGTCCTCAATGCGTTTTTCACCCGTTCCGGATCCGGAAATTGATATAAGGGATCCATTTCCACAAGAAGAAGCGCCTTGATATTTCCGTTTTCAATGGAGCAAAGAAGCTCTGAAAAGGATTTGCCGCCTGCGGACGCAATGACCGCGCCGGATGAATTGGCGCAGGGGAGCACATAAAAAAGACCTGCGCGTTTGTTTTCAGCATGAAGGTAACGGGCCAGTTCGGCCGCCGCTGTAACCAAGTACAAATCGACGATATCCGTTCCGCATACGATCACCGGTCTTTGGCTGTTCTGCAGCATCGCCGCGAGTGCCTCGGGCGCATCGGGATCTTTCCGGGAATCCGCGGCAGTCTCCGGCTTGATATTTGTTTCAGTAAGACCTTCAGCGGTTTCAAGAAATGCGGTTGACAGCAATTTCTTAAGAGCCGAATCCATATCGCCGGGGCTCATGGGCCAATGCGTGTAGTCAAAGGGCAGGGAAACAGGGCGGGGACCCAGAACCGCGATCTTTGCACCGGTCCGCCGGGCCTGACGCATGGATAGAGCCAGCATGGGCGCCTCCCGGATCGGATCGGCACCTAAAACCAGAATGACATCGGCATGTTCCACATCGCTGAGGGAAATGGCAAGATCAGGGTTAAGCCTGCCGACCGCAGCGGCGACTTTGTCCTGCTGCAACCGATCCATGAAAAATACGGGATGTTGCCAGCCAAGTGCCCGGGCCGTGAATTTAAGACTGAACTGGGTTTCAACACTGGACCGAGATGAAGCTGCGCAGGCAATGGCATCGGGGCCGGCGGATCGGGAAATCGAATTTAGACGGTCTGCGGCAATCCGAAGCGCGTTTTCGTAACTTTCTGAATTGCCCTGAATGCGAGCCTGCCGGGGCCGCTTCGGATGGTTGGCAAAGGCAAACCCGAATCGGCCGCGGTCGCAGATGAAATGGCCATTGATCGCCTCGCAGTAGCGTGCTTCCACACGGATCAACTCCCGGTATCTGGCGCTGACCACGGTGTGGCATCCCAGAGAGCAGTGAATGCAAAGCGAGGGCGCACGCTGAAAATCCCAGCGCCGTCCCTTGAAACGCGCCGGTTTATCCGTCAGGACGCCGGTGGGGCAGATATCGATGATGTTGCCGGAAAACGGGTTTTCAAGCGGGCCGTCAGAGTATCTGCCAAAATAGGTGCGGCCGGCGATTCCCATCACCCCGAAGTCCCGGTATCCGCAGAAATCCTGATAAAAGCGCTTGCAGCGATAGCACTGGATGCAGCGGTTCATCTCGTGCTGGACAAGTTCGCCCAGATACTGATCCCTGTGGGTGCGTTTTTTTCCCATATAGCGGCGCACGGCGTGTCCGCCCGATATGGTTTCATCCTGAAGCAGGCAGTGGCCGCCTTCATCGCAGACCGGGCAGTCGTGCGGGTGATTCAGCATCAGAAGCTCGATGATGAAACGCCTGAAATCAACAGCCTCATCGTCGGTGCTGGAAATCATCATTCCGTCCCTTGCCTCGACCATGCAGCTCATTTGAATCCCGTGAACCGGTCCTTCCAGAAATTTCACGGCGCACATCCGGCAGGCCCCGGCCGACCCGAGCGCCGGGTGGTAGCAAAAGCGCGGAATCATAATGCCGGCCTGCTCTGCTGCGGCAATTACCTTGACGCCTGGATCAACCTCGATTTTTCGGCCATCGATGATCAGTTTCGGCATGGCAGGCCTTTCATTTGAAGGGACACCGGCGCTGGCTGATGTGTTCCCGGACTTCGTCTTCAAAATAGGTTAAAAGGCTTTCCACGGGAGATGCCGCGCCAGGCGCCAGGGCGCAGTAGGAATTACACAAATACTTGCTCATCCTTCTCAGCAAGGGGATAAATTCTTCCTTGCCTTCACCGGCCTCGATGCGGGCCAGAATATCCCGGACATATGGCAGACCTTCCCGGCAGGGGGTGCACCAGCCGCAGGACTCACGGGCGAAAAATTCGATCATGTTCAGGGTTGCAGCCACCAGGCAGGTCTTTTGATCGAACACAATGATCGAGCCGGTCCCCAGGCGGTGTCCCGCTGTTTTCATGGCGTCAAAATCCATCTCAATGTCATAGAAGGATTTCGGCAGGAACCGGGTGGATGCGCCTCCCGGAAGACTGGCTTTGTATTGGCAGCCTTCAGGCAGTCCACCGGCATGATCTTCGATGATCCGGCTCAGCCGGATTCCCATGGGAAGCTCAACGCATCCCGGCCGCTTCACCCGGCCGCTGACGCAATAGAGCTTGGTGCCGGCCCCGGTCGAAGTCGCGGCAAGGTTTCTGAACCATTCCGGGCCATGTCGAAGGATGTGCGGCACGCAGGCCAGGGTTTCCACATTGTGGGTTACGGTCGGAAGATCCCAAATGCCTTTTTCAGTGGGATAGGGCGGCGGCTGAACGGGATTGGCGCGCTTTCCCTCGATGGCGTTGATCTGCGCCGTATTTTCGCCGCAGATATAGCGGCCCGTGCTGCGATGGACCGTGATTTCCATTGAAAAGCCGCTGCCCAGAATATTTTCTCCCAAAAATCCCGCTTCCTTTGCGCGGGCGATTTCCCGCTCCAGTATCCGGGCTGCGCTTTCGTAAGATGAGCGGATGAAGACAATTCCTTTTTCAGCCAGAATCGAATATCCAACGATGATCATCCCTTCGATGATCTGGTGCGGGTCCGTGTGGATGAGAACGCGATCCTTGAATGTTCCCGGCTCCATTTCATCGGCGTTGCAGACAATGTAGCGGGGAAACGGCGCATTTTCTGAAACGGTCATCCATTTTCTGCCGGCCGGAAAGCCCGCGCCCCCTCGGCCAAGAAGAACGGCATCCAGGGCAAGCTGCTGCACCTGAGGGCGGCTGAATTTTCCCAAAGCCGCGGCCAGGGCTTCATAACCGCCGCTGGCGCAGTATTCTTCAATCGATGCGATCCGATCGGGGTGACGATTTTGAAATAAAACCTGTGCCGTCATCTTTCCAGCCCCTCAAGAATTTCGTCGATCCGCTCCGGAGTCAGTTTCCCGTAAACCTTGCGATTGATCATCATGGCCGGAGCCCGGTCGCAGTATCCGATGCAGCAGGTGGGCAGCAGGGTGAAGCGGCCGTCCGCGGTGGTCTGCCCGTAATCGATATCCAGTTTTTTGCGCAAATAATCCAGTATCGACGGATATTCCTGCATCAAGCAAACGACCCCGTCACAAATGTGGATAACAAATTTGCCAACGGGTTTACGGTAAATAAATTCATAGAAGGTGGCGATTTCCTCCACTTCAAGGGGGGTCATTCCCAAAAGCGATGCCGCATCTTCCAGAAGTTCATCACTCAGATACCCGAACCGGTCCTGAAGGGTAAAGACGACATCCATGGCTTTCTCGCGCGGATGATCGACTGCGGCGATTTGTTCGATTAGGTTATTTTTAAGATCGTCCGGTATCATGGTCTTTTCTCTCAACTACCGGTCAATGTCCGGCAGCAGGTAATCCACGGAGCCGATGATGGCCACAAAATCGGAGATGGAAGCGCCCCGGGCCATCCGCGGAATAACCTGGACATTGGCAAAAGCAGGTGTGCGAATCCGCATCCGGTAGGCGGAACTGGTGCCGTCACTGATCACATAATACCCCTGGTCTCCGCGCGGGGATTCGATGGCCGCATATGCTTCCCCCCGCGGGATTTCGGGGCCGCGCGTCGTATGGACGAAATGATGGATCAGGGTTTCAATGTCCTTCAGGGAAGCGCTTTTGGATGGCACACCGTAGCGGCAGTCCTGGCTGACATAGGCGCCGTCAGGCATTCTGTCCGCGGCCTGGCGAATGATCCGAAGGCTTTGCCGCATTTCCTCGACACGAATTAGATACCGGGCGAAGCAGTCACCTTCGGTGGCTGTCGGGATGTCGAAATCATAATTCTGGTATCCGGAATAAGGAAATTTTTTTCGAACGTCCCAGTCCATGCCGCTGGCGCGGAGCATGGGGCCGGTGACCCCCCAGTCGATGGCATCCTGCAGGGAAAGGCGGCCGATGCCGCGTGTGCGGGCCTTGAAGATCGGATTTCGGGTTGTGAGCGACTCATATTCCTTAAGCCGTTTCAGGAATGTTTTGACAAAGTCGTCAACAGCCTCCTTCCAGCCGTCCGGCAGATCCGCTGCCACCCCCCCGATGCGAAACCATGACGGATGAAGGCGGCCTCCGGTGATAAGCTCCACAATATCCATGATGTGTTCGCGTTCCCGGAAAGTGTAAAAATTGGGGGTCATGGCGCCAAGGTCATGCGCCAGTGTGGCAAACCAGATCAGATGATTGTTCAGCCGGAAGAATTCGCTCAGCATCACCCGGATGCACTGGGCCCGGTCCGGAACCCCGATGCCGGCAAGCGTTTCAACAGCCATAAGATAGGGAAGATTATTGGCGGTCCCGTTCATGTAATCCACCCGATCCGTGTAAGGAATGAACTGGTGCCAGGACTGGCGTTCGCCGATTTTCTCAACCCCCCGGTGATGATAACCGATATCCATGTCAAGATCCGTGATTTTCTCGCCGTCAAGGGCCAAAACAAACCGCATCAGGCCGTGCGTGCTGATGTGGTGAGGCCCAAGATTCAACAGCATCTCTTCAGAACCGTCCGGTTTTTGGAAAAACACGCCGGCGTCCAGCGGTTGCTGACGCCTGGCATCCGCCAGCGTGTAAGGGCGCATTTCCGTGGCTCTTCCTGGATAGCTTTTGAGAAGGGGATGGCCCATCCAGTCATGGGGCATGATAAGGCGCCTGAGGTTTGGATGCCCCTTGAAATCGATGCCGAACATGTCGAATACTTCCCGTTCATACCAGTCGGCATTGGGCCATAGACGGGTAAGTGTGGGAGCCGCCGGATGCGGACCGTGCAGGGAAGTTTTGATGCGGATCCGCCTGGGCCCCTCAAAGGAGAGCAGGTGATAAACCAGGGTGAAGTCCGGATAACTGAAGGGATCCTTGCGGGCCGATTCATCCACGGCAGTAAGGTCTTCCAGTCGGAGAAAACGGGGGCTTGCATCATTTTTCAGAAAACCGAGAACTTCCGGAACCTGATCCGGTTTCACTTGAAGGGTCAGCATATCCGAGGTGTCGCCGGTCGACTGAACCACTTTTCTGAATCTTTCCAGAAGCTGGGTTTCCAGTGACTTATCTGCGGAGCCAAGCTCCACGCGATGCGCTTGCGGCGTCCACATCAGTTCGGTGCGGTTCTGCCAAAAGACAGGCGGGGTTGCAGCGGTTCCACGGATCGGCAGTCCCGTGTAGCCGGTTCCACGGGGGTCACGGCTCTTGCTGATGCCATCCACCCGCACGGGCTCCTGTGTGCCCTGGATGCCGCCGCCCAGATTCAAAACGGAACGCGACGGCCGCTCGCCGGTTCGGATCTTTTCCTGAAGCAGGGTCAGCGCATGCAAAACCGCTTCGGGACGGGGCGGGCAGCCCGGAATATATATATCCACCGGCAGCATCTGATCCACACCCTGGACCACGCTGTAAACATCGTACATGCCGCCGGAATTGGCGCAGGATCCCATGGAGATCACCCATTTGGGATCGGCCATCTGTTCATAGAGACGCAGCACCACCGGTGCGATTTTTTTAAAGACAGTGCCTGAAATGATTAGAAGGTCTGCCTGGCGTGGCGACCCCCGCATGACTTCTGCGCCAAAGCGCGCGATATCGTACCGGGAAGTAAATGCCGCCGCCTCTTCGATAAAACAGCAGGACAAACCGAAGAACATTGGCCAGAGGCTGTACTGGCGGGACCAGTTGATAAGCGCATCCAGTCGGGTCAGCAGGAAGTTTTGCTGTTGCAGGAAGGCGGTAATGCCGTTGTTCCCCACTCCAGACCTCCCTTCTTCCAAACGTAGAACAGCCCCAGGAGCAGCAGCACGATGAAAAACGTCATCTGTGCCCAACCGGCCGATCCCAGACTGTAAAAGGAAACGGCCCAGGAAAAAACAAAGGCGGCCTCCACATCAAAGATCAGAAAAAAAACAGCAACCAGATAAAACGCCGCGGGTGAACGCAAAATGGCAGGGCCGGTTGGAATAACGCCGCTCTCATAAGCCAGACATTTCTCCCTGTTGGGGTTTTTTTCACCCAGCCAGGAGCATAAGAAGAGCAGGGCCGCCATCAGGGCGAACACCATTACGCCATATGTCAACATGGCCAGAAGACCTGGCTCCCAGGGCGATAAGCTTGCAGCAGAACCAGCAGGTAACATTCTTTCTTCCTGAATGTTCGGGCGTTAAACATCAGACCATGCATATCGAAAGATGGCCTTTACGGATATGTATTATGATAAAAATAACTTGTCAATACCTCATTGCAAAGCATTTGTCGACCGTTCAGATACAATAGACGGTTCTCGGCGTTGTTGTATGGTTTTTCCTTGCCCCCATGGGCTTCGCAACTCAGATATTGGACTTTTTATATAATCGTCAATTGTGGCCTGTAGAAAGACATATGAAAGCTGACCGTTACAATGATGCTGATTGAGTGTATATGCGAATTAGATTCTTTGATTCGGGCATTGGCGGCCTAAGCGTATTGTATGAGGCGCTTCGCCACTTGCCGCGTGAGGAGTATCTCTACTATGCGGACAATGCCAATGTCCCCAACGGCAATAAATCCAGGAAAGAGATCCGGGGCTGTGTTTTTGAAGCTGTCGACTTTATGGCTGGAATGGCTATCAAGGCCTTGGTTGTTGCCTGCAACACGGCAACCGGTGGGGCTATTCAGGATATCCGCCGGAAATATGCATTTCCCGTCATTGGAATGAAGCCGGCGGTAAAACCGGCGATAAAATCCGTTGCAGATAAACGGGTGCTGGTATTTGCAACCCCTTTGACACTACGCGAGTCCAAATTCATCGGACTTCTAAATCAGGTCGATATTCACAACAGGGTCGATGTTCTCCCCTTGCAGGAGCTGGTTACCTTTGCGGAAGCATGTCAGTTCGACCGCTCTTGTCATCCTGTCCTATCTGAAGGATCACTTGAAGGGTTACAATCTGAATCATTATGGAGCCGTGGTTTTAGGGTGCACCCATTTCCCATTTTTTAGGGAACACATTCGAGAAATATTTCAGAAAGGTACGATCATCGTTGACGGGAACAGGGGCACGATCCAAAACCTGAAAAAAATGCTGGCAACCATTGGGAAGCTTCATGAAGGAAGCGGCCAGGTTACATACTACGGATCCGGCAAGCAGGTAATCGAGGGTTACATGATGGAACGATATCTGCAACTGTTGCTGAAGATCGAGGATGGCAATGACGGGCTTTTGTTTCCGTTTTGATGCCCGTACCGCCTTATCTTTTTCGCTGCCGCTGCCGACCGGTTTGTTGCTCCTTAAAACATCCCCGCATAACTGATAACAATATTTTGGTAGATTTGATGCTGCCATCAGTCTACCCCGACAATAATCCAGGACGGATCGGCGACAGGGGGAAGGGAAGAAGTACTGCTTAGAGTTGTCCCGTTTGAACCTGTCATGAACCAGATAACATTTTCGCCGGTTGTGGTATTATGCCATAGAATGTCTGGCTTTCCATCTCCGTTGAAGTCGGCAATACCAGCAATAGCCCAGGACGGATCGGCGACAGCGGGAAGGTAACTATAACTGCTACGAGTTGTCCCGTTTGAACCTGTCATGAACCAGATCGCATTTTCGCCGGTTGAGGAATTTCGCCATAGGATGTCTTTCTTTC
>JBBIPX010000074.1:0-16552 GCA_037442625.1 Desulfobacteraceae bacterium
CATGGGATTTTGAGAAAACAAATTTTCCGGTTCCCGTTCTTTTAAACCGCTTTGCCGCAGAACGATTGGTTTTGATTTTTGGCATGGTATTCTCTCCTAAAAATTTAAAGTATCAATGGCGATTTTAAAACGCATTGATCCGTATCACGTTCATATCAGAAGGCATATAAAACATAAAAGCGTGAGCCGGTATCATCTGCTCACGCCTGTACACCCTGAATAACAAAAAACCTGTTTCAGATCCGACCGGGTCTTTCCCGATGCGGAGGTTATTTGGGAGAAAGGATCATCACCATTGTCCGTCCTTCGAATTTGGCGGCCTGCTCGACGATGGCAATTTCCTGAGTCTCGGCAACGACTTTTTCCAGCAATTCCCTGGCCGTCTGGGACAGCGTTATCTCGCGGCCCCTGAAAACCACGGTTACCTTGACTTTGTCTTTTTTGTCAAGGAACTTCCGGGCATGGTCAATTTTGGTTTGCAGGTCATGCTCGCTGGTCTTGGGTCGTATTTTGATCTCCTTGATCTGAAAAGAGCTCTGCTTTTTTTTGGCCTCCTGCTTTTTTTTGGTCTGCTCGTAACGATAACGGCCGTAATCCATTATCTTGCATACCGGAGGGGCTGCATTGGGTGAAATCTCAACAAGATCAAGCCCGAAATCATTGGCCACAGCCAGCGCTTTGTATGTGGGGATTACTCCGATCTGGTTACCATCCGGATCGATCACCCTGACCTCTTTGGCGCGGATATCCCGGTTGATGTTGGTCTTATCGGTTTTGATGGGTCTTTTAATTGTTGGGACTATGCCTGCACCTCCTCACGTTAACGAATTATTGTCCGTGTCTTGCGCGCCGTGAACGAAAAAGCATCGATCCGGAACCCGTAAGCACCTGATACTTGACGGAAACAAGGCGATTAATGCCAGGTTCATCAAACAATTTTAGACAGTTATATCGCCGGTGATGATATATGACAACATTATGAAATGCAAGCAAAAAATTACAGCCCATTGTTGAAAGCCCGTTTTGCCGCGATTTTCCGGTCCGGCGGGTTCGTCCGCCTTGGCAGAAACGATTTTAATCATATGGTGATTTTCAGGCGATTCAAATGGTTCATTTTTTTCAGGCAAGTTGTAACCAACATATTTTTTTGCGTTCCTTATGGATGGTGTCAATGATCATCTACAAAGCCGTCAACCCTTGCGAGCAAACCTGAGGACATCATGAAAAACCCCGTTGTTGATTTAAGCGACTGCATCCTTTGCGGCGTATGCCAGGACGTGTGCCCGGAAGTTTTCAGGCTGAACGACGCCGGCTACATCGAGGTTGCGGAAATGGCGGACTACCCCGCGGACTGTGTGGATGAAGCCATCAAGAACTGCCCTGCGGACTGCATTTGCTGGGAGTCGTATGCCTGAAACGAGCGGTTCGATCCGAAATCTAAAAGGCACACTGTCGGCACTTTTCTTAAAAAATTCCCCGGAAGCCGCGCTTTCGACCATCTGCCGCATGCCCCTTCGGAAAGTCGTCAATGCGCTGTTTCCTTTTTTCTACAGCCGGGAGCCCCTGCTGTTCTGGCAGGCCGTCACTGCAATGGGCGCTGTGGTGTCCCTTCTTGCAGCGGAAAACATGGAATCGGCGCGCGTCGTGATGCGGCGCCTGATGTGGAGCCTGAATGAAGAGTCCGGCGGCATCGGCTGGGGATCTGCGGAAGCCATGGGTGAAATCATGGCCAGAAACGATCGGATGGCCGATGAATATGCCTGTATCCTGATCTCCTATATCAATCCCTGCGGCAATTTTATCGATAACCCGGATTTGCAAAAAGGCATCCTCTGGGCGATGGGAAGGCTGGCCCGGGAACGGCCGGGCCGGGCAGCAGGGGCAGGCGCGTTTCTATCGCCTTTCCTGACTTCTTCCGACCCCGTGGCCCGGGGCCTTGCCGCCAGAGCCGCCTGCTTCCTGCCCTGCGATGCGACAAAGCCCTTGCTCATTCACCTGACTCATGATAACGAAATAATTCCCCTTTTCGTCAACGGCAAGTTATGTGAAATATCCATCGGCAGCCTGGCGCAGTCGTGTCCATGAGTTTTAGGTCATCCAAGGGAAATTCACTATGAAACAAAAACCGCTTCTTCTGTTTTTCATCTGTCTTTGCATTTTTCCCTCAACACTTCCGGCCGCGGACATGCCGACGTTAACCCTCTCCGATGCCATGCGGATGGCGGACAAACAGAATCCGAAAATACAGGCCGCACTGTCACAGGTAACCGCCGCCGATCATCGCATCACGCAGGCGCAGTCCGGTTTCCTGCCCCAGGTGTTTTTTACCGAAACTTACGGCAACACCAACAATCCCATGTGGGCGTTCGGCAACCGGCTCAATCAGCAAACCATCACGCAGTCGGATTTCGACCCCGACCGGCTGAACCACCCCGATGCCATCAGCAACTTCAATTCCGCGCTTTCCCTGGAATGGTCGCTGTATCAGGGCGGCCGGACCCGGATCGGCGTGGACCAGGCCAAGCGCGAGAGGCAGGCTCAGGACAATATTTTAAAACGAACCCGTCAGGAAGTGATTGCTTCGGCGGCAATCGCCTATACCGGGCTGCTACTGGCGCATCAGCACCAGGACGTCATCCTGAAAGCCCTGGAGACCGCCCGCATGCATCTGGACATGATCGGCAGACGGTAT
Source organism: Desulfobacteraceae bacterium (assembly GCA_037442625.1). Lineage (GTDB taxonomy): Bacteria > Desulfobacterota > Desulfobacteria > Desulfobacterales > Desulfatirhabdiaceae > RAAP-1. The sequence continues at coordinate 2,693 of JBBIPX010000074.1, forward strand.
GAAAACGGGCTTGCCGTCAAAAGCGACCTGCTCCGGACCCAGGTCCATATCGCCGAGCTGGATCAGGATCGCATCCAGGCTGAAAGCCGGATCGCCATGGCGCTTGCCGCCCTGAACGCCGCCATGGGCACCCCCGTGGACAGCAACTGGCAACTGGCTTCCGGGCTGGTAAAAGGAGCGCCCATCCTTGAGCCCGTCGATGAATGGATCGGCCTTGCCCGGTCCGACCGGTCCGACATGAAGTATCTCAAGCTGCAGGAAGAAAACGCCGAGGACGAAATCCGAAAATCAAAGGCAGCCCATCTTCCCGATATCAACCTGATCGGCAACTATGAACTGAATTCGCCGGATTTCAGAAACAACGCGGACAGCTATATGGTTGGCGCCATGATGCGGGTAAATCTTTACAGCGGCGACCGGATGAGCGCAAAAACCCGTGAGTCCGAAGCCATGCTCAGCCGGGTCCGGTCCATACAAAACGATATGGCCGCAAGTATCGAGGTCCAGACCCGGGATGCCTATTTGCAGGCGCAAAGCGCCTGGAACCGGATATCCGTATCCGAAGCCGCGGTTTCACAGTCTGAAGAAGGGCTTCGGATCGTCAGAGACCGGTATGAAAACGGGCTGCTCACCCTGGTCAGCCTGCTGGATGCGGAGGTCGCCCTTCAATCCGCCCAAACCAACAAATACAGATCCCTTCACGATTATTCGGTTGCACGCATTCAGTTGTCGCTGGCCGCGGGAACGCTGGATACGGATTTTCAATATGGACTGCAATGAAAAAACAATCCGCCATTTTTGACGGCTTACGGAATCCCGAAGACCCCGGCCAAATGCAGGATGGCAGAAATATTTCAGCCCCTTGCCCGGATTTTCGATTCAAGACCGGAATGGCGGAAACGGAGATTTTATGCTGAAACACCGTTTAATCTTTGGACTGGCAGGCATGGCATGCATCCTGATTTCAGGATGCGGCGAAAAAATCGAACCCGGCGCCGTAAAACCCTCCCTGGCACGGTCAATCAAAGCGCCGGTCGCCACGGCCGCCGTCAGCCCGGAGCCCATCCATTACGAGGCGACCGGCACCGTGACCGCGGAAGACGCCAGCACCCTTTCCAGCAAGATCATGGGCGTGGTGAAAGCGGTTTATGTCAAGGAAGGCGACCGGGTCAAAAAGGATCAGGTGCTGGCTGACATCGACCCCCGGCAGGTCGGAGCCCAACTGCATCAGGCCGAAGCCGCCCTGTCGGAAGCCAGAAAGGCCGAATCGGCCGCGCTTTCCGCGCAGCATGCGGCCGGGGCATCCGCCGATCTGGCCAGGGCAACATATAATCGCTATGTGAACCTGATGAAAACCGAATCGGCCAGCCGCCAGGAATTTGATGAAGTCAGCGCCCGGCACCGCCAGGCCGAAGCCGCGCAGGGCCAGGCCCAGTCCATGGTGGAAGCAGCGCGGTTCCGGGTTCAGCAGGCCGAGGCGGCGGTGGCCGGCGCCTGGGTCAGTGAAAAAGACGCCAGGCTCGTCGCACCTTATGACGGCGTCATTTCCGCCAAACTGGTGGATCCAGGAAGCCTTGCCGCACCGGGGACACCGATTCTAAAACTCGAAAACATTGATGCGTTTCGCGTGGACATGACGGTTCCCGAATCCTTCATTCAGTCCGTCGCCCTTTCGCAAACCGTAACGGTTTATATTCCCTCGGCCGGCAGCAGGGCCTTTGAAGGAACGATCCGGGCCATTTTCCCTGCCGCGGATGCCGCCAGCAGATCCTTTACGGCTCAGGTCGCCCTTGCCTTTGACCCTGCAATCCGCTCCGGCATGTTCAGCCGCGTCATTCTGGACCGCGGCACGCTTGAAACGATGCTGATCCCCGCAACCGCGCTCATCCGCCAGGGCCAGCTTACCGGAATTTTCCTGCTGGATGCCGATCAGATTGCCCGGTTCCGCCTCCTTCGGACCGGCCGGACTTCCGGAGTCATGGTTGAAATCCTGTCCGGACTCCGGCCCGGCGACCGCTTTGTGACCGTTCCACCGCCGGACATGGTCGACGGGCTTCGGGTGGAGGTGCCGTCATGACCCGGCCCGGCATGGCCGGCAAGATCGCCGGTTATTTTATCAACTCCAAGCTGACGCCGCTTGTCGTCATCGCATCGGTTCTTCTGGGAATTGCCGCCGTCATCGGCCTGCCCCGCGAAGAAGAGCCCCAGATCATCGTCCCCATGATCGATGTATTCGTAAAAATGCCGGGGGCCGGCGCCAAGGAAGTGGAAGAGCGGGCCACGCGCCCCATGGAAAAGCTGCTCTGGGAAATCCCCGGCGTCGAGTACGTCTATTCCACATCCAGCCCCGGCATGTCCATGGCGGTCGTGCGTTTTTATGTGGGCCAGGACGAGGAAAAATCCATTGTCCGCCTCCAGTCCAAACTGATGGCCAACATGGACAGGATTCCGCCCTCGGTTTCCCCGCCCCTGATCAAACCCCGCTATATCGACGATGTCCCGATTCTGGCCCTGACGTTCTGGGGCAAGCATGCGGACCATTACACGCTTCGCCGGGTGGCCGCGGAAGTGGATGATCTGATCAAGCGCGAGGAGAATGTCTCCACAACAACCCTTATCGGCGGATACCGGCGGCAGCTCACCGTCAACCTCGACCCGGTCAGGCTTTCGGCTTTCGGGCTGGATCTCGACCGGGTGTCCGCCATGGTCTGCGCAGCCAACCAGGACGCGGATGCCGGCGCGTATCCGTCGATTGAAGGCCAGGTTCTGGTTCATGTGAACGGGTTTCTGAAAACCGCAAGGGATGTGGAAGGCATCGTCGTCGGTGTTCATAACGGAAAACCGGTGTATCTCCGGGATGTCGCCGCAATTTCGGATGGACCCGCGGACCCCGACCAGTACGTTTTTTTCGGAACGGGCCCGGCGGCGGATGAAAAAGGGCTCCACGCGGCGGATGCGGCGGCTCCGGGCGGCGTGTCCCCCGCCGTCACCCTGACGGTTGCCAAGCGAAAGGGCGCCAATGCCATCACCGTTGCCCAGAAGGTCCTTGCGCGGATTGAAGATGCCAAAGGCTCCGTTATCCCCGGCGATATCCAGATGACCCTTACCCGCAATTACGGGGAAACCGCCAAGGAAAAATCCGATGAACTGCTGTTTCACATGCTCATCGCCATAGTCTCCGTGACCATTCTCATCTGGTTTACACTGGGGCACCGGGAGTCGGGAGTCGTGGCCATCGCCATTCCGGTGACGCTGGCCCTGACCCTGACGGTGTTCTATCTCCATGGCTACACCCTGAACCGCATCACCTTGTTTGCACTCATTTTCTCCATCGGCATCCTGGTGGACGACGCCATCGTGGTGGTGGAAAACATGGTGCGGCATTTCCGACTGCCTGAAAACGCCGGCCGCCCCCGGACGGATGTGGCCGTCGAAGCCGTGGACGAGGTCGGCAACCCCACCATACTGGCGACCCTGGCCGTTATCGCCGCCATCCTTCCCATGGCGTTCGTGGGCGGACTGATGGGCCCCTACATGCGGCCCATTCCGATCGGGGCTTCCGCAGCCATGGTTTTTTCGCTGCTGGTCGCCTTTATTGTTACGCCCTGGGCGTCTTTAAGGCTCATTGGCCATCACGGCGGCCCGGCTCACGCCGAAACCGAAGACTGGAGCACCCGGCTTTACCGGAAAATCATGACCCCCCTGATCGAAACCGCTTTCTGGCGCTGGGTATTTCTGGCGTCCGTCGCGGCCCTGCTGCTGTTCGTCTGCGCCATGGTGGGCATCGGCTGGGTCAAGGTCAAGATGCTTCCCTTTGACAACAAAAGTGAATTTCAGGTCATCGTGGACATGCCGGACGCCGCAACCCTTGAAGAAACCACCGCCGCCTGCCTGGAAATGGGAGATTATCTGAAAACCGTCAATGAAGTCGTGGACTACGAGATTCATGTGGGAACTTCCGGCCCCTTCAATTTCAACGGCCTGGTCCGGCATTACTATCTGCGAAGGGGCGCGCACCTGGCGGACATTCAGGTCAATCTGGCCGGAAAAGGAAAGCGGGCTCAGCAAAGCCACGATATTGCCAAGCGGGTCCGAACGCCGCTTGTAACTATCGCCAGACGGTTCAACGCCAGGGTCAAGGTGGCTGAAGTGCCCCCTGGCCCGCCCGTGTTATCCACCCTGGTCGCCGAAGTCTATGGTCCGGACTACCGGCGCCAGCGGGAAATCGCCCTGCAAATCCGGGAGATTTTCGAGAAAACCGCAGGCGTTGTGGACGTGGACTGGTATATGGAAAGCAGCCAGCCCCGGTTTGAACTGACGGTGGACAAGGAAAAAGCTGCCCTCAGCGGTATCAGTGCAGCCCGGGTCGCCGCCGCACTGGAGCTGGCGCTCTCCGGAAAACAGACCGGCCTGCTGCACCAGCCCCTGGAGAAAGAAGATGTCGCCATCCTTCTTCATCTGCCCCTTGCGGACCGCGCGGGCATTGAAAAGCTGAAGACCATAAAGCTTGCCGGCGCGGACAATCGCCTGGTATCCTTATCGGAGCTCGTTTCGGCCGAAAAGACGCCGTCCGAGCGCAGCATTTACCACAAGAACCTGATGCCGGTGGTCTATGTGATCGGGGATGTGGCCGGTGAAAAGGAAAGCCCGGTCTACGCCATCCTGGAAATGCAGAAAAAAATCGACGCCATCGCCCTTCCGGAAGGGTACAAGATCGCCCAGCACACGGCAAGCCTGCCGGACAGTGATCGCAAATTCGCCATGAAATGGGACGGGGAATGGCATATCACCTACGAGGTGTTCCGGGATCTGGGCATTGCCTTTGCCGTGGTGCTGGTTATTATTTTCGTGCTCGTGGTCGGCTGGTTTCAATCCTTTTCCACACCGCTGGTCATCATGATGGCCATTCCCTTTTCCCTGATCGGCATCCTGCCGGCCCACTGGCTGATGGGCGCCTTTTTTTCCGCCACATCCATGATCGGCTTTATCGCCGGGGCCGGCATCGTGGTTCGAAATTCCATCATCCTGGTGGATTTTATCGAACTTCGCGTGGCCCAGGGCATGCCCCTGGATCTTGCCGTCATCGACGCCGGCGCCGTCCGCTTCCGGCCCATGATGCTGACCGCTGCCGCCGTGGTGGTGGGTGCATCCGTCATTTTGTTCGACCCCATTTTTCAGGGCCTCGCCATCAGCCTGATGGCCGGGGAAGTGGCCTCGCTGCTGTTTTCCCGGATGACGGTGCCGATCCTGTATTATCTGGACAAACGATGGGAAACCACGCATATTGCGCACCACCATCCAGCGCCGCAGTAACAAAGGACAAAGCACTGGCACGGACGGGCTTATTCGTGTATAAATGAATTCTACCGTTTTGAAAATGGGGCCAAGGGTTCATTTGCCGAGGTGGATGCCTGAAAAGCAATTGAGGAGCCTGCCATGCCGTTCAAATCCAGGGCGCTTGAGGTCAATCTGGCCAGCTACCACGTGGAGGTCACCATCGACCCCCGGTATTTGCCGCTCCAGGAAGCCATGTCCCGTTATTACGGGCTGATGGAGGGTGTGAATGTTTTCTTGACGGAGCTCTCCCATCCCTATAAAAACTGGAAATTCATCGTTCAGGAATGCCGGAAATACGCTCTGGATTATTTTTACATTTTTCAGAAGCACGACAAGGGGCCGGAAGTTGTCGGCCTGGTCATCGGCGTTTTCCTGGATGCCGTCTCTGAAGCCTCCGCCGATGTCAGGGCCGATGCCGTGGACAATCTGCTGCTGTTTCTGCAGAAAACGGTCAAGGATGCCGGCCCCGACCTGCCGCGGTTTATTCCGTTCCTGGAGGCCGCCTTTGACCGGATCCGTCAACTTCCCGCGGATCATTTCGAGCTTTTCGCCAGAAGTTTTTACCCCATCAAGCAGCTTGCCGAACGCTGCCTTCGGGCCTGGCCGCCCCGGTCCGCCTTCAGCGCCCTGAACCTGCTCGTCCACAGATACCACCAAAACACGTACGACTACTGGCTGAGCCAGGATGATCCGATGGTCTGGTTTGAAACCGAGGCGGAAACCGGACATCTGGCGATTTTTGATGCGATTTTTTCGGAGATCTCCCATCAGAAAATGATCGCGTGCAGGAACCGGCTCCACAGCCTGTTAACCGAAGGGCCGGCTGCATCCATCTCCCTTCTGGAAAATCTGCTGGGGCTTCCGACCTTCGGCCAGATTGTCGAAACTTATAAAAAACTGCCGATGGCCCTCTGGAAATCGAGTGAGAACATCACCCGGCGCAATCACTGGAAGGTGATTTTCCTCTTTCACATCATGAATATTTCAGGCCTTGCCCAGATCCACGAAGATGCGCTGCGGGAGATCAACCGGACTTTAAGCTGGCTCATCGGCAACGAATCGCACCGCAACATCATGCTGCTGATTGAAAAAACATTTTCCATTTTAAAGACCCATACGCGGGAATTTCCGGTGACCGCCCTGAACTGCACGCTGAACATGGGAGAGGGCGTCTATAAAACCGACGAAAGCGACCTGGTCAATTTCTTCATCGATTCGGTCATCGGCATGGGGTTTCAACCCCCCGGGATCGGCAGCGTCGGCAGCGACTGGCAGATCCAGGCCAACAGCGCCCACATCCACAACATCCGCACCTGGATGGCGCTGATCGAACTCAGCCCCAAATGGTCCACCCGGCTGCTGTCCTGCCTGATCATCCACCTTTGCCTGGAAGGCGTCTTCATCAGGGACACGGATCTTTTTCCGCGGGACATCACCCGGCTTTTAAACAGCGACATCGGGCCGGTCTACAACCTGGTCAAGCAACTGGCGCGGGTATTCCCGGCTTTTTTCAACGATATCGGCGCGGAAGGAGAGCTTCGGGAAATCTCCACCCGCCTGGATGAAATGACCCGGCGCAAAGACGTGCTGATCCATTTTCTGCGCAAGCAAAGCCACGTGGAAAGCAGCAACCGGATACTGGGCTTCATGGATGCCGTTCTTGACTTCTGGAAAACCGGGGACAAGAAAGGGCTGGCCGCATTTGTCCCTGAAGACATCCACAAGCAGATCAAGTCCACTGGCCCGTTCATTGACGGCGTCAAGCGGATCATGACGGGGTTGCAGCAGCAGGGGATTTCGCTCCCGGTTCAGCTCCTGACCCTGACAGGTGACGCCCTGCAGGGAATTCTGGCCGATATTTCCGGAGAATCCCGGACCGATATCGAGCGGATTCAGCTCATGGCCGCCTTCTACAAACTGCTTCACCAGAAATACCATCTGGATTTTATCGAGATCAACCATTATCTGGATCAGCTCAAAGCCGGCGGTTTTCCGGAACTGAACCGGCTGCAAAAAGCACTGGAGCAGCCCAATATCCGGAAAAAAACGGCGTTGCTCATCGATTATCTCGAGTACCTGAAAGAGCTGATCCTGTCTTCAAAAACCTATGAGATCCGGGAGGACATCTACAAAAAAAGGCACATCACGGTCGACATCCCCTCGATGTACGGCAGTTATCATGAAATGAAATTCGACGCCCTTGGGCTGACCTTCCGCATCGAATCCCTGGTCAATGTCCTTTTTGAAGAACTTGTTCAGACCATCGACCTGTCGCTGATCACCCATGTCACCATTCACGAGATCTCGGAGCTGCTGGCCCTGTTCGACCGGGCCCTGAAAGTGGACGGCATTCACTCGGTCGAATTTGAGCGCCAGCAGGAATTCCTGAGCCATTCCCTTGAAATCAGGGAATTTACCTTTACCCAGTATCTGGATATTTTCAAAGGGTTTTCCCAGGCGGTAAAAAACATCATCAACGACTATTTCAACAACGTCCACGAGGAAAACCTCAACCGCGTCATCGCCGGCATCGACCGCAATCAGCTTCTGCCCAGGTATCTTCCCCGGGATTCCGCCATGGACCCGGAAAAGATCACCCACAGGATTACGGAGATTTTTTTCAGGGACCAGCTTGTTTTCTCACTGGGGCTCCAGCAACTGGACCAGCTTCTGTCCCGGATATTGAACATTTTGTTTCATCAGCACAGCACCCTGCATCCGGACCAGCTCCGGCTGCTGCTGCTCTATGACCCCAGCCAGACCGTCACCACGGTGGATCTGCGCGGCAAGCACCTGCCCGGCATCATCCATGTCGGCAACAAGGGGCTGAATCTGGTCAAGCTAAAGCGCTTCGGACTTCCGGTGCCGCCCGGGTTCATCATCACCACGGAAGCCTTCCGGTGCCGGGATATCATTGAGCACTATCCCCCCGCCCTCGAAAATTTCAGGTCTCAGATCGTTCACCAGATTGCCGTTCTTGAAAAAATTACCGGAAAGACCTTCGGGTGCAGCGCAAACCCGCTTCTTTTTTCAGTTCGCAGCGGCGCCTCCATTTCCCAGCCGGGCATGATGGACACCCTGCTGGATGTCGGCATCAATGAAAGGATCGCCGAAGGCCTTGCCGCAAGGACCGGAAATTCCTGGTTCGCCTGGGACAATTACCGCCGGTTTCTACAGTGCTACGGCATGGCGATCGGGATGGACAGGGACCATTTCGACGCCATCATCAGTACATTCAAGAAAACGCTCGGAATTCCCCTGAAAAAAGGATTCACCGGCGAGCAGATGCAGGCGGTGGCGCTGGCCTACAAGGAAAGCATCGCCGATGCCGGATTTCCCGTCCTGGACGACCCGATGGACCAGCTCTATATGACGATCAACAGCGTTCTGGATTCCTGGGATTCGGACAAGGCCAGAACCTACCGGAAAATCATGGGCATATCCGATGACTGGGGAACGGCCGTAACGGTTCAGTCCATGGTTTTCGGCAATTTTTCCCAGCAGTCCGGAACCGGCGTCATTTTTACCCACAACCCCCGGTGGTCCGGGGACCGCGTCCGGCTGTGGGGGGATTTCACCATCGGCAACCAGGGTGAAGATGTCGTCTCCGGCCTGGTCAACACCCTGCCCATTTCCATCTTTCAGCAGGAGGTGGAGATGCGCGAGACCGACATCACCCTGGAAACCCATTTTCCGGAAATCTATGTGGCGCTGAAAAACACGGCCATCGATCTGATTGAAAAAAAGGGCTGGACCCCCCAGGAAATGGAATTCACCTTTGAAAGCCCCGCAGCCCGAGACCTCTTTATTCTTCAGAGCCGCGAAATGTCCATGCGGGAGCGGAAAAAAGTGCCGGCTTTCGATCCCGAGGACATTTCCGGCGACCGGTTTCTGGGGCACGGCATCGGCGTCAGCGGGGGCGCAATGACCGGCAGGGTGGTCTTTACCCTGGAAGAAATCGAACAGTGGCGCTGCAAAGAGCCGGATACATCCCTGATTCTGATGCGCGGGGATACGGTGCCGGACGATATCCGGGAGATCTTCGCCGCGGACGGCCTGTTGACGGCCCGGGGCGGGCTGACCTCCCATGCGGCCGTGGTGGCCCACCGGCTGGGAAAGACCTGCGTGGTCGGATGCGGAGCCCTTGTCTGCCACGAAAAAGAAAAACAATGCGAATTCAACCGTCGAACACTTTTATCCGGAGACGCCATCAGCATTGACGGACTTGAAGGTTCGGTGTATCAGGGTATAATTCGGATCAGGGAAACAGCGCAAAAGGAGGCGCCATGAAAACGGAAACGGATGCAAAAAATGCCGTAAAGCTGGGCATCAACGGTTTTGGCAGGATCGGAAAGCTGACTGTCTGGCACCATGCGGGCCGACAGTTTTTTGACGAGCTTGTGGTAAATATCGGCAGACAGGCCGGAGCTTCCCTTGGCGATATCGCCCATTACATTGAAAGGGATTCCACCTACGGAAGCCTGCACATGTTTCTTCACGGGCATCGGTCTGCAGCCGTTGTCCAGGATCTGAATGAAAAAGACGGTTCGATGAAAATCAACGGCGTCAAGGTCACATTCCTGAGATCCTACCGCAATCCCCTTGACCTTCGCTGGAAGGACCACGGCGTCAAGCTGGTGGTGGACACCACGGGCCAGTTTCTGGACCCGACCCAGAGCGCGGATCAGCCCGGCGGGTCAATCAGAGGCCACCTTGAAGCCGGCGCCGAAAAAGTGATTGCATCGGCGCCGTTTAAAATCAAGGACAAGGGCAAGCCCATGCCGGAGGATGCCATAACCACCGTCATGGGCGTCAACGACAACGCCTATGATTCCCGGCGGCACCGGCTCATTTCAAACGCATCCTGCACCACCACCTGCCTGGCCCACATGATGAAGCCGCTGATCCATGCCTTCGGCCCTAAAAAAATCCTCTCCGCCTCCATGGCCACCGTCCATGCAGCCACCGGCACCCAGGCCGTGCTGGACCGGCTGCCCAAGGCCGGGGCCACGGATCTGCGCAAATCCCGCAGCATCATGAACAACATCATCCTGACATCCACGGGGGCCGCCAATGCGCTGCGGCTGGTAATCCCCGAGATGGAGCAGATCGGATTCATCGCGGAATCCGTCCGTATCCCCACGGCCACGGGCTCCTTGATCATTCTTGTGGTCAATATTCAGGAAGAGATCTTCGGGGGCGCCATCCGGAGGGAAATGATCAACGGCATCTACCGGCAGACGGCCCGGGACGATCCCGGGGGCTATCTGATCTTTTCAGACAAACAGAATGTTTCTGCTGACATCATCGGCCTGCCCAGGGCCGCCGCCATCATCGAGGGCCATGAAACCCACACCCGGACCGCGGATGTGACCATCGACCTTGCCAAGGTTCCGGGACTGGACAAGGCCGTTTTGGGGTCCCTGAGCGAATCCGTCATCAAGATCCCCCTGACCCAGACCGTGATCTACGGCTGGTATGACAATGAAATGGGAAGCTATGTCAATATGCTCGGTGACCGGACGGTAAGCATTGCCGAGCTCTTCGCATAACTTTTGCCTAAAAAGAAGCCGGATGTTCACGTGAAAGGAGACTGTATGAAACTTCGAAAAAAGGTCAAATGGATCAGCCTGATGATCCTGCTGTCGGCGGGCACGGGACTAGCTTTTGCGCAGCAGGCGGAGGTATCCGGACTTGTCCCGGAAAAGGCGCTCTCTGATGATTCGGCGCTAAAACCCGGTCTGCTGCCGATTTACATTTATAAATTCTTCAAATCCGTTGAGGAGATGCCCACCCAGGATATTAAAACGACAAAAGAAAAAGTGGGCAACCCCATCCTTTTTCTCGATCATCACTTCGGCAAGAAGGACCTGGTCTTTGACAGCGGGGTCAGCCAGGGCGTCGGCATTCAAATGAACGGTTATCTGAAATTTTCCGAACCCGGAAAATATGCGATGAAGACGCTGTCGAATGACGGAATCAGCGTGTGGATATGCGGCAAAAGGATCGTGTGGGACGGGGGTGTCCATACGGATCACTTATCGGATGAAACCGGGCTGGATATCCAAAAACCGGGCTGGTACCCCCTTTTGATCAAGTATTTCCAGCGAAAAGCCACGGCCGCCATTTCAATGTACTGGAAACAGCCGGGCAAAGCCGACTTTGCCGTCATTCCGGCCGAAGCCTATTCCCATGCGCCGGCTTCAGCAGGTTCACCGTGAATTTTCCGGATAGTCGCCCTTTGGTTCAACCTGAATTTTTTTGCCGGGCATACCTCGGCCATCGGAATCATGCAACATGAAATGGACGGCCGAAGCTGAAGACGCCATCAGGAAAGTCCCTTTTTTTGTCCGAAAGCGCGTCCGCGCCCGGGTGGAAAAAGAGGCGGAAGCAGAAGGCAGGCCGCTAATCACGCTTGCCGAAGTCCAGGCCACGCAGGCCAGGTTTCTATCCAGAATGGAAACCGATATCAAGGGCTATCAGATCGAAACCTGTTTCGGCGCCGGCGGATGCCCCAACCGGGCCCATGCCGGTGACGAACTGGCGCAGAAGCTGGAAGCCCTTCTGGCCGAAGAAGCCCTTCTGGATTTTCTGAAAAAACAAGTCAAGGGGCCGCTCAAATACCACCACGAATTCCGGATCACGATTGCCGACTGCCCCAATGCCTGCTCCCAGCCCCAGATCAAGGACATCGGCATCATCGGGGCCTGCGTTCCAAAAATCACCCAAACCCCCTGCTCGCAGTGCGACGCCTGCGTGGCAGCCTGCCGGGAGCAGGCCGTCCGCCTGGATGACGGCATGCCGGCAATTCACTTTGACCGCTGCCTCTCCTGCGGCCGGTGCATCCAGGTCTGCCCCGCCGGCACCCTTGCCGCCGGCACCCTCGGGTACCGCGTGCTGCTCGGCGGCAAGCTGGGCAGGCACCCCCGGCTGGCCCGCGAGCTTCCCGGCATTTTCAGCCAGGACGCCGTGCTTTCCATCGTCAGGGACTGCCTGTCGTTTTACCGAAGCCGCAGCAAGGGCGGCGAGCGTTTTGCCGAAATCTTCACGGAGCAGGCTTTTGAAGAGATCAGGAACCGGCATGACTTTTCGGCGGTTCAATCACGGGAAAGCAGGCCGGAATCACCGCGGCCGGCCGGTCCTGGCAAAATCATCACATGAGCCCTGTGAAAACGCTTCGATACGCCGGATTTTTTCCAACGTGGCTGCGTTGCTTCCCGCTGTTGTGGCGTCAGGAGCGGCGTTAACGCCCCATGCCCTCTCTTTATAGATTTCTGCGAATTCCGTCTGTTTTCCGCCACCGTGCCTATGCCATGATGTGGCTCGGCCGCTTGCTGACCACGATTGCGACCATGGCCCAAAGCGTGGCGATCGGATGGCTGGTCTATACCATCGCCCGCAGGACCCACAACGAGCAGCAGAGCATGTTTCTGGTCGGGATGATCGGGCTTGCGCAATTTCTGCCGATGTTCGCCCTTGCCCTGATTGCCGGCGAAACGGCGGATCGCTATGACCGGCGCAAGATTTTGCTGTGCTGCGGGCTCCTGCAGTTTTCCTGCGCAGCGGCCTTTACCCTGCTGTCGTTGCAGGCGCATGCGCCGCTTGCGGCGATTTTTGTCGTGGCGGGATTTTTCGGTATCGGACGGGCTTTTTCAATGCCCGCCGGCGCATCTCTGGTGCCGATGCTGGTGCCGATCGACGAACTTCCGAAGGCGATTGCCTGGAACACTTTCAGCATCCAGAGCGGTATGATCCTGGGGCCGTGGATCGGCGGGGTGCTGTGCGAGCAGGCGCCGGCTTTTGCCAACGCCGCCGCGTGCGCGCTTTATCTGCTGGCTTGCATGGCCTGGGTTGTTCTGGTGAAAATGCCCCTGAACGCCAGGGCCAAAATCAGCGACGCTTCGCGCCTGACCATGATCCGCGACGGGCTGGCGCATTTATGGAGCAGCAAGATCGTGCTGGGTGCGATATCGCTGGATCTGTTCGCCGTTCTTCTGGGCGGGGTCACTGCGCTCTTGCCTGCGTTTGCCAAAGACATCCTTTTCACCGGACCGGAAGGTTTCGGGCATCTGCGCGCGTCTTTTGCCGCGGGTGCGGGGTGCCTGACATTGTGCCTTGCGATCCGGCCGATCAAACGGCATGCCGGAAAATGGATGATGGGCGGCGTGATACTCTATGGTCTTGCAACGCTCTGCTTTGCCTTTTCACGCGATCCGCGGCTTTCGATGCTGGCCCTGGCAGTTGCCGGAGCCTCCGACTCCATTTCCGTCTTCGTGCGGCAGAATCTGGTTCAGATCCTCACCCCGGATGCAATGCGCGGGAGGGTATCCGCCGTGTCGGGGCTTTTTATCAGCGCATCGAACGAGCTTGGCGAATTTGAAAGCGGTGTGGCTGCCCGTTTCCTCGGCATTGTCGGCTCCGCGGTCTTCGGCGGCGCAGGCTCGATTGCCGTCACCAGCCTGTGGGCCGGAATTTTCCCCGCCCTGCGCCAGGCGGACCGCCTGGTACCGCCGGAGAAATAAC
>JBBIPX010000075.1:0-16496 GCA_037442625.1 Desulfobacteraceae bacterium
GCTCGTCGGGCTCATAACCCGAAGGTCGTTGGTTCAAATCCAGCCCCCGCTACCACAAAAAACCAAAAGGGTTACAGGCTTAAAGCTTGTAACCTTTTTTTTGCGCCCGACTCCCCCATATCCGGTCTGCTTTTCAGTATTCGCGTTTTTTCCTGTTCCCCGTTCATATTCTCTATTCCTTTACCTCTGTTTTTATGTTACGGAGAAAGTGCGATCGTTGAAGCTCTGTAATGATAACGGCATGAGGGCGATGACAGGACAGGCGACACAAGACCATGTTCGTGACTGGCTCGGCAGTTCCCAGGCGATAGCGCTTCTGCATCAAACTTCCCGATCCGTATTCCGGTATTTATCCATTTATCACATCCATCCCCCTTTTTTCAATCCGCGCCATTCATCCGAGGACATCATTGAGGAGATTCGCTCCGAACTGGCGCTTTTCATTCTCGATGCCGTTCAGGTCCGGCAGACGCTGATGCTCGGTGCTTCAAACTGCGGCAATTATCTGAAATGGGCGTTTATCCGGCGATGTCTGGATGGCTGCCGCACGTCAGGAGCCGACGAATTCCGGATGATCTACCGGGCGATGAACCGGGTTTGCCGGGAGTCCGACAGGGTCCTCATCCAGAAAAATCCGGCTCAGCCGCTCCGGTACAGCATGACGCCGGACAGCCTGACCATTCAGCCGCTTGTGGAAGAGGACATCCGGGAGATTCCATTTCCTCATCGCCTGGTGCCCGATGACTGGTTGGACCGAACCACGCAAAAGCGCTTTCTGTTGCCGCTCCTTCAATATTTCTGGGAATCGGTGTGCCTGCTTTGGAATAATCAACCCGTATGGGTTGAACTCCGATATCCCGCTCACTGGCTCATGCGCTTTGTCGGACCGGAGGGTTTGCGGGAAGTGTATTTCCCGGATGACCGGACCGCGGTCAGACTGGATGCCGAGGATTTTCAGTTCGACAGCCCTGAAGAGCCATTTGCATTTCAATTCAAGGACCCTGCGGCCGATGCCCGGTTCGATCCAAACCAGATAATCGGCTGGGCGTCCCTCTTTCCCAACCGCCTGAGTGACGCGGAACAGGCAGTGTTTTACCTGCGGCACTGCATCGAACTGGAGCTGAAGGAGATTGCACAAAAGCTTCAATACAGCAGCGCATCCGGCCCGGCCTATCCCTTGAAATGCGCCCGGAAAAAACTGGCATCCTTTGCCGCCGATTTTCCCTGGATTTCGCCGGATGATCTGAACCCGGAAGCGTTTTCGCTGTTCCGGGATAAATTGTGCGCGGCTTTGAAATTAATGGTTTCAGTGCCGTAAGGAAAATCAGATGACAGATGATTGCAACTGAAGGGAAAAGTCATGAACAGCCGAAAAATCGCCCTGAGTCTGGCCCGGCAATACCGGACCTGTCCGTCGGCAGATATTCGCAACCGACCGGAACATCGCGAAAGGGTCCGCCGGCATCGGCAGCTCTGCCCCTACTGCATGCATGGTGAAGATGCATGGGAGGCGCTTCTGGCCGGGCGGCCGCGATTTACCGGTGAGAATCCGTCCTTAACCGAGATGGCCGCACCCGGTCAGATCCGGGAAATCCTGCCCGAATCCGGACAATGGAAAAACGGCTTTTATTATTATCCGCCACTGATACTGATTCTGGACGTTCACCAGGAAACGGCTGTCGCCGCCCAGGTGTATCACGATGCGACTCTGGCCGGACCGGATGATGTCATACTCCCGGATTTGACCGGAGCCCCCCTGCCCTTAGAATTTTTCGCAGAATTATGGAACTGCTACGATATCCGGTTACAAATGATCGGAAACCGCGTCTTTCGGCTGCCGGCAGAGATTTTTCAGGATATTTGCGGCCTGCGGTCAGAAGGAAGAAAACCGACGTGGTATCGGACCCCCCGACCCATGACGGCAAACGATCCCAGAATCTTTTTCCGGGAAATCGAGCAGGAAGTCGGACAAGTGTTTGCCCTGGCGCACCGAAAGCCATTGATGGAAAGGCTTAAGGAAATTACAACCGTCTTTGGTCCGCTTAGCGTCACCGGCATCATCGACATGATCACGGGTGCAGCGCCGGATGTCACATGGCCCAGGGAGCCCCGGAGCATTCTGCAGGCCCTGTCCCAGGCCGTTGTTTCCCCAAAAGCACCTTTTCCCGGGAAACAGACGGAAACCGGAGAATCTGCGCAGCAATGGCGTTTTTTCGGGGAAGCCTTAAGCTTTTCAGGCAATGCGATCTCCCCGGCCCCCGAGGCCAGGCTTTACACCTATGTCTCCGGGAAACTGGTGGACATCCGGTGTTTTCCCGTCAGCCTGTATCAGATTGAATTTATCGATGGGCTGGCTGCCCTCGGCGGACAGATTCACCAGCTCCCCGAAGATATCCGGGAATCGGATGTGTATGCCTTTCTTCAAGCAGCGCAGCGTTGGACGGATGCCCGGGAGATTCACCTGGACATGGATTCCGGTTCATTTCTGGCAAAATTCGATAATCCGGATTTTCGAAACGGTACCCTGATATTTCTTATTCTGCGAACCTCGGAATGATGGGAAATGTCATGAACATCCCTTCCGTTCTACCGATTCCGGCAATTCCAACTTCCTACCTGTTGCTGTTGATTTCCTCCGGAGAAATCCCGGCACTGATCCGCTATTTGGGTTGTCCCCACAGCATCCGGGTGGAGGATGACGAAACCGCCGCCAGGATCAAAGCGGATATTGCCTCCATCCTGCATCGATTGACGGATCAACCGGCGCTCCGGCGCATGTTTCAACTACATGTCGTCAGCGGTCTCCTGCTTTCCGGTACCAACCCTTCCCGGATCGCGGACATTCTTTCCCGGTGCCCGGATTATCCGCTGCTGTTTCCCCAAATACCCTTTGAAAGACTGACCGCCGGCAAATGGCTCTCCATCCCCGTTATCGGTATGGACCATCAAAAAGCCTGTTTCAGGTACTGGATCGCAGGCATGCTGCCGTCCTCCCAATTTGGGTACCTTCAGCCGGACTGGACCCATGCAGTCATGGATTCATCGGCCCGCACGGCCGCCGCGGATGCCGCGGCAGCCGCCATGCATCTATCAGAATTGGCCGAAGGCCTTTGCCTCGCGGGCTATCCCCTGGTCCTGCCGAACAGCCATATTCAGATTCGCAGCCATTCCCTGGGCCTGCCCCTGGCCCTGGGCTACTGCGGACTGACCTCGGAAAGCGCCCATTGCAGGCATCTGGTCGCCTCGGGTGCGATCACACCGACCGGAACCGTTTGCGCCGTTGCGGGCATCCAGTCAAAGATCAGCCTGGCTGCGCAAGCCGGTTATAGGCTGTTTGTATATCCATCGGACTGCGGACCACTACGGCAACCGGAAGGCATGGAACTGGCCCCGGTCAGTCATCTGGAAGAGGCTGATCTGCTTGCAAGGCTCCATTTCCCCGGGAATCTTCCGAAACTGATTCTCTTTGACCAAATGCTCAAAGAGCCCGATCTTTTTGTAAGCGCCTGCTGCCAGGCTGAACGACAGTGGCTGAAATGGGCCGGAGCACATCGCCATACCGGTCCGCTCATTACGTCCCTGACAACGTCCGCCGGACAAACATTAAAACTGGTGGAAAATCTCGCGCATCTGCTTGCGAACGGCAGATTGCAGGATGCAGTCTGTCTGAGTGAATTCGTCGGCCGGCAGGCGATTCAGGACATGACGGCACGATTCCCCGCATCCGCTTTCCGGTGGATCGTGTTGAACCTGTCCATCTGCAATCATCTGGGGGATACGGTTGCCGCAACAACATGGTCGACCGCAGCGGAACAGATTATTTCCAAATCCGCTCCCAAAGACCTGATCGATGCGGCAACCTATGTCAATGTCCATTTTATCCACTTGCACCATAACCGTTTCATTTTCACCCCGGAGTTGCCCGGATTTGTCGGACAAATGCTTGCTCTGATCGAAAAACACCACCGCCTGCTCTGTGAAAACGGCTATTTTGTCAATAAATCCCTAGCCGGATTGCACGGCAGCATTGCACAAAATTACGGTTTTTGCGGTCCCCGGTATCTTCCGGAACTGGAAGCCCATGTCCGGCTGGCCCAACAGGCGTTTGGCGGCGGTGATATGCCGGAACTGGACGCGGACTGGCGGCGCCAGTTCAATTATCTGGCCTATGCCTATCTGGATGCCGGAGATATTGCTCCGGCCGAAGCCGCCCTCATGAATTACCTGGACAGGAACTCCTGGCCGGATGTCTGGAAGCATCTGTGCTCATTCAGCTCCTGGCAGCATGCCATCCTTTCCCGGTTTATCGCGGATTCCCCCGACACCGGCCTCATGGCGGAATATCTGAAGCGGGCCGAGTCGCAAACAGTCCGCCTGCATCCGCATCATCCCTGGCAGCTATGGATGCTGCATCTGGGAAGAATGGCGCAAACCCTCGGCGATTACCCGGCTGCCCGCAAATGGCACCTTGGAAGCATCCGGCACTGTTTATCCGGCGCCAATGGCCCGACCGTTCAGGTCATGGCCCTGCTGCCGCTGGCGCACTGGCTGGGATTGCCCGATACCGATCCCGGTGAACTGACCCCTTATGCGGATCAGGCCCGGACCGCAGCCGAACGTTTAAACTCAAAGCATTTTCGCATCGCTTTGTCCCCGGACATCGGAGAAATTTTATCCGCCGTCTTTGAAAATGCACGGGAGCTGTTCCCGTTTTCCTATCGATGAAAGCATAAGGAAGTTGAAATGACATCACAGGCTCCATCCCCCGTCCCTTTCTTCGGCAACCTGCCGTTATCGCGTTTCCGGCTTGAAATCCGTCTGTCCGAATCCCTTTCCCAATCGGTCTACATGGGTTCGGCCTGGCGGGGGCTGATCGGTTGGGAGCTTCAGCGCCTTATCTGTCCCTTCAGCAAACGGCCAGAATGCAAAGGGTGCATCATTCGGGAGCACTGCCCGTATTTTCAACTCTTTGAGGATCAATCCCCCTTATCCGGCATTCAGGAAATGCCGAGGGGCTATATTTTTTCGCCGTCTGAAGGAAAGGATTTAACGGAGCAGATCCTGGACGTCACACTGATCGGCAACTGCATCCGCTATTTTCCGGCAGTTTTAAAAGCCATCCAGTCCGGGAAGGCTTCCGGCATCGGCCCATCCCGCATCCCCTATGAGATCCATTCGATTCACAGGGTGCTGCCCGAAGGCATTCTACACGATGTTCCGACGGAACCGGAAGACTGGATCGGCATGAACACAGCGATTCCGCTGGCGGACTGGCTGGCGCCCGCGCCCCGATTCAACGGACCGATTACTTTTACGCTCGCAACTCCGGTCCGGCTGAGAAAACAGGGGAAATACCTGGGCCGGATGGAATGGCCGTATTTTTTTGCAACCATCGTTCGAAGGCTGGAAGCGCTTAACTGCCTGTTTTCGGGCGGCGAGCCCCTGGGAAGAGATCGCTTTATTGCCCTTGCGAACGCTTTTTCCAGCACGGCATCCATTCAGGCTGACCTGTCCTGGATGGACTACAGTCGCTATTCCAGCAGGCAGCACAAAAAAGTGCCCATGGGAGGCATTATCGGCACTGCCACGCTTGGCGCGCCGGATGTCTGGACTACGTCATGGCTTCAGGCCGCCGGCCTTGTACACGCTGGAAAAGGCGCATCCATGGGGCTTGGGAAAGTAATCGTGGGGGCCGGAATGTAATGATCGGGTGGCGGAATCCGAAAAACTTTGCATATGAGTCGTTTATGTTCTATAATCGACTCAAAATATGAGCTGATAGTGACGTTTAAATGACTCAGGAAAGAAAATACATCTGGCAGTTGCCGTTTTGGCCCAAGTTCCGTTGGGAGGATGCGGCGCTCTTGCAGCCTTTGGGCCGGTGCCGTTTTCAACAGGGCGCCCTGCTTGCCCGGATGAGGGCACTGGGTTTTGAAGACAGGCAACAGGCCAGAGCCGAAGTCATGGTCGAAGAAGCTTTGAAAACCGCCGAGATTGAGGGAGAACGGCTTGATCCCGGGGCGGTGAGATCGTCGGTGGCCAGGAGGCTTGGGCTCCAGACGGCTGGTTTGCCGTTGATCCGGAATCAACATGCCGATGGTGTTATTGACATCTTACTGGATGCGACGCAAGTCTATGAAACGGAATTGACTGCTGAAAGACTGTTCGGCTGGCATGCGGCCCTTTTCCCGACCGGTTATTCCGGCCTTCATCAGATACGGGTCGCCACCTGGCGTGATGACCGAAGCGGCCCGATGCGGGTAGTTTCAGGACCCATCGGCCGGGAAAAAATCCATTACCAGGCCCTGCCGGCTGAGAGCCTGGACGATGAAATGGATGGATTTCTGCGTTGGTGGAAGGAAAGTCGGCAGAAGGTTGATGGGCTGCTGCGTGCCGGAATTGCTCATCTGTGGTTCGTTGCGGTGCATCCATTCGAGGATGGAAACGGCAGAATCGCCCGAAGCCTGACCGAGATGGCCCTGGCCCAGGATGAAACCCAGGCGATCCGATACTATAGTCTCTCCTCACAGATCATGGCGGAACAGGAATCCTATTACAGGATACTCGAACGCACCAACACGGGAGATGGTAATATTACCGAGTGGATGCTGTGGTTTCTGGACTGCATGACCCGAGCTGTTTTGCAGGCCGACGCCACTTGTGCCAATGCCATGCAAAAGTCACGTTTCTGGCAATTCCATGCCCGGACCGGATTAAGCGATCGACAACGAAAGGTTGTCAACCGTCTGCTTGAAGCAGGCCCCGGGGGTTTTGAGGGCGGGATGACAAACCGCAAGTATGCCGGAATTGTGCATGTCAGCCGGGCCACGGCCCAAAGGGAGCTGGCGGATCTGGTGCGCAAGGGTGTCCTGGAAAGCAATCCGGGCGGCGGAAGAAGCACCAGCTATGATCTTGTTTGGGGTATGGTGACCGTGGATCTCGCGCTACAATGAGGGGATAAAGGCATGATCAATAACTTTTAAAAAAAATTGATGTCCATTTTGAAAAATCGACATATGAAGCCGTATAAGAGATTATAAGGTGTCCATTAACAGTTTGATAATTTATTTATAATGGACCGAACAACTCAATGCTTCGGTTTTTTTCACTGTTTGTGAACAATTGTTTCAAGACACTGCCTGGGGTGTCGTCAATCATCCAGATAAAGGGGCATTCATGAATTTTGGCCGATATACATTTAACTGTTCATTTTCAACACATGCGATTCTGCCCGATTATAAAGCCGCCATTTTCCGGGATTGTTTTGGCCGCGCTTTGAAACAGGCCGTATGTGTGTTGAGAAGCCGATCATGCGATCAATGTCTGTTACGTTCAGAATGTTTGTATACCACGGTGTTTGAGAACAGTCGTGGGGATGTTTCCTCACGCACCGAATCACCACATCCTTTTGTCATCGAACCACCTGAAACCCGAACGATACGGTTTACGCCAGAAGATTCTTTTTCGTTTCATCTTCTGCTCTTTGGTGATACCACTCTGAAACTGCCCTATTTCGTTCATGCTGCGAATCTTATGGGCGAAAAGGGATTTGGCAGAAGGGCTGGGGGTGTTTTTGCGATAAATTCGATTCGGTGTGGAGATACCATCATTTATTCTGGAATAGACCAGATTTTGCAACAACCACCAATAATCGATTTGAATTGCCATATGGATTTGAAAGCAATTGATTCTTCCAGCCAGATGCAAGTACACTTTCTAACACCGCTGAGACTGAAATATGAGAACCGGCTGGTATCTCACCTGCCGTTTCATTTGCTGATTAGGGCATGCCTGCGTCGTATTTCAACGCTTTTTTCCGCATTTGGTTCAGGTGAACCCAATTTAAATTATACCGAAATCGTTTCAGATGCACAGAAAATATCTATTCTGGAATCCAATCTTATCCGGTTGGACTGGAAGGGATATTCTTTTCGACAAAAACAGGAAATTCATCTTGGCGGACTTGTTGGCGATGTGATCTACGAAGGGAACCTGTCCCGGTTTCTGCCCTTGTTGAAGTTTTGCAAACTCACGCATATCGGCAAGCAGACGACCTTCGGGCTTGGCCGATTTGATATGGAGGTTGCGGTAACAAGCTTTGCCTTATGAGCGCATTTGTTTTGGATAATCTTTCAAAATCAATCGAAAGGAGTCAGTTAATGGATCCAACCATGCTGAAAATGGTCACAGGCGGTTTTTTTCATGACATTGGAAAGGTAGCGGATAAAAATGTCATGGAAATTGATCAGGGTTATGTCGACCGCCACAGCAATGTCTTTCTTCCGACATGGGATGGGCGATACACCCATATCCATGCAGTTTATACATCTGCATTTATAGAAAAATTCCAGGATTTTCTGCCTAAGGAATTTAATCAGCCCGGTTGGGGTGAAGGCGATTCCCTGATCAGCTTGGCTGCCGGACACCACCGTCCGGAAACCCCCATGCAGTGGATCATTGCGGATGCGGATCGGGTGAGCAGCGGTTGGGACAGAGCCGAGTATGACAACCATCAGTCCGGTGTTCAGCCGCGTGATTACCAGAAAACCCGGCTGATTCCGGTTTTTGAACGGCTGATGTCGGATGTTTCGGATGAGCATTCCGGAGAAGAATCTCACGCGTATTCATATCCGCTGCGTATTCAGGGGCCGTCCAGCATATTCCCGATGAAAAAAACCGATCAACCGAAAAACATCAAAGGGACGCAGGAATATGATTCGCTGTTTCAGGAATTCAGTTTGGCTCTTGAACAGTTGCAACATCGCACCGAGAATATCGAATTGTGGTTTGAGCATGTGGAAAGCCTGGTCATGCTGTTTTTCTCATCTGTTCCTGCTGCCCGTGCAGGACGGGTAATTCCGGACATTTCATTGTATGATCACATGAAAACCACGGCTGCACTCACTGCTGCGCTGTATGGTTATCACCGCGATACCGACACCCTGACCATTCCTGCCATCCGTAACGATGATCTTCAGAAACTGCTGATCATTGCCGGTGATTTTTATGGCATCCAGAATTTTATTTTCAGTGATAGTGGTGAAGCCGGCAGTCACCGCGCCAAGATTTTACGGGGCCGATCGTTTGCCGTGTCTCTGTTCTCGGAGTTGGCCGCTGACATGCTGTGTCGAAAAATCGGCATCCCTTCTATCTGTGTGGTGTTTAATGCAGCGGGAAAATTTGAGATCATTGCGCCAAACACTGAATCGGTCAAAGAGGCCGTCCGACAGATTGAATCCCAAATCAATGACTGGCTGATAGATATTTCTTTTGGCGAGACCAGCATGGGAATCGGATGGATTCAGGCCAGTCCAGGAGATTTTACACACGGCTGTTACGGAGATTTGCGGGATCGGCTTGGCCGGATCATGGAAGAAAAAAAATGTCGCAAAATTGACCTGTGCCGCTTCGGCGGCGCTGTATCCGGATATTTGGATACATTCAACAATGACTTAAATCATCCCCTCTGTCCATTTTGCGGACGAAGGCCGTCAGTGCCAAAAGGGGCCGACATGCTGGAATCGAAAGAATCGGCCTGCGCCACCTGCCGGGATCATATTTTTCTGGGGAAAACTCTGGTCAATCCTCAAAAAAATCGGATAGCGGTTCTTTCCAAGAATGCAAAGATCGAAAACCGTGAAAAAAAACTGATCCAACCGATTTTTGACACCTATCAGGTTGCTTTTCTGGATGACGATCTCAATGACCTGGCAGCGAAAGGTCTGTTGTATCGATATTTTGACATCTCGCTTCGCGGAGAAAATCAGCCTGCCAGCGATATCACCACCCGGTTGATCAATGGCTATGTTCCGGTCTATGCCCCGGAAGATGCCTATGACGATCGATATCTTCATGGAGAAAAAACCGATCGCCATTACGAAGAGGTAATCGATCAGATTCAGACCGGATTGCCCCGCACATTTGAACATATTGCGTGTACGGCACTTCGCCCCAAACCCAACAAAGACGGATTTGAGGGAATTGCCGGCCTGGGCGTCCTGAAAGCGGATGTGGACAATCTGGGCAAACTGATGGCTTGTGGGTTAAAAAAAGAAAGGATTACTGTTTCCCGACTGGCCACTTTGAGCCGACAGTTGAACAATTATTTTACGGTATATCTGCCGGATTTGCTGCAATCCCGGCCTGAGTATCAAAATGTCTATACCGTGTTTGCAGGCGGGGATGATTTGTTTCTCATCGGACCCTGGAACCGCGTCATTGATCTGGCCAGAGAATTGAAAGAAAGCTTTGCCCGATATGTATGCCGAAATTCAGAAATTCATTTTTCCGCCGGCATAACTGTTCATAAACCCAACACGCCGGTTTCACATATGGCGGAACAGGCAGAAGAAAGCCTGCATCAGGCCAAAGACAGGGGCCGAAACCGTCTGGCCCTGTTTGGAGAAACGGTTCTCTGGAGCCAGACAGATGAACTTCTGGCCATTGGGCAGAAACTGGAAACATGGCTTCAGGATGGATGGATCAATTCTGCTATGCTGTATCGCTTGAATCATCTCCTGGAAGCTGCCGGCTTGGAAAAGCGGGTTGTCAAAAACCGGATTATTCATCTGAAAGATATGGATTGCACCCGATGGCGGGCCATGCTGGCCTATTCAGTTGGCCGGAATGTGGGACAAAGCCTGCCAAAAGACAAACGACAATCCGAAAATGTTCATGAAATGCGAAAAATCATTCATCATGATATTGGAAAATGGCTGATGGATTTGGGTTCGGCATTTAGAATTCCCCTGTGGGAACTGTTATATAACCGACGATAAGGAGGGTGAAATGAGCATCAAATTTTGGATTGACCGGGAAAAAGAAGAAATTGATCCGACTCTGTTTTCAATAACTGCTGAAGAATTGGCCACACAATTGGCTAAAGAATGCAGTGAAAGTAGGCAGCAGAAACTGAATAAGCGGACCCAGCTTCGCAAATTTTATGATGAAGTGGTCCGCCTGGATACAGCGGCCAGATGTGCGGAAACCAACTGGCGAACCATTCTGCCAATGGTTCACATGCTGACCGCCAAGGCTGCCTATGCAAAAGGGAGAGATTTGATATCTGACAGTTTTCTTGAATTTATCAAAAGTTCTGTATCACAAATACGGGATACAAAGGATCTACGGATTTTTGCCACTTTTTTTGAGGCGGTTATGGGCTTTTATCGTCAACTGGGGCCAAGCAACTGAATAGAAAGGGTATAAAAATGAAGCTTGAAAAAATATTCGAAATTAGAGGTCAAATTATTCTCAAAAGTGGACTTCGCATCGGCGCTGGTGATATGGAGATGCATATTGGCGGGATTGACAACCCAATCATCAAACATCCCCACACTCAGGAGCCCTATATTCCCGGCTCATCAC
The DNA here is from genome assembly GCA_037442625.1 of Desulfobacteraceae bacterium. GTDB lineage: Bacteria > Desulfobacterota > Desulfobacteria > Desulfobacterales > Desulfatirhabdiaceae > RAAP-1. Next base: position 11,368 of record JBBIPX010000075.1, read on the forward strand.
TTAAAGGAAAAATCCGTTCCCTTCTGGAACTTCGCAGCGGATTGATGCCTGACACCGGTGGCGAGCCACTGTCTGTCAAGCACCTGAAAAAAATAACAGATGATAAAAAGAAACAGGAATGCAGGCATATCCTTCAGCTTTTTGGTATCAGCGGGGCGGATGCGGACGACAACAGCAATATCGGTCCCAGCCGAGCTTCTTTTTCAGATTGTCCACTGGATCCGGATTGGAAAAAATTAGCGACTCAAGCCAATTGGCCGCTGACCGAGGTCAAGTCAGAGAACCGAATCAACCGCATCAAAGGCGTGGCAGAGCACCCCAGGTTTACAGAGCGGGTTCCGGCAGGTGCTGAATTTCAATTCTTCATCACGGTTAAACAACTCGATTCCGGCGAATCCATTCTTCTGAATCTGCTGATGGAAGGAATGAAGCTTCTGGAAATGGATGCCCTGGGCGGCAGTGGCAGCCGGGGGTATGGCCGGATTCAGTTTACCTTTAATGATGCCGATATGCAGAAAAAATTTGATGAAACAAAACCCTTTCCTGCATAGCACAGGAGGCAACCGTGAAACGATATGAAATTATCATAAAACCTGTCAGCGGATTTGGCACCCCCCTGAAAGGCGATACCCTGTTCGGTCAGTTCTGCTGGCAGGCAGCCTACGACGTCAGCCTGTTGAATGGCGGGCTCGATAAATGGCTGGGTGTATATTCCGGTAACCCGTTTGCCGTTTTTTCATCGGCTGTTCCCAGACCGGTCCTTGGTAGCGATGTCTGGTATTTGCTCCGGCGACCGGATTTCCCTGTTTCCTGGTTTTATCAAGACAAATCTCAGGACAGGTCAACAGCCATTGATGCCAGAAAAAACATAAAAAAGGCCAGATGGCTGGCAGTCAAAAATGGACCTCAACTGGATTGGAAAAACGTCGAACTTTGGACGGATCAACATCTTCAGAAACAATGCAAAACAGATATGACTTCTGACATGCAGAGTCAATTGACGCGTCTGGAATTGCTCGGATTCGAAACTGTCTTTTCCCAACCACACAACAGCATCAACCGGCTTACCGGGACAACCGGAACCGGCATGTTTGCGCCCTATGTAAAAACCAGCAGGCATTATTATCCGGAAACCAGGCTGGCAATTTTTGTGCTGGTGGACGAGGATGCAACTGACATAGAGCGAATATGCAGGGGCCTGGAGCGAATCGGCGCTTTTGGTTTTGGACGAGATGCTTCAACCGGCCTTGGCAGGTTTAACATTTTGGAATCTAAAGAAATTGAACTGTCGAACTCAACTGACGACAATGCCTGTTACATGCTGGGGCCTTCTGTTCCTCTGCCCGATTCATATAAAAATGCCTGGTTCAGTCCTTTTGTCCGATTTGGCAGACATGGCGATCGACTGGCTACTTCCCGAAACCCGTTTAAAAATCCGGTCATCATGGCTGACGAGGCTGCTGTTTTTCAACCGGCTGACCAAAATGGATTTACCAGACCGTATTTCGGCACAGCCGTTAAAGGCGTTTCTAAGGCTCAGCCCAATGCCTTAACCCAGGGATATGCCCCTTACCTGCCCTTTCGACTGGAGGCAATACATGAAAGAAATATTCCATTGTGTGATTAAAACCCTTTCACCCGTCCATATCGGATGCGGTGAAGTTTATGAACCCACTGGCTTTGTGGTGGATGAACAGTCGCAAGAATTGGTTGCCTTTGATCCATTTCAATTTATTGCCGGTCTGCCAGATTCAGAAAAAGATCGCCTGATTCAAATCTGCGAGCGGGGTGATATTGCATCTATTCTTGAGGTGTTTAAATTTTTTAAAAATAAACCGGCGATCGGAAACCGGGTAAATCTGTCCGCAGGCTTTCTGAAGCATTATGGCCAAACACTGTCAATGTCAACTCGCAACCAAAATCAGATACAACAAGAACTGAACAGATTCAGCATCAACCGGACCGCATTTTTATCTGGATTGGAAACACCTTTTTTGCCCGGATCATCGGTTAAAGGGTCGATTCGAACTGCGCTGCTCAATCTTCGCCAAAAAGAATCTCCGGCCAGTCCGGATAGCCGTGAAAGAACTTCGATCAAACTTGAAGAAAAACTGTTGAAATATAAAAGTCTGAATGAAGACCCCTTCCGGTTGGTCAAGGTTTCAGATTTTATGCCAATCGGCGACATCAATCGGAAGGTGATGTATGCCGTAGATATTAAAAAGAAGCCTGGCCAGCCTCCTGGCGCCTACCAGATTGTCGAAGCGATTATGCCCGGCTCTCTCTTTTGGGGATCGATTCAGGTAGATGAGGCAGTTTCGGAATCAGGAATCAATAAACCTGTTAAACTGGCTGAGTTGAAAGGGAGTGCACGGAATTTTTATGGGGGCGAGAAAAAGCGGGAAACCGTTCAACTACTCAATGCCGGATGTCCGGCATTTGACAAAGGTGATGCAGGGGCCATTCCACTGAGGTTAGGACGGCATTCCGGTGCAGAATGTGTGACCATCGAAGGCCACCGCAGTATCAAGATCATGAATTTGAACAAATATCTTGATCATGCCACCACATTCTGGCTTGCATCTGATAATAAGCGGCCAGAGACAAATGACAATCTGATTCCATTCGGGTGGGTAGAGATCGTCGCCATTTCAGCAACTGAATTTAACGCATACCGGAATACACCCTTCTCCTTGCCGGAACCCAATAATAAATTACCCCCGATTCCTGTAACCCCCTCGGCGCCGCCCCCTGATCCGGAAGCCGAATACCAGGCAAAACTGGCCCAGTTTAAGCGCCGTGTTGAAAAATTAAAAAATTTTCAGGCGGAAGTCGGCGGGCTGATAACTGCCATCAATGCGCTACAGGACAAGCGGCTAAAGCAGGCAATATGCATGATTCTACGGGATAAAGTGGATGCATTGCTGAAAAAGGAATATAAAAACGCGCTAAACGCTGACAAAACCTGGGCAATCTCATTGAAATCACTTTTTGATGCAAACGGCTGTTGAACAGTACAAACGATTTTTGTCAGGGAGTCGCAAAAAGATTGCGGAGCCCTGACTTTCGGAAAATCAAAACAAATCTTCCCCTGATACCAGCACGACACCATCATGTTTGGCCGTCCGCTGCATTCCCGGGGTAAAACCATTTTTACTGAAAAGGATGAAGCGTTCATGTCTTTCCCTGCCATGCCAATCCACGAACTTGGCCTTGCGGCGCAGGTCAGCATAGATATCCACACCGACCTGTTTTGTGCTCCATTTGCACTCTCCAAACCAGATGGTGTGGCTCGCATCGTCCAGTGCCACCAGGTCGATCTCATCGCGTTTCGTCCACCAGCGGCCAATGGCGGAAAAATCCACAATTCCTTTTTTCAGCAGGTCGAGGCAGATTTCACGGCAGACATCCTCATAAACAAAGGAGAGGTGTTGGTCAAAGGTGTCGTTTATTTTTGCCAGCAGGTACTCGGTATTGCCGATCTCCAGGCGGCTCCGGTAGGGAAACACATATCTGAACCAGAAGGAAATGAAGCGGTCGTGGAGCCGGTAGAGCCCGAGGCGGCTTTTTTCGGGGTATCGTTCGGTGACCGGAATCTCCTTGTCCACAAAGCGCAGTGAGCGCAGGATGTCGAGGTAGCGGGACAGGTGATTCTTGTCAAAGCCGGTGTCATTGATGATCTCGCTCATCTTCCGCTTCCCTTGGGCAATGGCCCGCAGGATGACAAAGTAGTTGCGCGGCTCGCGCAGTTCCTCGCGCAACAGGAACTCAACCTCGTTGTGGAGAAAAGACCCGCGCTCAAGGATCTGCTCGCAAATGACCGTCATGATGTCCCGGGTCGGATCCACCCGTTCCAGATAGGCCGGGATTGCCCCCATAACGCCGTAGACAGCCAGCCTCTGTAACAGGTCCAATTGTGGGAAGAACTCCCGCAAGGCGGCAAAGTTCATCTCCCTGACATCCAGAGAAGCGGTTCTGCGACCATAAAGAGGGGCCTTGGAGAAAAGCACCTCCTGCTCCATCATGCCGATGCTCGACCCGAGAAGGATCAGGAAGATGGGGCGATCATGAAGAAATGCGTCGATGCCTTTCTGGAATATGGAAGAAATGGCATTGTTGGCGCTCACCAGATAGGGGAATTCATCAATGACGACCACCAGCCGTTCATCGCCTGTCTTGTCGCACAGGTAACGGAAAAACTGATACCAGTCCCGGAAACCACTTTCAATCAGGAAGGGGTCATTGAAAAAATCCCCTGCCTCTCGACCAAGGTTCCGTAACTGCTCTCCTTCGGTAAGGCTGTCCGCCATGAAGTAAAGCGCCCGTTTGCCTCGCATAAATTCCTGGATCAGCCGAGTCTTGCCGACCCTTCGCCGCCCATAGAGCGGCACGAACTGGAACCCAGTCGCGTCATGACAGCGTTCGAGAAAAGCAAGCTCTTCCCTGCGGTTAACAAAATTCACGGTTCACCTCGATCATTGGCAGGCATTCGGTATAATCATGATTAGTATAATCGAGATTATACTAACAGGAACGCGAAACGCAACCTAAAAATTCTACTTCACTGTGTTTTGCAATGGCGCAAAATCGCAAAAACCGCAACAGCCAGATCCTTGGAATCAACACGCGACAGGGTCATCTGTTGAACCAGCCCTTGCAACATTCACAAATTTGAAATACGTTACCGTGGTAAATTGAAAAATTTATAGACGCAAGGAGTTCAAACCTCTCAGGAATGATGCGTTATGCCCGATCTGTACCTATTGTTCAACCATCAACTGACCGAAATACAGGCAACTGCCGCCGTCATTCAGCTTAAAATCCGGCGCATTCATACTTTGCCTGATGATCTCCAGGCGCTCTGGAGCCAGATTCCGCCGGAGTTGACAACATTATCCACTTATCTGGAGCCGGTCATAAAATGGCTGACCGATCAGGCAAGGCCATCGGATTTTGTTCTCATCCAGGGGGATTTCGGCGCCTGCTGCCGGATGGTCGCAGAAGCCATTCGGCTCAACCTGATTCCTTTGTATTCCACAACAAAACGGGAAGCTGTCGAAGAACATCAAGCCGATGGCACCGTCGAACTCACCCATCGGTTTAAGCATGTCATTTTCAGAAGATATGAA
>JBBIPX010000076.1:0-16378 GCA_037442625.1 Desulfobacteraceae bacterium
AAGAGAAGAAAACCGATAATTGTAATATTCACGAATATCGGGGCGACATAGAGATGAAAAAACAATTTTCTGGCATGCAAGATTCCCCTGAAGAGGATTCCGGTTCCATCTATGAAAATCAGAAAAATCAGCATCCGCTCCATGATAACGCCCAATTTCTTTTCTTCGGGCATGAGTCCATAACCGATCGTGTGGATGATTTCCGGAGTTAAAACAAAACAGATCAACGCCAGAAGCGCGAAAAACAGACCGGACAAATAAATCAGCCATGTTGCATGAGAGTCTGCTTCATAATCAGATCGGCTTCGCCATTCCAGATACAGGGGAACGAACGCAGAAACCAGTGCGCCTGAGAAAAAAAGTACAACAATACCCGGAAATGAATACGCCACATTGAAAACATCCAGCGACGCTGAAATCCCGAAACGGTGCGCCGTCAGCATTTCCTTTCCGATGGCAAGGGCTTTGTCCACCAGGGACCAGACCATTATGACGGCAGTGGCTCTTCCGATCTGACCGGCCATGTTTGACGATTCATTTTTCAAGAGGAACTTCCAGGTCGGCTCTTCGATTCATCGCCCGGCCTTCAGCAGTCTTGTTGTCGGCAATGGGGCGATGTTCACTATACCCCTGGGCCTGAATGCGGGACGATGCTATCCCGTTTTTGATCAAATAGTCGCGGACCGCATTGGCACGTCTTTCAGAGAGCTTCTGATTGTATTCATCCGATCCCATCGAATCCGTATGGCCGTTTACGGTAACAGGCAGCAGTGGGAAATCCTTCAAATAAGCCACCTGATGATCCAGCACGGGAACAAAGATTTTTTTGATATTTTGTTTGTCAAAATCAAAATGCACCATTGCCAAAAGGTTTTTATCACCTGCAGCCGCATCTTTTCCCTTTGACGGCAGGGATGCCCTGATCCCGGCCTTTTCGTCCGCCGACATATAAAGAACCGTGGCATAAAGCTTCTGATCATGATCCAGCCAGAAGGCGATTCCCTCTTCATCCAGGACATATTTGTACTTGATGATCTTGCCTGCGTTATAAAACGAATAAAGTTTTTTATTCCCCGAGTACTGAAGCGGAAAATCTTCTTTTTGCTTGCCGGTAGGGTCCGTATTATTCTCGGTTTCTGTTGCAGCTTTAGTCTGGATGCTCGGAGAGGGTTGATAATTCAGACTGGCAAGGGATTCAGGATAACCGAATTCAGTTTCGATATCCGAAAGACAAATGCCGCCGGCTTGCTGTTTATTGCCGACAGTCCCTTGAAAGTCTCTGGAAAGATAAATCTGCTCAACCCGGTCGTTCTGATTCAAGAACACGCTTATCCCCAGAAATTCATATTGGAGGCACAGCCCTTCACTTTTTATAATATCGGGCGTTCCCAGAGTTTCAATAACCTCTTTGTGGGGCTCGCCCAGACGGATCAGCCGGATGGAATTTTCAAACTGCACACTCATCGCAGCGACGGAATATCCGGTTTCCGGAAATCCCAGGATCAACATTCCGCACAGGACAGTCATCAACGCTAAAAAGTTTTGAAGAGCGGCGCTTCGGTGCTTCAGTTTGTCATATCTTCGGCTCATTGGCTCATTCATAAGTTCACTCCTTTTCGGTTATCCATTTCGCAACGCTCAAGTAGATCGCTAAAAACCTCCAAGCGGTTATTATTCAAATTCAAGATCGATTCTCGGGCCTTTTGTCCGATATGTTCGGCAGTTTCGGGATGCCCCCAAAGATACAGGATATGGCCTGTCAACTCCATGTCATTGCCGGCCGCATAAAACAATGCTGTTTGCTGGTGAACCCCATATTCTTTTGTAGCCATGTTCATCGTGATTATCAGCGGTCGCCCCAGAGCCATCACTTCCGTCATACTGATCTGTCCGGCTGAAATGCGATAATCTTTCAAGGGGAGAACCACAATCCGGCTGGAAGCAATCCATTGAATCAAGTCTTTGTCGGAAATGAAATCCCGGATGATACAGACATTGTCCGGGACCGGAACCCGCGGTTTGTATTTAGAAGATAGAATATAGGTTTGAATATTCAATCGGGCAGCAGATCGAATCAACGTGTCAAAGTCTCTGTCGCTCTTTCCGTAAGAAAAAATATAATTTTGCCGGCAGGAGCCCGTCACTTCCAGGCAAGGCCGGGATTCTACCAACGGTAAAAATTTGATCCGATCGCGGGAAATACCAAACATCCGGCTGTAAATCGCTTCTTCCTCAGTAGATGTGCAGCAAAAATAGTCAATTCCTGGAATTGCCAATTTCAACAAGGCAATCCGAAACCGGTACAACCATCGGGTGCGTGTCAAATCTATATGGAAATCCTGAAGAATATGAAGCGGCGGATCATTCGCATGAACGATCCGTTTCAGTATCCCGTAGCAAACGCCGATTCGCATTTGCCAGGACACGACAACATCATAATGTTTTCTCCGGATTAATGCCATGACCGGCATGTAAAACTCTGATAAATAAGTGGATATATATGTAAAAAGGCTGCTTTTTCCATGCGTTGGCAAAACAGGTTGCATAATGTCGGCACACGAAACCTTGTCTTTGAGAAATTGCAGAAACAACCATTTGCCTTTTTCCCGCCAGTTGACCAAGATCAGAAGTTTCTGTCGAAATATCAAAATATTTTGGTTCCTTTGATCATATTAACAACCATTTTATAAATAACAGCGATGCCTGTTGCTGCCATACGTTCGAAGCAAATCAAGCGGAAAACGCCCTTTTTTTAACGGGATGTTGTCATCAGCTCCTCAAACGCCCTGACCATTTGTTGAACGCTGAGATTTTCATTTACACGCTTTCGTGACTGGCAGCTCATATGCTTTCGCAATTTTGGATTTTGCAAGAGCAAGACCAATTTTTCTGACAGGGTTGTCGGATCATCCACGGGAACCAGAAACCCTGTTTCGTTCGGAATCACGATTTCATTCATGAAGCCCACATCCGTGCAGACGATGGGAATGCCTGCGGACATGGCTTCGATGGCGGCAACAGACAATGTTTCCTGCCGGGGATAGGAGGACAGGCAGTTAATGTCCACCGCTGCAAAGATATCCCCCAGTCGGCGCTGAAATCCCAGAAAATGCAACTGATTATCAAGATTCAATGCCGTTGCAAGGTTTTTTAGAAATGGCATCCTGGGGCCATCTCCGATCACCAGAAAATGAGCTTCTGGCATGGTATTCACGACCCTGCGGGCAGCCTGAAGAAATACATGATGCGCCTTGTCTGGCCGGAGTGCCGCAACAATACTGATCACGGGACTCCGGGGCGGTATTCCCAGGCGGTCCCGTGCTTCTTCCGGGCCAAGCAGAGACTGAAACCGCACTGGATCCACACCGTTATAAATGACCCGTATCTTGAAACGCGGGATTTTCTCCTCCCTTGCAATATAGTCGCCATGACCCTTAGCCGCAGCCACGACATGGTCAACGCCAAGGTGAAGAACACGCCGCCCCAGCATGGTCAGGTGATGAAAGGGATATTTCTTGAAGGTTTCGTTTTCCCAGTTGATACAGGATCGAACGCCGGCCAGCCTGCCGGCCAGAACACCGAAAAAAAGCGTGTTCAGATGATTGATCAAAAAAACGACATCAGCTTGAAAATTCTTAAAAAGTCTTGTCAGCTTGAAAACGCCGGAAAGGTCAAATTTCCACCGAATGATTCCGGTGACGACCGGAAATCCCAGTTGAAGGATTTCCTTTCCCAGGATGCCCGGCTCTCTTAAAAAAATGAAATAAAGGTCAAAGCGCCGCCGGTTGATGTGACGCATCAGCTCCAGCAGCAACTGCTCGGCGCCGCCGATGGTCAGGTGGGACACCACGACGGCAACACGGGTTTTTCGGGGATCGGCCATGGCGCTATCTCCTGCTGTAATCAGAAATAACGGTCTCGAACAGGTTCATCAGACAGTCCATGTGATCTTTAATGAGCAGATTTTTTTCCACATAAGTTTGACCGGCGATTCCCATCTCAACCAGTTTTTTCTTGTCCGAGAGCATAGATCCCATCTTTATCGCCATGTCATTGGAGGAATCGGGTTCAAACATTTGTCCGGTGACCCCTTCCTGAACCTGCTCGGGAATGCCGCCGATCCGGGAGGCCAAAACCGGCGTGCCACAAAGGAAACTTTCATAGATACTGAGCGGCGCGTTGTCGTACCAGCGGCTGGGAACAACGCTGAACTGGGCCTCTGCAATCCATTTTGTCAAGGCCTGACCGGTTTGAAATCCCGGAAAATGGATGCGGCTTTCGGCATCAGGACGAATGCGCGCTTTCAGCCGATCCGCCTCTCCATCGTAACTTCTGCCGATAATGTAAAGGTCTATCGGCGGGTTCAGCTTCTGAAACGCGTCGATCAGCGTATCCAGCCCTTTTTCGTAAGATATTCTGCCGAAATAGACGATATGATTTTTTTTGAGCCGGGCCGTTTCCGGCAAGGTGCCGCTTTCAACCGGATTCTTCCGGATTCCCTGCCTTCTTTCAACCGGATATTTCTGTACGTACATCCTGTTTTCTGGAAAACCGCCTTCAATGAGTTTTTCTTTCATAAACTGACATGGAACAACAATGGCGTCCACCAGACGATACAATCCGAGCAGGCGGTGGATATACATGGCGGCGACCCGAACGACCGAGGCGGCCGGATGATTCTTCACACACCTGTGTTTGAGGCCATAATAATACCGACCTAGGACACAAAGGGTACAGGGTTTACCTTTTCTCAGCAGAGAATAACTGGGACAAAGCAGATTGTAGTCGCCGATCTGCATCACGACGGGAATGCGGTGACACCTGAAAGAATGAATGATGCTTGGTGACATGTAATTATAAATATTCAGAATATACGCGATATCGGCCCCGTCGACCGCTTTCAGCAGCCGTCCCAATTTTATCCTGGCTTCAAAGGAATAAGTACTTCTGTCCAGAAAGCGCAGGATATTGGCGGGAGAAAACCGGATATCGCTTAAATGCGCCTGATCCGGGTCTCCCGGAGGTTCCAGAAAATAATCCTGGTAGGCAGAAGGCCAGGAGCCGGCATAGCGGACACTGAAGGGAATGATTGTATGCCCCCCTGCGGACAGGTAGTTCATGATATGATGCAGATATGACTCGGTTCCGCCGTTCAAGAAAAAATATTTGTTACAGAAAATCATCTGCATTTAAGGTTTTTCATCCAGTTCGATTCGAAATATTCCGGTTCCGTTAAATCCGACATATCCTGACAGAGGCTGCCCTGTCGCTATGACAATGGTATTGATATTGATCTTTGGAATGTCCATTGCAAGCTGCTGGAAAGATTTCGCGCGATCTGTGCTGATAAACAGCCCTTCGGCAGCCATAAGATCATATCGAATCGTTCCGGCAAGAACCAGTTCCGGGCGCTGGGGACAAAAGGCAACGCTGTAAACCGCCATTTCAAGATGCGAAGCAACCGGAAGACGTGTTTCCTGCCAGCTTTTCCCTTCGTCATTGGTGATCAGCAATGTATTCCCGGCGCAGCCCGCAACAATTCTGGCCGGGGTGACAGGGTCCATGGCCATCCCGAAGGTAAACCGCTCTCCGGTCGTTGCGCGCTGCCATGAGCTTGCGCCATCGATGGATTTGTAAATGCCGCCCCCCTGCGTGCCGGCAAAAAGGATAGCGGGATTGCGGGGATGAACCCGAAGCGCCCCGGGCCCCTTGATAAATGGCGTGTTCAGGCCATGATTCATACAGCTCCAGTCTTTGCCGGCATTGGTGGTTTTATATACGCCGTATCCATTGGTTCCGACATATATCGTGTCGTCTGAAAAGGGATCCAGCTCCACATTGGTTGCCGTTCCATCCACATATTCCAGATGGGGCAGGGTTTCAACAGGAACGGAAAAACCGATGTCGGTCCATGTTTTTCCGGCATTCCGGGACATGTAGACATACACCTTCCCCTTATTGATCCAGGGATTCATAAGCAGAACCAAACGGGACGGATCGTTTTGAGAGATTTCGATTTCCTGCGCATGTCCGTCGGCCACCCCGTTCATTGACCTTCGCCAGTGCTTTCCCGAATCTTCGGAAATCATCAGGCCGTTGTCTGCAGCGCACAGATAAAGCGTTTCAGGTTTCCCGGGGTGAATTTTAATATCGTTGATCACGGTATTTTGAAGCCCGTGATGTTTTTGTACCCAGTGCTCCCCGGTATCGGACGACTTCCAGACATTCCACCAGTCAATCAAAAACAGCGTATCGGCTGTCCCCGGATCGAATATGATGCGCTCTGCACCGGAAAGGGTGCCGGCCCAGTTGGAAGGAGCCTGCGGATCCAACAGAAAGGATTGAATGGATCGCCATGTTTTTCCACCGTCAAGGGTCTTGTAAAGAAGATGGGGCCAGTTATCAGGATGCGAACCGATAAACAGCATATTCGGATTATCCGGATGAACGGCAATGGATTTATAGCCTTTTGGCTGAGACGGAGCCGGGCGGTTTTCCCAAATCCGGGTGCTCCGGTTCCAGCAAAACAGGCCGAATTGTTTCTCAACGACATAAAGGGAGTTTCCGGAAGCGGCAATGTCCGCAATCTCGGCAGGCCTATCGGGAAATCCTCCCTGCAGCGGCTTCCAGATGTGATCCTCCAGGCGATACACCCCGCTTGCGGTTCCTGCAAAGAGATCGTTGCCACAAACCGCCAGACCGCTGATTTTAGAAGATACCAGTCCCTGGGTGCGCTGAGGTTGAAGCTGGAGGTTGTTTAGGGGAATCTGGAAAACGCCTTTTTCATCCGTCCCGATCCACAGTGATTTTCCGGCAAAGCACAAAAGTCGGCTCCCGAAAAAACGGGACCGGTACCGAATTTCTTCGGACAGCCGGATCCAGGTATCGCCGTGATTGATGCTATGATAAAGGCCGGCGTCGGTGAGTGCAAAAACCTGACGGGAATCTTTGGGGGATACGGCGATATCGGCTACGGCAAAACCACCCAGACCTGCACCGGCAAGTTCAAAATGATCTCCGCCGTCCCGGCTTCTGAAAACCCCGGCCACGTCAGAGCCGATGTAAATGATCCGGGGATTGGACGGATCCAGGGCAACGGCTGTGAATCGACCGCCGCCGCCGTAGCCTGATGGCGTCCATGACAAGCGGATATTTTCCGCAAGGGCACTTATTGAAAGCACGGATATAAGTGCGGCTGCGATAAAGATAAGCGGCATTCTGCGCATTATTTTTTGGTTTCCTGTCCGGGTGCCAGGCGATACGACCTTTTACCGTACAATGTGGCGCTGTACTGGACAAATGCGTTTTCAACCGGATCATAGCCTTTCATCCAGATGGTTCCGGTAACAGAATTAGAATAGATGCAAAGCTTCAGCTTGCCGGCCCGGGCATTGATCAGGGTCGGAAGGGCGGTTTTTTCGGCAAATTTTTTCCCCTCATCACCCAGCAATTCCAAAGCGCCGGTGTGCCTGAGCAGCTCCGGACTTAAAAACATGAAGTACATCGGCACTGGTTTAACATACGTTTGTTTGATATCGCAGGTGATTTCGTTTGATAATGCCGTCATTTCTGAATTTTCAGAATTCCAGAAGAAACTGTTTCTGGAATCTTTCTTGGGGAATCCTTCAATGATGAGCTGATAGGGGTTGATTCCCCCGGGAGCCGGCGGCATCAAGGTCAGCAGGGCCATCGCTCCGGAGAATTTTTCGTTCATCACCGAACCGGAAATCTGAACGATATATTGTTTGGAAATCTCTGTCCTGTCCAGAAGAATATCGTCTGCAATTGCATGAACGGGGAAAAATTCCGATACAAGAACGAGCAGCATGCCGATGACAAAATGACGTGATGGGTTTTTCATGGTTTTCATGGTTTTTTCTTTCATGATTGAGACAGACGCTTCTGAATTCTATAGGCAAAACACGCTTAAATATACAAGATATTTTTTATCTTCGATCTTGGCCGGATTGCGCCGGATAAAAGGAATCGGCAAAAAACAGGGTTTCTTGCCTTCAGCATATCTGAAAAGCAGGATATATAGCAATATGCCGTGGGTGGATAATCGATGTAATTAGAAACAGGCGGTGTTGCGGCTTGTAAATGAATCGCTGGCGGACCTATGCAGGAAAATCAGGACATACAGGAAGGCCGGGCGATTTTGCGGCCTGTTGGAACAGATGAAATCGCCCGGCTTTTTTACATTTGAGGAAAAATAATCCGGGTATAACAGGTTCAATCTTTCATTGTGCGCTGACGGGCGGGGCGGCCTTTTGGGTTTTGCTTTTTACAGGCGGGGCCACTGCATCCGGCCCGCCTTTCGTATTTTGACCTTGATTCATGGGGCAGTCCCTCCAGCCATTGCCATGGCCCATTCCGCGCATCTGCATCATTTCGGTCAGTTTCTTTTTTTGCTCGGGCGTCAGCTTGGCTTTCACATCCTCGATTCCTTGGATATGCATCATTTCAGCCTCTGCTTTTAAGGATGCGATCTGTTTGACCTTGGTCTCGGCAGTTTTGACATCCACCGGATCTTTTGCCAGGATTTCTTTCAACTCGACCTCAGCCACTTGGATATCGGCTCTTTTTTTAATCATCTCCTTCTGAAGCTGATTTAAAATCACCTTAACTTCCGTCGACTGGTTTTCATCAAGCCCGAGTGCATTGATAACATACGCGGCATGCGCACCATCCCTCATGCCCATGCCGGGCCCCCTGCCGCCGCCCATACCCATCCCGGGCCCCCTGCCGCCGGCCATTTGAGCACCGGCTCCAGCCGCTAACAGCCCGGAGATAAAAAACGCTGCAATGACGGTCAGTCCAATTCTTTTCATAAGACGCTCCCTATTTGTAAATTATTTTAGTTATCGCAGATTTTTACGATGCCAGTAGACACAGCAAATCGTGTGCCAATACGTAAAAGATAAACATTCATCAAGATATCCATCGCATATTTCATTATGAGATTAGCCGCTCGCAGCGTATTATTAATGCCTCTCATACAAAAAAATCATCTGCTGATTGCAGCCGTATCTGCCTTCAGTAGCTTTCGAAAATATGAGCAATTCATACCCGCATGGATATTAATTACCCGTTAGTCGCCGCTTCCTTTCCGGCAATCGCCACCCAGCCCTCTTTTGACTGAACCTCCAACATCTTGAATCCAATCGACTTCATTTTGTCGATAACCTTATCCCGATTGGCCTCGGTGATCCCGGAACAAATCAATATGCCGCCTGGCGCCAGCACCTGTTGAATGTTCTCCAGCAGCACCAGAATGATTTCCGATAAAATATTCGCCGTAATCACCTGAAAGGTTTCAGTAACCGCATCCACCAGATTCCCGGATTCCAAACAGAACCTGTCCGGTTCAACTTGATTCAAGAGCAGATTTTGTCTGGCGATATCGCAGGCAATGCTGTCAGAATCGGTTCCAAAAAGCCTGGAAGCGCCAAGCTTGGCCGCGGCCGCCATTAAAATTCCGGAGCCGGTTCCCACATCCAGAAAAGCATCCCCCGGCTTCAGATATTTCTGAATCATCCCGACGCACAGCGCGGTTGTGGCATGGGTGCCGGTGCCAAATGCCATGCCCGGGTCGATTTCGATGATCATCTCGCCTTCAGCAGGTGTGTATTCCCGCCAAGTGGGCTTCACCACCAGAATATCCGTCAGTTTTTCCGGCCAGAAATAGGCTTTCCAGGATTCCGCCCAATCCTCCTCGTCCACCTCGCGATAAAAAACTTGAAATAAAATGCCCTGTTTTAGCTTCAGATCCGCCAACCCCTGCTCCAGTAAAGAGCAGTTCAAAGCCAGCAGATCGTTCCGGGGGAAATATCCGGTTACGCTATGATGCTCTGGCTTTGGCAGGGCATCTTCCCCCCAGCCTTCCGGAGGCTCCAGGTCCGGGTCTTCCACCACGACCCCGGAAAGGCCGAGATCGTCAAAAAGGCTCGAAATCAGATCCACTGCCTGCTCGATCGGCGGTTCCGCATCCAAGAGGACCACTGCGGCAATCCATTTCATCAGGCAATCCTTTGACGATAAAAACGTTCCTTGGGCGGGTTGAAATATCCGTGGCGAACCCGGGGGAATTGTTCTTGAACCAGTCCAAGAACATTCTCCACCCCCATCGGGAGGCTGTGGGGCGCCGCCATGTGCATTTCCACCAGGTATCGGAGCGGATCAAAATTCAGGTTCCGCCACTGGATGAAGTGAAGCGGGTGATTGATTAAAAAGGCCTTTAGCGCCGCCACTTCTTCGGGGACATCCGTAAAACCCGGGCAGTTCAGGTAGTTGACGGACACGTGCCGCTTTCGGCCGATGGCAAGGTCGATGCTGGCTTCGACATCCGCGAATTTATATCCTTTCGGCCGGAAATAGGCTTCATAGCAAGCGCTGCGAACGCTGTTCATGCTGACGCGCATGCTGTCCATGCCAGCGTCGATAAGCTTTTCAAGTATATCCGGCATGCTGGCGTTGGTGTTAACGTTGACGGTTCCTTCAAGGGTTTTGGCGCGGATCAGGCGGATGGCCGGCGCGATCACTTCGGCTGCCAGCAGAGGGTCTCCCTCGCATCCCTGGCCGAAACTGACCACTGCGGATTTCACCCGGCGGATATGAAAAAGGGCGATTTCCGCGATCTCGTCCGGCGTGGGCGTAAAATCAATGCGCTCCTGGCTGTTTGTGACGACCCCCTGCTCCTGAAGCGACAGGCACCCCAGACACCGGGCATTGCAGAATCGGGAAGTGGGCAGGGGGGCTTCATACCGGCCCAGAAAAAAATTTTTCCCGGCAGGGCACCCGTAGGTCATCGCGCAGTGCTCCAGATGCGCCCGAAGCCGGTTGGACGGCATGCTTTCCCGGAGCGCCTTGATGCCGTTCACCACATCCTCGATCTTCATGAACCGCAAATCCTGCCGGGGTTCGCCGTCCACCTGGATGACCGCGGACCGGAAGCCCTCCGGATGCCAGCCGACGGCGCCATACGAAAACAGCGGCAGCATGCCCGCTGCCGCTGTTTCCTGATAGGCGCAACTGCGGGTCACCACATATCCCGGCGAATTGAAAGCCGCAACCGGAAACAAGGGACTGCCGGGCGCGTAGGGGTTTTCTTTCACGACTTCAAACTTGCCGGTTGACAGGTTGTGCAGTACGGGCATGCGATCCGGCAAAAACATCAGCTCGCTCCCGTAAGGCATGGGCCGCGTCTGCGAAGCAGTTAACGGCGTCAGCGCTTCCCCGTCCATGCCAACGGCCGCATATCCTTCAAGCTCGAAGATCTCTCCGGAAGCGCCCGCAACCAGCGCGGTCAGCAAGCTCCGGGATTTTTTCCGCGGCGCCAGCGCATCTTTTCTTCTGAAGGGGCGGTCTTTTTTTTTCTGGATTCTCATTTGTTTTAAATAGCACTGGTTGCCATGCCCGCGGCATCACGTGAAAGGCAACCCGCACACATCCTTTCAATCCGATTTTCATCCAAAAGACAAGGATTAAGGGCCACCCAGCATCCGCGCAAGGACGATGCAGTTTTTCTCATAAAGGATTTCACATGGGCCGACCTCTGCCAAGCGGGTCTTTTTGGTGATCAGCAAATCACCTGGGGCGGGATGCCGCATTTGGACAAGCTTTTTGGAATAAAACATGAAGCTTGGCAGGGTATGTCCCCACATCACCGCTTGTTCGGGAAGACGGGAGGCAATCTGCGCGGCTTCTCGAACGGGAGACTGCATCAATTCCCCGATTCGCGGCATCAGGACAACATTGAC
Source organism: Desulfobacteraceae bacterium (assembly GCA_037442625.1). Taxonomy (GTDB): domain Bacteria; phylum Desulfobacterota; class Desulfobacteria; order Desulfobacterales; family Desulfatirhabdiaceae; genus RAAP-1. The sequence goes on from JBBIPX010000076.1 coordinate 11,760, forward strand.
CAGAAGCAGATAAGCTAGGGAAACCGCGATGGCAGGCCTCAGTGACCCTGATTGTTTCACGCGGAAAAGAAGCATCACGGCTACGGCCAGAAGGCCGCAGAACACATAATAGCCCGCACCAAACAGCGGCCGGCCGGCTGCCATCATGCAGGCCGCGAAATCATCCCGAACATATGGCATGACCGGCGAAATGGCCAGCGGCAGCACCAGAAATATTCCCAGAAAAACAGCAGCCGGAACCAGATAAGACCGCAGTCGCGCCAATCCTTCATAAACGCCCCCATACAGGATGAACAGCGGCGGGAATGCACTGAGGATATAATGCGGCAGTTTGGTGCTTCCGAAAGAGAACAGGATCAGCACAAACCCGGCCCAGATGAAGCAGAAACGATACACTTCCTGCTTCAAAAGCGATCTTGCCTGGCGAACAAGGCCGACCAGCAGGCCGCAATGGGGAAGCGTTCCGATAATGATCACGGGAAGATAATAGAGAAGGGATCCGGAATGGCCTTCAAATGTCCGGGAGAAACGTTCTAAATTGTGTTTTAGAAAAAAATCCTGTATAAAGATCATCCCTTGGTCCAGGTATTCCAGTACATACCAGGGAAGCGCAATGGCAATAAAGATCAGAATCGCCGGAATGTTGAAAACCATCTTCACCCAGATTCGGAACTGTTTTTGCACCAGGCAATAAATCAGGCTGACGCCAAAGGGAATGACAACCGCAACCGGTCCTTTGGCCAGGAAACCAAGCCCCGCATAAACCGCGGCGGTATAAATCCGCCGCTTTTGGTTTTTCGTGTATTCATACAAATGAAAGAGGCATTGGGTCATGAAGAGATTCAGGGCGGAATCCACAATGGCGGCCTTGCCGGTAATGGTAACCTGAATGGCGCTGATGAAAAACAGGGCCGACAGGAAGCCGCTCTGAAGCCCTATGTGGCGACGGGTAAAGCTGAAAATCGCCAGCATCCACAGAAATGTCGCCAGTGCAGACGGAAAGCGGGCTGCAAATTCGTTCTGGCCGAATATTCGAAAGCTGGCTGTTTGAAGCCAGTATATGAGAATGGGTTTATCATATTGCGCTGCACCATTGATGTGAGCGGTCAGGTAGTTTCCGTTTTCAAGCATTTCCCGGCTGGCTTCCGCATAAAACCCTTCGTCCTCATCAAAAAGCGGAGCAGTCCCCAGAAGGGGAAAAAGGCTCAGAATAGCAATGCCCAAAAGTATCGCCATCCGATAATCAAGCTTGGGCAGGCAGCGGGTAAACCATTTCATGATCGTATCCTGTAGATGATGCCGACAGATCTTGTCCTGTTAACTAATTAAAGAGAATGAAACCATCGTTCCTGTATTCAAAGATTCGGGAAATTACCATGTTTCACAGTGAAATGAAAGCCGTTTCGAGGCAGAGCGGAACCGGCTCATGATCATGCGGACCCGGCCCATTCGAAAGTGGATTGCGGCAGTATTGATTGCCCTTGTCATTGGCGGCGCAATCTGGTGGCACATTTCCCTGAATCCCCGCTTTTTTCCGGTCATCGACAGCCAGGTTTACCGCAGCGCCCAGCTCTCGGCCTCACGCCTTGATTCCGTTATTCGGACCTACGGGATTCGGACCATCATTTCATTGCTTGGGCCGGAAAAAGGCGATCCAGGGTATGAAAATGAAAAGTCCGTTGCCGAACGCCATCAGGTACGGATGCTCAATATCGGCTTTGGCTCCCACGAGCTTCCCCGGTACAACCGGCTCAATCAGCTCGTTGATGCACTACAGTCCGCCCGGCGTCCCATTCTGCTGCATTGTTACAGGGGGGCGGATCGATCCGGCATGGCCAGCGCCATTGCGCTGATTTTAAATGATGCACCCTCCCTTGAAACCATCGAAAAACAGTTTTCCTGGCGATTCGGCGTCATACCGTATTCTAATTCCATCGGCGTCATATTTTTCGATCAATACGACAAATGGTTAAGGGCAACCGGCAGGAGCCACAGCCGGGATAATTTCCTGGACTGGGTCCGCAACCACTATGTGGATCCCAATGGGAATATCGAATATGACATCGACAGCATCAACGGCAGGGGATTTGACGAGAACTGGTGGAAGGGCAGACGGGTGGCGATCGTTCAAAAGGGGGAAGCACATTATGTCATTCGCGGGTGGGCATCGGGATACCAGCACATATCCCATGTGGATTCCTTTCAAATCGGCATCTGCGGTATTTTCCGCCAGGCGATTTTCACCACTGCACAGCCGGCGTTGCCGGAGGTTTCCGGGTCATTGAATCCGCCAAGGGAATGGGAATGCAATTTCGATGATCCGGACCTGAGACCCGGTTGTCAGGATATCCGGCTTTCCATCGGTGGCCCCGGCTCGGCCAGGACCCTGATCCGAACCCGGATACAACTCTGTATCGAAAAAAGCGGAAAATAGAACGCGTTGTTTCTTTTAAGGACAGATGATATTCGGGCGTGTCTTCGGTCATGTCGTTTTTTTCAAAAATGAATAGCCCAGGTGCCGATATGCGCTCTCTGCCGCACGCCTGCCGGATGAAGTTCTGAGGATCATGCCGGTTTTCAGCAGATATGGTTCAACCACATCCACCAGGGTGTCCGTTTCTTCCTGAAGGGTTGCGGCAATGGCTTCTATCCCGACCGGCCCCCCGTCATAAAAATCAATCACCGTTTTCAAATACCGCCGGTCCAGATCCGTCAGCCCTTTTTCGTCGACTCCCTCAAGATGCAGGGCCGAATTGACGATGTCTTCCGTGATGGTCCCGTCAGAGCGAACCTGGGCGTAATCTCTGACCCGTTTCAACAGGCGGTTGACAATCCGCGGCGTTCCACGGGACCGCCGGGAAAGCTCCTGCGCCCCGGCTTTATCGATGGCAATCTTGAGCAGGGCGGCAGACCTGCGGGTGATCTGAACCAGCTCCGGTCCGCGATAAAAATCCAGGCTTCTGAAAATCCCGAATCTGTCCCTAAGCGGCGAAGACATCAGGCCAACCCGTGTGGTGGCGCCCACCAGACAAAACTTTTCCAGGCGGATGCGATGGCTTCGGGCATGCGCGCCTTTGTCAAAAACAAAGTCAACGGCAAAGTCCTCCATGGCCGGATACAAGAATTCTTCAACCGCCTTTGGCATGCGATGGATCTCATCCACAAACAGTACGTCCCCTCTGGACAGGTGCGTCAGGATGCCGATGAGGTCGCCGCCTTTTTCCAGGGCCGGTCCGGATGTGACGGTGAGGTTTCCGCCCATTTCATTGGCGATGATGTGGGCAAGCGTGGTTTTCCCCAGTCCCGGCGGTCCATGGAACAGTACGTGATCGAGTGGTTCTTGCCGCATTTTTGCGGCCTCGATTCCGATTTTCAGTGTTTCAACCACTTCCGTCTGGCCGACATATTCGGACAAGCGATCGGGGCGAAGCGACTGCAGATCCGCTTCCATGTCCGCAGGCTGACAGGCTCCGGCAACAATGCCCTGTGTCAGCGCCGGTGATTTTTTCATTTTATCGATCGATTTAGCAGTCATCTGGGCGGTCATTTCGGCCTGGTGCGGAATACTTCTTCAAGAAGCGCTTCCGGGGTGAGTATCGTCGGATTAAGGGACAGCGTTTCAGCGATTCTGCGCCTGGCGTCAAGCGGTTTTATACCAAGCTGTTCAACCAGTACATCCAGAACCGGTTCAATCAGATCCGATTGCTGAAGTCTGGATCTCCCTTTTTTCAAATCCGGGAGTAAGAACCTGTCGAGTTTTCCGGCAAGGGACGCAATCATTTTTTGAGCCGTCCGTTTTCCGATCCCTTTAAGTTTCTGGAGTTTCACCAGATCGCTTGATTCGATTGCACTTGCGATCTCGGGGACCGGAACCGTCAGCGCTTTAGCGGCCTTCATGGGTCCAATGTCTTCCACGGTTATCAAGCGCTGAAAAAATTCTTTTTCTTCATCGGTGTTAAAGCCGATCAAAACGGGTTTTGGCTGTTTTTCCGTCTGATGAAAGTAAATGAACAAAGACACGTTGTCCCCAACGCTACGATCTGTTAACGACTCCAGGACAATGGTCGGGAGCAGCACCTCGTACCCGATCTGATTGGCCAGAAGCAATATCCGATCATCATATTTCTGAAGAATGCTGCCTTCGATATACCCGATCATTTGACGCTCATTGATCTTTATTGCACGATCCTGACATCGTGATGTCGCAACAGCCCGATCATCGCCAGTCCCAGCGCATCGGAGGCGTGATGCGGCTTGATTGGCACAGTCAGGGACAGGCGGCTTCGAACCGATTTTTCCAGTTGATCCTTGCTGGCGTTGCCGTTTCCAGTCAGCACCTGTTTGGCTTCCCGCACCGGGATTTCCTGTATGGGGATATTGTGAACCGCCCCGGCCAGAAGAATTATCCCGGAAACTTTGCCCAGGATAATGCCGGAACGGGGAAATATTTCAATGGAAAATACATCTTCGACAATCATCAAATCCGGCGATTCAGCGGACAGGATTTGATGAAGCTGGGAATAGATCTGGCTCAGGCGAAGGGGCAAGGCGGTACCGGCGGATGTGTGAATGCTGCCGAAAGAATAATTCTGAATGGTTATTCCATTTCCGGAAACGAT